>CAXTOB010000078.1:5989-18565 GCA_964245505.1 uncultured Acetobacteraceae bacterium | reverse complement strand
GGCGCGGCGGACCGTGAACTTGTTGAGCCTGGTGTTCGGTGCCCTGATGTTCCTGGTGAGCCAGTCTGGGACCATGCTCACTCCATCGCTGCGGCTGGCGGTGTGGGATGCCTTGACGCCGCCCTGCTGCGGCGTGCCGTCGGGCGCCGAATGGTGGCCGTCGCGTGCCGTGCTGGGAGCGCCCGTGCCGCTTGCGGCGCTGGTGCTGCTGGGCATGTCGGCAACAGCGTTTGCTGCCGTGGCCCTGGCCCGGCGCTTCGCGGCAGGTGCAGCTTTGGCTCCGCCGTCGCGCCGCCCCGTTATCCTGCGCGGAGCCGGGCAGGTCGTAAGACCAGGGCGGTTCCACGCCAGCCCGTTCCGGGCGCTGCTGCGCAAGGAGATGCGGCTGCTCCGCCGCACCCCGACGCTGCTGAGCCGGGCGGCGTTCCAGCTTGTTTACGCCGTGCCGGTCGCGCTGACGCTGCTGCGCGACGGCCAGCCGGCTGCGGCGCTGGGTCTCGGGTCGATTTCGGTGTTCCTGGCAGGGGAGTCCGCGCGCCTGCTGAGCTCGGCTGCGGTTCACGGCGACCAGGCTACGGAACTGGCAGGGACTGCGCCGATCCCGCCGAAGGCCGCACAGCACGCCAAGATGGCGGCGGCGGCGTTGGGCACAGCGGCGATCGCGCTGCTGCCTGTGCTGGGGGTGGCGTATGTGCAGCCGGGGTTGTTGCCGGTGCTGCTGGCCGGGATCGCAGGCGTGACCGGGTCTGGGCTGCTGATGGGGCTGTGGCGGTCGGCTCCCGTGCGGCGGCGCGACCTCGGCGCAGCCGGCCGGAGCCTGGGGGCGACGGATTGGCTGGGGCTGGTGGTCAGCAGTTGCTGGTCTGGGGCGACGGGGCTGGCGCTGGTGGACAATTATTGGGCGGTTTTGCCGGGCGGGGCTGCCCTGGTTCTGCTGGCCTGCTTGAGGCCGCGCGGTAAGCGCTAGGCCATTGCAAGCTATGGTGCAGCGTGCAGCATGGCGGGATGAGTGATCCTTATGGTCTCGACCGCTTCGTGCAGGCACAGGAGCCGGTGATGGCGCAGGTGCTGGCCGAGCTGGCGGCCGGGCGCAAGCGCACGCACTGGATGTGGTTCGTGTTCCCGCAGCTTGCCGGGCTGGGGCACAGTGCGATGGCCCGGCGCTATGCTTTGGGGTCGCTCGACGAGGCGCGGGCCTACTTGGCGCATCCGGTGCTAGGGCCTCGGCTGGTGCGGTGCGCGGGGTTGGTGAACGCGATGGAAGAGCGGACAATCAACGCGATCCTTGGCAGCCCGGACGACCTAAAATTCAACTCATGCATGACGCTGTTTGCGTTGGCGACGCCGCACGAGGCGGTATTCCGCGAAGCGTTGGATAAATACTTTGAAGGTATGCCAGATCCGCTAACAATGGCGAAAGCGCGTGCCGATCGAGCAACTCTGCCAGGTGAGCAGACGTCTTAAACAGGCCTGTGTAGCCTGTCACACACAAGTGCGGTGCGGCCGAGACAAGCAAGCACATCTAGGATATGGACGCCACCGGACATTCTACCAACGCTATACTACTTAGTTGCCTTTCCAAACGTCGAGGCTGAACATGCTTCCCATCGGCTACATGTATAAAAACATATCGGCAAAACCAGAGTGGCTTGCTGCCCCCGCGGTAGAAGACGTCTACTCTGTAAGCAACTGCGTCTCAAAGCATTTTGCCAACTATATTAACCACTGGAAGCATAATGGGTTTTGGCTCTTCAATGCGCCAGGCGTGATGGAAAAAATTGCTGCGGACGAGGGGGTTGACCTGAGCAGTATGACGCTTTTCTACTACGAAGCGTTCAATCAGGAGTTTGACGTATATTCAAAAATATGGTCCTCTGTCGAACCCGAGCCTTCATTTCTTACTGATGTAGGAAAGCCTCAATTAGCAGTCCTGGAAGGCTATGACGTGGTAGCTGTTGGAATGCATAGCCAGTTCGCATGCTCGCCACTGTCTTGCTACCATGTTGCGGAGAATGTTAAACCTAATCCGCATTGTCTCTTCGATACGTTCGATCAAGCAAAGGAGGTTATGGAACAGGGCAAGTTTGACACAACTGCAAAAGGTCTACTTCGTATTGTTACCGTGTTCAGGGTAAAAATTAGAGCTTAAGCGCACAGAAGTGAAGTCCGGTGAAGGTGGAATGCACTACGTTTCACTTCACCGGACGCACATCACCGCGTTACGAAGTTACGGCTACCCGCACTTGGACCACCCGCAATGGTGGCACGTCAGGCAGGCGCCCTCCTTGGCAACGCCAGGTTGGCTGCACTTGGGGCACAGCATCCCAAGCGGCACCGCGCTGGCGCCTGTAACCGGCGTTTCCGCCGCCGCACCTGGCGCAACACGCCCCGCCGGAGCCGGCAGGAACCCCGTGCCGATCATGTGCTGCTCCAAGATGCCGCCGATCGCTGCGATCAGCGACGGCACGTAGCGCCCCTCGCTCCACTGCCCGCCGCGCGGGTCGAATATGCCCTGCAGCTCCTCCGCCACGAACGCCACCTCGCCGCCCCGGCGGAACACCGCCGAGATCATCCGGGTCAGCGCCACCACCCAACTGAAGTGCTCCATGTTGGCCGACGAGATGAACACCTCGAACGGCCGGCGCACCCCGTCCTCCTCGATGTCGTTGATGGTGATATACAGCGCGTGCTCGCTGGTCGCCCAGCGCAGCTTGTAGGTGCTGCCGGTCAGCTTCTCCGGGCGCTTCAGCGGCTCGTGCGGCGACCGCGCCGGGACGGCCGGTGCTACTACAGGCGCCGGGGCAGGGGTGGTGGACAGCACGGAGCCGGTGATGGCGTTCGGCCGGTAGGTCGTGCAGCCCTTGCAGCCCTGGCGGTAGGCGTCCTTGTAAACCTGCTGGAACGACTCGAAGTCGATGTCCTCCGGCACGTTGACCGTCTTGCTGATCGCGCTGTCCACATGCCGCTGCAGCGCCGCCTGCATCTTGATGTGCTCGGCGGGCGTCAGCGTCTGCGCGGTGACGAAGGTGTCCGGCAACGCCGCATCGGCGCCGAAGCGGGTGCGATACAGGCGGACGGCGTAGTCCTCGACCAGCTCCTCCCGCTTGCTGCCGTCCCGCTCCGTGACCTTGCGGGTGTAGGAGTGGGCGAACACCGGCTCGATCCCCGAAGATACGTTGTCCGCCAGCAGCGAGATCGTCCCGGTCGGCGCGATGGAGGTCAGCAGCGCGTTGCGTATGCCCTGCCGCGCGATAGAGGCCTGCACGTCCGCATCCAGCTCCTGGACGCTCTGCCCAGACAGGTAGGCATCACGGTCGAACAGGGGGAAGGCGCCCTTCTCCGCCGCAAGGTCCGCCGATGTCAGGTAAGCCGCCCGGCTGACCAGCCCGGCCCAGCGCCCAGCCGTCTCCGCTGCCTCGTCCGAGCCATAGCGCAGGCCCACCATCATCAGCGCGTCCGCAAGCCCGGTCAGGCCCAGGCCGATCCGGCGCTTGGCGTAGGCTTCCTGCCGCTGCTCCTCCAGGGGGAAGCCCGAGGCGTCAATGGTGTTGTCCATCATGCGGACGGCGACCCCGACCAGCTCAGACAACTCGGCCTCGTCCAAGTGCGCCGCGGGCGTGAACGGGTCGCGCACCAAGCGGGCTAGGTTCACCGACCCCAGCAGGCAGGCGCCATAGGGCGGCAGCGGCTGCTCGGCGCAGGGATTGGTCGAGTGGATCGCCTCGCAGTAATACAGGTTGTTGCGGGCGTTGATGCGGTCGATGAACAGCACGCCGGGCTCGGCGTAGTCGTAAGTGGCGCGCATGATGCTGTCCCACAGCGCCTGCGCCTTGACCGTGCGGTAGGTTTGCCCGGCGAACACCAGCGGCCAGTCGGCGCCTGCGTCCACCGCCGCCATGAAGGCGTCCGTCACCAGCACCGACAGGTTGAAGTTCCGCAGCCGCCCCGGCTCGCGCTTGGCGGCGATGAACGCCTCGATGTCCGGGTGGTCGCAGCGCATGGTCGCCATCATCGCACCGCGGCGGGACCCGGCGGACATGATGGTGCGGCACATGCTGTCCCACACGTCCATGAACGACAGCGGGCCGGACGCGTCGGCACTGACGCCGCGCACGACGGCGCCCTTGGGCCGCAGCGTCGAGAAGTCGTAGCCGATGCCGCCACCCTGCTGCATCGTCAGCGCGGCCTCACGCAGGTGGGCGAAGATGCTGCCGAGGTCGTCCTCGATGTCGCCCATGACGAAGCAGTTGAACAGCGTCACCCGCCGCCCGGTGCCCGCGCCGGCAACGATGCGGCCGGCGGGCAGGAACTTGAAGTCTTCCAGAGCCTGGTAGAACCTGCCCTCCCACAGGTCCGGTTGGGCCTCGACGGCAGCGAGGGCGCGGGCAATGCGGCGCCAGGTGTCTTCGACCGTCTGGTCCACCGGGGTGCCGTCGCTGTCCTTGAAGCGATACTTGTCGGACCAGATCTGGCGCGAGATCGCCGCAAGCCGCTCATGCGCCGGGAGGCGCAGGTGTTCCGCCATCGTGTCCATCGGGCTGCCTTCTGTCTTCGATCATGGGCCCGGCGCGGCGAATCGGGCGCGCTGGGAGGAGGCCAATCATACACGACCGCCGCCGGATCAACCCCCCGTTTGCGCGAGGCGGTGTAGCATTGGATGGGCGGTGTGGTGTTAACCTCGCACCTGCAGAGGTGGGACCCAGACACTTTCTGCTCGGGAACAATAGCTTGCTAGCGGAAGCTAGACCCAGGCTGGAACGGTCAGGTCCTTGTTACTTCCTTCACCTCAGCCGTTTTTGGGGGAAGGGAAGAAGGTTCGGCGCGGTTGCTTAGCTGTCCCGCGTGCGTCCTGCGGCAGCGAGCGCGTTCAAATAAGCCTGCCAGCGTTCGGCGTGTTCCTGGCCCAACTGGCGCAGCAGCGCCCAGCTAAAAATGCCGGTGTCGTGGCCGTCCGTGAAACGGATGCGGACGGCGTAGTGGCCGACCGGCTCCACGGCAGCGATTCCGACCGCACGCTTGCCCGACACGAGCTTGCGCTCGTTGGGGCTATGGCCCTGCACTTCTGCGCTGGGACTTTCCACCCGGAGGTATTCGGCCGGGAGCTGGATGCTGCCGCCATCGGTGAAGTCAACCTCCAGCTCCGCCGTCGCGCGCCGGACCCGCAACTCGGAAACGGTGGCGTTATTCATCTAGGCGGCGGGCCTCGTCCGGCAACATGATCGGCACGCCGTCACGGACGGGGTAGGCCAGACCGGCCTTAATGCTGACCAGTTCCCCGGCAACCCGGTCATAGGTCAGCGGCCCTTTGGTGAGCGGGCAGACCAAAATCGCCAGAAGGCGCGGGTCCAGGTCCGGTGTGCCAGCGTCGTCCCGGGCCATCAGCTTGCCTGCCGTCCGCGGCGCCCCGGTTCTACGGTGTGGGCGCCCATCCGCAGAAGGGTCAGCAGGGTCGAGGCACGATCTGCTGTATCCGGTGCTTCCAGCAGCGCCTGCTTCTCCGCCGGGTCGAACGGGCATACCATCGACAGCGTGGACACCAGCGCCTCGTCCGGCATCTCGTCGATCGCCTCCCAATTGGCGTCGAAGCCACGCGCGGCGAAGTAGGCGCGCAACTCCTCGACCAGTCCATCGCGGTCGAGGTTGCCTGGCTGCGGCGCCTCGTCCAGATCGGCACGGAAGCGGGCCAGGTCCGCACGCACCCGGCGGTAGCCGCGGCGCATCTCCAGTTCGACCTTGACGGTGAAGCGGATAAGGCCGGTCAGGGTGACCAGCATCCGCCCATCGTCCGTCTCGCTGAACGATGATAGGCGGCCTAAGCAGCCCACCTTATATAGTGCGGGTCCGCTGGGGGTCGCTGGACGCAGCTCGTCCGGCTGGATCATGCCGATCACCCGGCCCTCGGACAGGCTATCCTCGAACATCGCGAGGTAGCGCCGCTCGAAGATATTGAGCGGCAGCTTGCCCCCTGGCAGCAGCAGGGCGCCGGGCAGGGGGAAGATTGCGAACTCGGTCGCCAAATCCTCCAGGCGCGGCGCGTCTGTCATGCGTTTAGCGGAACAGCACGGCGGACAGGCGCCGCCGGGCAGCAAGAGTGGCCGGATCCGATAGCCCCCAGGCTTCGAAGAACTTCAGCAGCTGCAGCCGCGCGCCGTCCTCGTTCCAGGTGCGGTCGGCCTTGACGATGGCGATCAGGGCGTCGGCGGCTTCGGTCCGGCGGTCCGCTGCATTGAGCGCGGTCGCCAGGTCGTAGCGGGCCTGGTAATCGGCCGGGTCTGCGGCCACACGCTGCTCCAACTCGGCCATCTGGCCTGATGCCTTGCGCCCCTCCGCGGCCAGGGCCAGGGCGCTGCGGGCGCCGCTGACTTCCGGATGATCGGCGATCTTCGCCGGCACTTGCTCCAAGGCGTCCTGGGCCTGGTCTTCCTGGCCCATCGCCATCAGCACACGGATCAGCCCAGCCCAGCCTTCCGGCGATTCCGGATCGTCCTGCAGCAAGGCGCTGAACAGGCTGCCAGCCTCCTCGTACTGCCCGGCTTCCGTCGCCGTCCGAGCCTCAGCTAACAAGTCGGCGGCCGGCATGGCGCCGCCGGCAAGCTTGAGCAGGTTCTCGACGAAGCGCTTGATCTCGCTCTCAGGCAGCGCGCCCTGGAACATGTCAGCGATCTGGCCCTGCCAGAAGGCGGCCACGGTGGGCACCGATTGCAGCGGCAGTCCGACCTGCGTGAGCTGCTGCACCAGGGCGCGGTTGGCATCGATGTCTATCTTGACGAGCTTGATCCGCCCGCCCGCAGCGCGCGTCACCTTCTCCAGCGCCGGGGTCAACTGCTTGCAGGGACCGCACCAGGTTGCCCAGAAGTCCACCAGGACAGGCACGCTGCGCGATGCCTCAATCACGTCCTGCATGAAGGTCTGCTGAGTGCCATCCACGATGCTGGCATCGGGACCAGACGGGGGAGCGCCAGCCGGGTTGGGGCCCGCGGCTCCGGGGCGTGGTGTGGGCGCACGGGGCTTTTGCCCGATCAGCATGTCCATTGGCGGCCTCATGTGAAGCGTTGTTGCGGCCATAGATGTTGCGCGCGGACGGTTTGTGCAAGCGGGGCAGGCGGCCGTGGACTCTAGTCAGGCCAGGGCGCGCCGGGCAGCGTCGTACCAGGCCCGCTGTGCCCGGCGATACACGCCGCCCTGCACCTCCACCCGGCGGACGATCTCCTGGTATTTTTCTTGGGCGGTGCCTGGGGCGCCGGTCTGAGCCAGCAGGGCGGCATACCGGTAGCGGACCTCCTCGCCCGGGAACTTGTCCGCTAGGGCCGCATACTCCCGCAGCGCGTCGCCGGTGCGGCCCGCACCTTCCAGGGACATGGCATAAAGCAGGTGTCCATCCGTGGTGCGGTAGTCCGGGGTATCGTGCGCCAGGTCGTCCAGCACCTGCACCGCGGCGGAGAAGTCCCCGGTCGCGTAGTGGGCGCGGGCGAGATTGAGGCGGATCGCCGGGTCGGTGGCATACATGCCGGCCAGACATCCCTGCAGCAGGTCCAGCGCCTCGGCCCCGCGGTTCAGGCGCAGACACTCCTCGGCCAGGTGGAGTCGGTTGTGGACGGTGGGCGCGATCTCCACCGAGCGGGCCAAGGCGCGGTAGTGGTGGCCGGGATTGACGGCCTGGACGACGCCGGCCGTCACGCGACGGCCGGTGCGGCCGCCCAGCAGCTCCGGCAGAAGCTCCACAAGCACATAGAGCAGGCAGCCGATGCCGGGCAGGAACACGATGATGTAAAGCCAGGGCTGCATCCGTCCGGAGCGGGCGGCGTGGATGGCCAGCAGCACCTGCAGTATTAAGATCGCGCCAAACGGCATTGTTCCATCCATCGCTGCATGGCCCGCATCCTAGCCGGCCATTCATTGCGGGATCAGTATGGCAAACTCGGGGCAACTTGGGAACCAGGGTCTGGCAACGGGGAGTTGGCTGGCGGGGTCTGGAGCCTGGTGTTGCATGGGGCGTCAAAGCCCCTTGCAAGCGACTTCAGACCGCTCTAAAGGAGCGCTTCGCTGATGGGCGGGCGTAGCTCAGGGGTAGAGCACAACCTTGCCAAGGTTGGGGTCGAGGGTTCGAATCCCTTCGCCCGCTCCAGATCTCTTGGTTGAAGGCGTGGAGGGCGGCGGTAGAAGTGCGCTGCTGCGTAAGATCAACCTATCCATCGGCAGCAGCATGATGGCTCGGCAATCCCCTTCATAAGCATTGTGTAGTGTGGGGTTCGTACGGCCTTCCCTGTGACGGCTTCGATGCGGAGCATCTGCTTATTCAGCAGGCTGGCTAGGCGGCGTTCTGCACGTCATCGAGAAATATTTGAGAACGTATTATGTCAATCGGCTTCTACTCCGATCATCTCCTGATTTTGTGAGTCGTGTACTGCTGATGGATAGCTGAATCTTCAGGCTTCTCGCAATTGTAAGAAAGATTGCGGTGGTTAATTGCGTGTTTTATTGTGCTG
Organism: uncultured Acetobacteraceae bacterium; assembly: GCA_964245505.1. GTDB lineage: Bacteria > Pseudomonadota > Alphaproteobacteria > Acetobacterales > Acetobacteraceae > DASWOJ01. The sequence continues at coordinate 10,079 of CAXTOB010000078.1, read as the reverse complement.
CAGCAATCAGCAGGAGGACCGAGCTGGGGAAAGCCTTCGGCACTGACTGAATTGCCGTCCGATGTGGGGGAGGTGGCCGGGGGTGACGACCCTCAGGAGGCTGCTGGCCTGTCCCGCTAAGGGCCGTCTCTCCGTATGGTCTGACAGCGCTACGCTGTGCCTGCTGGCGGGCGGCACCAACGTTCGTTTATTTGCAACTTATTGATCTTTCAGGGATATGGCGTCATAGGGTCCGCAGCGGGCACTCCCTTGAGAACTCGTGTCATCCGGGTAAAGGCTGCTGCCGCCTACGCCTGCAACGGGTCAGGGTGGAAGCCGGATGACGGTGCACGCAGGCGCGACATAGATCGTAATATGTAACAATTATCTTCAAAATCGGTAACTTAGTTTCAACAAAATCTGACAAATCGGACCCTGGTATAAAATTACGATCTCAGTATTATATTTTTGGTGAAACAGAGTGGCGCGCCTAAATGAGCCAGCGTTGGTTAAAAATCGGCGGACTCTGGAAACCCGTTAAAGGAGCCAAGCACATGAATACTGCAAATGTTAAAGCCGTTCTCGACGACACGATGCTGATTGATGGCGCAGTCGGTTCTGCGCTGGTGGACTGGAAGAGCGGCATGTGCCTCGGCACCGCCGGCGGCCAGGGCTTGAACCTTGAAGTTGCCGCCGCTGGCAACACCGAGGTCGTGAAGGCCAAGATGAAGACGATGGCGGCACTGGGCCTGCGCGACAACATTGAAGACATCCTGATCACGATGGGCAACCAGTATCACCTGATCCGTATCGTCAAGGGCGAGAGCTCCCTGTTCGTCTATCTCGCGCTCAACAAGGCGAACTCCAACCTGGCCATGGCGCGCCATCAGCTGTCCACGGCTGAGAAGAAGCTGGCCTAACTTATCTCAGCTTGGCGTGAGGGGCGGCATTTCGGCCGCCCTCAATGCATCGGCGCCGTACCGGCTGAGTACAGCGCCGATACGTTCCGGCTAAATGAACAACCTGAATAGAGTGCAATGGCAAAGCTGCACTGCGCCCTCGTCGGCTTTGACGCCTCTGATGCGTCGCAGATCGAAAGCCTGGCGGGGCTCATGCGGTCGCACCTGTCGGCGGAATGGTCGTTCAGCACGGCAGGCGCAGACAGTTGCGACCTGCTGCTGTGTGACGTTGACACAGAAATAGGTGTCGCCGCCTGGCAGCGCAGCGCAACGCGGACCGGGGCCCGTGCTGCAGCCACCCTCGGATTTCTGACGTCGGGCGGCCTGACGTTGAATAAGCCGGTACAGGTGCATGGACCCGGCGGAATCGTGCACGTCCTCAACGAGGCGGCGCAACTCGGCAAAGCCCTTGCCGCCCCGAACCTGCCAGCAGCCGAACCTGTGGCACTTGGCGCGTCGCCGTCGGCGAAGCCGGCCGGGCTGCGTTCTATCTTCCGCGCCCTTCCGACATGGCTGTCCCGGCCGGCCGCAAGTCCAACCGCATCACACATGCTGCATGTGCCGCTGGTGCCGGCGGGTGCCCTCCCGGCGCATCACGAAGCAGAACCGCCGCAGCACACGTATGACGTTGCGGTCCCGCATACCCCAGCCGAAAACCGCGCGGCGGACCCGGACCCTGAGATGCCGGTCCCGGGCGCGACCGCCGTGCTTGACCTTCATAAGCCGGAACAGCCGCCTGGAGTCAGCAGTTCAGACCCTACGGCCGGCAACCGGGCCTTCGCTGACGCAGCAGGCTCCAACTTGCTGGACTTGCTGCGTCAAGCAAAGGCGGCGTCACAGGTCATCGTCGTAAGCTTGCGCGGACTGCCGTCCATCTGCGCTGCGGCCACGATTGACACGTGCTACTCGTATGCAACGCTGCAAATCTTATTTGACAGCCCGGCCGAGGCGCTCGCGCCCGCTCAGGTGACCGTGGCGCAGAACTCCTACTACGGCCGAAACGCGGTGACGCCGACCCAAAATGGCCCCATCGTCAGCGTTCCGGCATTCCCGCTCCAGAACCTGTTCTGGGTGGCGGTTCTCCGTTGTGGCGGCGCGGGAGAGGCCACACGCTATCGGAGTGGCGCCTTCAAACTTTTGGCCTGGCCAGATCTTGCAGGCTTGCCGCACGCCCGTCATCACGTCACCTGGTGCGGCCTGCTCGGCCGTCAGCCCACAACGGCAGCAGCACTGTCCGCGGCGACAGGGCACAACGCCGATGAAGCCGCGATATTCTTGGCGGCCTGCGACGAGCTTGGCATCCTGAAGGAAGGCGAACTGGTGCCCGAATCGGAGGCTGCTTCGCCCGCCCAGTCCAAGCGGGCATCCGAACACGTCACGGTTTTCCGCAGTATTTTGAAACGACTGGGATTGCAACGGCCGTGACCGATTTGAAGCTCATCATCACCGGCAGCATGGGAGCCGGCAAGACCACGATCGTGACCACCCTCAGCGACATCGACCCCGTGCGGACCGATGTGCCGGTCGGTGCGGATCAGGTGCGCGGCGATAAGACCACCACGACGGTCGCGCTGGACTATGGTTCGATGACGATGGAAGACGGCCGCAAGCTGCTGATCTTCGGCACTCCTGGCCAGCGGCGCTATGACTTCATGTGCAGGCTGCTGGCGCGCGGTGCGCTGGGGATCATCGTCCTGCTGGACCATGCGGGTCCGGACCCCGCCGGGGACCTCGTCTATTACATGGACCTATTTCGCGACACGATCGCAAACGCCAGTGCGGTGATCGGCGTCACCCACATGGATGAGCGGCCCGACGTCGGATTGAAAATGTATCACGACGTGCTGGCGGCCCGGGACCGGGTTCTGCCCGTGTTCGGAGTGGACGCCCGCAACCGGGATCACATCATGCTTATGATTGAGGCCCTAGTTGCAACGGCATAGGATGTCACGGACCAGCACAGACCTTGGCGTCACTCATTTTCTCGGCGGGCCAGATGCACCCTGATCACAAAGCCCACCTGGCATCAGCGTGCCGGGGCATCCTGGAGACGCTGGCAACCCGGTGCAACGGCCTGATCTGGGCATCCGTTTCCACCCGGGACGGGATCGAGATCGCCAGCATCGGCGGCGCCCCGAATGAGAAGCTGAGCGTCATCGTGAGCACGATGCACGCCCTGTCGGACGGCATCGTGGCGGAGGCTGATCTCGGCGAATGCCGCAGCACCATCCTGGAAGCCGGGCAGGGACGCGTCGTCATACTCTCCGTCTCCGGCGAAACAGAAAGCCTGGTGCTGGCCGGCATGGCAAAGCCGAACACCAGCTTGGGCATGCTGCTCTCCTGCTGCACCATGGCGTCCCAGGAAGTGACGCTGGCCTCCCCATACCTGCCGGGTCCATAACAGCCTTAAGGAACCGGTCCCGTACGGGGCTGGCACGCGCCGGACGGGCAGCACTCCTGCCGCAGGGGTGAGATCAGGGCGGCGGGCAAGGCGCTCGGACCCGCACTTTGGTTACATGTCCACCGGACTCGGATAAAACTGCTTCCAAACCAGCACCGGGAACAGGACACCCATGGAAACCAGATTCTGGCTGATCCGCCACGCCCTCGTGGCGGAGAACGAGCGCGCCATGCTCTACGGCATCTTGGACGTGTCGCTGTGCCCGGACACGCTGGTGGCGCAGGTGCCGATGTATCAGGCCATCGCCGCCCGCCTGCCCCGTCCCGCCGCCTGGTGCTGCACGCCGCTATCCCGCACCCGCCGCACTGCGGAGGCGATCTTCGCCGCCGGTTACCCAGCTCAGGAACTGCACGTGGTGCCTGGCCTGATCGAGCAGAACCTTGGCAGCTACCAGGGCCTGGTTCATGCCGCCCTGCCGCCTCTGCTGCAGGCCCCCGCGCACCCGTTCTGGCCGCTCGCCGGCACCGAATGCCCGCCGGAAGGGGAAAGCATGGCCGATGTGCTGGTCCGGGTCGCCGCTGCCCTGGACACCCTCGTGACGGAGCATGCTGGCCAGGACGTGGTGATCGTCAGCCATGGCGGCGCCATCCGGGCGGCAGTGGCCCACGCGCTGCGTCTCGACGCCGACCAGGCGCTGCACCTGTCAGTGCAAAACCTTTCGCTCACCCGGCTGGACCATCTGCCGGAGGGC
>CAXTOB010000078.1:0-5979 GCA_964245505.1 uncultured Acetobacteraceae bacterium | reverse complement strand
GTCGGCTGCGTAAACGAGCTGCCGGGCGTGTAGCAGCGCCTGGTCCCAGAAGCTCGTCTGCATCTTCCAGGAGAGGTGTGCCGTGTAGGCTGGCGAGCGGCGTAGGCGGCATCGCTTCGCGGTCCGCCCACTGCTAAGCGTTTTCTAACAGCCGTCGTTATCCCGGTTGGGTTCCTGAGGAAACGAATGCGTCGCCAGATAGTAGCTCAATTGCTGCCCTCAGCAGAGCCGGATCTCCGACAGCCAGGGTGCAGCCGTCCCCATCGGGATGCATCGGCTGCCCAGCCCAGTCGGTTACCCGCCCGCCTGCGCCCTCGATGACCGGCACCAGCGCCGCCCAGTCCCACACCTGCAGTCCAGGCTCCGCGATCACGTCTATGCCGCCCAGCGCCAGCAGCCCATAGGCGTAACAGTCCCCACCCCAGGACGTCCGCTGCGTCGCAGACTGCAGCCGGCGCCACGCCGTCGTCTGCGCCGGGTTGAAGATCTCGGGCGCGGTGCAAGAAAGCTCCGCCGCGGCCAGAGCGGGGCAGGGCCGGCATCCCGCACGGCCATGCCTGCCGCGGAACTGGGTGGCCCGGCCTGCTGCGCCGACCCAGCGCTCCCCCGTCACGGGCTGGTCTATTACGCCCAGGATCGGCACCGGGCCGTCCATCAGCGCCACTAGGACACCAAAGGTCGGCCGCCCCGTAATAAAGGCGCGGGTGCCGTCCACCGGGTCCAGCACCCAGCGCAGCCGCGCGCCGGGACGGTCGAGGCCGCCCTCCTCGCCCAGGATGCCGTGGTCGGGGAAGCGCTGGGCCAGGTAGGCGCGCATCGCCGCCTCGGCCGCACGGTCGGCGACAGTGACCGGGCTGCTGTCGCCTTTCAGGTCGGCGGCCACGCCTTGGCGGTAGTGCGGCATGATAGCGGCGCCGGCCAAGTCCGCTGCCGCCTCGGCCGCCGCGATCAGGTCATCCAAGGCATGGGACCACTTGCAACTCCGTCTCGTCCGGCACCGCAGGGTATTGGGCGGGCAGCGGCTGAACTGCCACGCAGCGACACGTCCGGCAATGATGAGCCGCAATAGTGGAAAGACGTCGCTGTTCTCTTACGAGAGGAGCGGGGTGAAGTGGCCCTTGCCTTTCCTAGCCGCGTCCCGACAGAGAGTGCGGCCCTCTGCTCCCGAAGCCAAGACCGCGCACCCCAACCCTTTCCCGCAGGGAAACGGATACCGGATGGCGTTTTAACGTGTCGTCCCGCTAGCCGGAGTTCCCGTCTGTGCACGGCTTGCCGGGGCAGAGACGGGTCCCTGCGCTTTGGTGACGCCGCTCGGGTCATTGGTCGGCGTTGCGGCGCTTGGCGGCAGTTCCCGCACGTTGCCGGGCTGCTGGCCCTGGTTTTGCTGCGCCTGGGACTGATACTGCGTCGGGCTAGGCTGGGTCACCTGCTGGCCTGACACCTGGCCTGTGCCGGTACTGCCGCTGACCGGCCCTTGCGGCTTGGTGGCGCCTGCGGTGTCCGCCGTGCGCGGCGTGCCGCCCGGCGGCCCGAGGTTGGTGACATTGGCGGGCTGCTCGCCCTGGTTCTGCTCTGCTTGCGGCGAGCCAAGGTTGGGGGCGGCGCCAGACATTGACGGCTGCCCATTGGACTGCGTCGTGGACGGCTGCTGCGTTTGCGCCAGCGCCGGCGCTGCGAGCAGGGCGATGGACAGCAAGGCGGCAGGCAAAGGCAGGACGGCGGCAATGCGGACCATGTCGGCAGTCTCCGGTGCGGGGTTGCTGGCCGCCGCGGCGTTGCGCCGGCCCGTGCGCCCGCCTAAAGCTGCCGGCACACCATGTCCCATCATACGCACAAGCGCCGCGCCGGGTTCACGGCCCCGGTATGACGCCCATCATCGTGATCCCCTCCCGCATGGCATCCACCCGCCTGCCCGGCAAGCCGTTGGCCCTCATCGCCGGACGCGCCATGATCCTGCACGTGCTGGACCGCGCCCGGGAGGCCGACATCGGCCCGGTCGCCGTAGCCTGTGCGGACGAGGAAATTGCCGCCGTCGTCCGCGCCGACGGCGGCACGGCTATCATGACCGACCCGTCGCTGCCGTCCGGCTCCGACCGCGTTCATGATGCCTTGGCGGCACTGGACCCGCAGGGCCAGCACGACGTGGTCGTCAACCTGCAGGGCGACCTGCCGACCATTCCCGCCCTGCAGTTGCGCGCCGTGCTGCAGCCGCTGTCCGACCCGAGTATAGACATCGCAACCCTGGTCGCCCCGATCCTGACCACCGAAGAGGCCGCGGCGCCTTCGGTCGTCAAGGCTGCCTGCGCCTTCGACCGCGGCCGGGCGGTGTCGCCGGCGTTATACTTCTCGCGCGTCGCCATCCCGGCCGGCGACGGGCCGCTGTGGCATCACATCGGCATCTATGCCTACCGCCGGGCGGCGCTCGCCCGCTTCGTCGCACTGCCGGAATCCCCGCTGGAGCGGCGGGAACACCTGGAGCAGCTCCGCGCGCTGGAGGCCGGAATGCGGATCGCCTGCGCCCGGGTGGACCACGCCCCCTTCGGCGTGGACACGCCTGCCGACCTTGAGCGCGCCCGCGCCATATTGGGACACACATGAGCAAGATCGCCTTCCAGGGCCTACCCGGCGCATACTCTCACCTGGCCTGCCGGACCGCCTTCCCGGACCACGATCCCTTGCCCTGTGCCAGCTTCGAGACCGCGATGGCCGCCGTTCGCGACGGGACCGCCGAGCTTGCGATGCTGCCGTGCGAGAACAGCCTCGCCGGCCGCGTCCCCGACATGCACGCCCTGCTGCCCGGCAGCGGCCTGCACCTGGTCGGCGAGCACTTTCAGCGCGTCGAGCACTGCCTGCTCGGCCCGCCCGGCGCGACGCTTGCGGGGGTCCGCCGGGTCCACTCGCACTCCGTCGCACTCAGCCAGGTCCGCAACATCCTCCGCGAGCTGCAGGCCGAGCCGGTGATCGAGGCGGACACCGCGGGCGCCGCCAAGCTGGTCGCGGGCTGGAACCGGCTGGAGGATGCGGCAGTGGCGTCGTCGCTCGCTGCCGAAATCTACGGCCTGCAGGTCCTGCGCGCCAACGTGGAGGACGCCGCCCACAATACCACCCGCTTCTACGTCGCGGCGCTGCATCCGCGGACGCCGCCCGCGGATGCGCCCGATGTGATGACCACCTTCGTCTTCCGCGTCCGCAACGTGCCGGCGGCGCTGTACAAGGCGCTGGGCGGCTTCGCCACGAACGGCGTGAACATGAGCCGGCTGGAAAGCTACATGCTCGGCGGGCAGTTCACCGCGACGCAGTTCATGTGCGACGTGGACGGCCATCCGGACCAGCCGCCGCTGCGCCGGGCACTGGACGAGCTGGCGTTCTTCTCGCGGGAGATACGTGTGCTGGGAGTGTATCTCCGTGCGGCGTTCCGGGGGCGGACCGGCGGGGATTGATGGGCTCCGCGCTGGAAACAACCGCACCGTTCGGGACCTGCGGCGTTCCTGGCGAGGTCTTGAACCCTCCGACTGCACGCTTTGAGGATTCGCATGCCCAACCTCGGCCGCACGACCACCCTCACCTTCGACTGCTACGGCACCCTGATGGATTGGGAGGCAGGAACGATAGCCGCCTTGCGGCCCTTGCTGGCCCGGCACGGCGTCACGCTCTCGGATGACGAGATCATCACGAGCTTCCAGGATCTCGAACAGCCGCTCTGCCGTCCGCCGTTCCGGCCCTATAGGGCGGTGCTCGCCGGGGTCGTGGAGGGGTTCGGACAGCGTTTCGGCTTCCCGGTCGGCGCTGCGGAGCGGGATTTGCTCGCATCCTCGATCCCATTGTGGCAGCCCTTTCCCGATACGGTACCGGCGTTGCGCGTCCTCGGCCGCCGCTACCGGCTCGCCGTCATATCGAACATTGACGACGACCTATTCGCCGCCACAGCCCGGCAACTCGAAGTCCCGTTCGATGCCGTCGTCACGGCCGAGCAGGCCCGCTGCTACAAGCCGGACCGCGCTATCTTCGAAGAGGCCCTCCGGCGCCTCGGGGTGGAGCCAGGGTCTGTCACGCACGTCGCCGAGGGCGCCACGGAAATCGCACCGGCGCGACAACTCGGCTGCGCGACGGTTTGGGTGCGCCGGAACGGACGCTCCGCAAGGCTGCTGACCGAGGCGCCGGACGTCGAAGTGCCGGACCTGCAGTCCCTGCTGGCCCGCTTGGACGTTGACGCCGCACCCTGATCCGACCCGCACACCCAGGTCCGGAGCAGTAGCCATTCCGCCGGCGGCCCGGGTGCCGGCATCGCATTCCCGGGCGCCGTGCTGGAGTGTGCCTTGCGCCCGCCGCACGCTGCCGGCTCCAGCAGCTCCAAGACAGTACGGCCGCGCAGCCCGTCGCCACCTGACTCTGCTCAGAATATCTTAAGCAGTTGCTGTCACACTTCCCGGAGCATAACCCGACCCGGAGAAGACTTGATGTTTGGCTTCAAAGCTCATCAGAACCCGACTTTGACGGCGCTCAGCCAGTCCCTGGCCATCATCGAGTTCGACCCTCGCGGGAAGATACTCACCGCCAATCCGAACTTCTGCGCCGCGATCGGGTATGAGCTGTCCGAGATCGTGGGACAGAACCATAGCATGTTTGTGGACCCTGAGTATGCGCGCAGCCCGGAATACCGGGAGTTCTGGGCCAAGCTCGGACGCGGCGAATTTGACGCCCAGGAATACAAGCGGATCGGCAAGGGTGGCCGGGAGATTTGGCTCCAGGCTTCCTATAATCCGGTCAAGAACTCCCGTGGCGTTGTGACCAAGGTCGTCAAGCAGGCGACCGACATCACTGGCGAGAAGCTGAGGAGCGCGGAGGTTGACGCGAAGCTGGACGCGATCTCCCGGGTTCAGGCCGTTATCGAGTTCACCGTCAAGGGCGAGGTGATCACCGCGAACGAGAATTTCCTGAAGACGATGGGCTACCGCCTCGACGAAATTAACGGGCAGCACCATCGCATGTTCGTCGAACCAATCTACGCGCAATCAGCAGAGTATCGTGAAACTTGGAGCAAGCTGAACCGCGGCGATTATGTTGCCGGGGAGTTCAAGCGGGTTGCCAAAGGCGGCAGGGCCGTCTGGCTCGAGGCGTCCTACAATCCGGTCTTCGACATGGACCGCCGGGTGACCAAGGTGGTCAAGTTTGCGACGGACGTGACCGGCCGGGTGCAGGCAGTGACCGAGATCGGCGCGGCGATGGAGGGACTGGCGGCCGGCGACCTCACCTACCGTATCGAGACCGTATTGCCCGAGGCATTTGAAAAGCTCCGGTCCGATCTGAACACCTCCATTGCGCAGCTGCAGGCGGCGATGCAGTCCATCGCTGGCAACGTAGGCGGCATCCGCTCCGGCACGAGTGAGATCACCCAGGCTGCCGACGACCTGTCCCGCCGGACCGAGCAGCAGGCTGCCAGCCTGGAGCAAACGGCGGCGGCGCTGGACGAGATCACTGCGACGGTTCGCCGGACGGCCGAGGGGGCCAAGCAGGCGCGCGTGGTGGTTTCCAAAACCAAGACGGATGCGGAGCACTCCGGCGAGGTCGTCCGTCAGGCCGTTGCGGCCATGAGCGGCATCGAGCAGTCGTCGCAGCAGATCAGCCAGATCATCGGCGTGATTGACGAGATCGCGTTCCAGACGAACCTGCTGGCGCTGAACGCCGGCGTCGAGGCGGCGCGGGCCGGGGACGCCGGGCGCGGCTTTGCGGTGGTGGCGAGCGAAGTGCGGGCGCTTGCCCAACGCTCCGCCGAGGCGGCAAAGGAGATCAAGACGTTGATCTCGGCGTCGGCGCAGCAGGTCGGCTCGGGGGTTAAGTTCGTCGGTGAAACCGGTGAGGTGCTTTCGCGGATCGTAACCCAGGTTGCCGAGATCAACAGCGCAGTGGTGGAGATCGCCAGCGCGGCCCAGGAACAGGCGACGGGCCTGGCCGAGGTCAACACCGCCGTAAACCAGATGG
>CAXTOB010000077.1:0-18577 GCA_964245505.1 uncultured Acetobacteraceae bacterium | reverse complement strand
AGGCGGAAGTCGCCTTCCCCCAGGTCCTCCGGCCCCCTGATCTGCCCCGCCAGGAACCCGCGTCCCAGCGGGCTATAAGGCACGAAGCCGATTCCCAGCTCGCGCAAGGTAGGCAGGAGTTCGTCCTCAGGGTCGCGGCTCCACAGCGAATACTCCGTCTGCACCGCCGTGATGGGGTGGACGGCATGGGCGCGGCGGATGGTGGCCGGGGCGGCCTCCGACAGGCCGAGATACTTGACCTTGCCCTGCTGCACGAGTTCTGCCATCGCGCCCACGGTATCCTCGATGGGCACGTTCGGGTCCACGCGGTGCTGGTAATACAGGTCTATGAGCTTCAGCCCGGTCCGCCGCAGGCTGGCGTCGCAGGCCTGGCGCACGTAGTCCGGATGGCCGTTGATGCCCTTGAAGCTGCCGTCCTCGCCGCGGACGTTGCCGAACTTGGTGGCGACGATCACCCACTCCGGCCGGTCCCGCACGGCGCGGCCTATCAGTTCCTCGTTGCGGCCGACGCCATACATGTCGGCGGTGTCGAGGAAGTTGACGCCGAGGTCCAGGGCGCGGTGGATGGTGGCAACGGACTCCGCGTCGTCCCGCCCGGCATAGAATTCCGACATGCCCATGCAGCCCAGGCCGATGGCGGACACCTCTAAGCCCTGGGTGCCGAGCTTGCGCTGTTTCATGATGCTTCTCCTTGGAGCCGCCTAGTGAACAGCGGCGCCAGTGAGAAGTTCGGTTACAATGGATTGAACCGCGGCAACGGGACGGCCGCCCAGCCAGCCTTTGCAGGTCTGCACTCGCACAGCACGCTAAACAGGGCGTCCATGGCTAGGGGCCACCAATGCGGCAAGCCAAGCACGCCTGCTCAGAAATCCAGGTCCGCATAGTGCGCCGGCGCGCTGGCGCCTGCCACCCGGTCGGCGAGCAGCGGTCGGAACCCCGGGCGCGACTTCACCCGGGCATACCAGTCCTTCGCCGGCGGTGAGATGGACCAGTCCACATCGCCTGCATAGTCCAGCGCCGAAAGGTGCGCCGCCGCGGCAAAGTCCGCGAGCGACAGGCTGCTCCCCGCCAGCCACTTCCGCGTTTCCGCCAGCCAGCCGATGTAATCCAGGTGATGCCGTAGGTTGGCGTAGCCGATTCGCAGGACGCCAGCCTCCGGGTTGCCGCGGCCCAGCAGGCGCTTCATGAACTTCTCGCCGACCAGGTTGGCCGTGACTTCATGGGCGAACTTGCCGTCGAACCAGGCGACCAGGCGGCGTACCTCGACCCGCTCGGCGAGGGTGCGGCCCATCAACGGCTCCTCCGGGTAGGCCTCGTCCAGGTATTCGCAGATCACGCCGCTATCGGCGATGACGAGGCCGTTCTCCTCGATGAGCGTCGGCACCGTGCAGGCCGGGTTCAGGACAAGATACTCGGGGCGCCGCTCCCACACCTTCTCGATCTTCATCTCGAACGGCAACCGCTTCTCCGCCAGCACCAGGCGGACCTTGCGGGAGAAAGGAGACAAGGGCAGGTGATACAGGACACGCATGGCGGCGGGTTATGGCACTCAGGCCACAACCCGCCAACCAGAGAAGTTAAGCTCGCAACGCTTCTGTCACGTCGCTCAACGGCGCCGGCAAGTATTTCACATACTCCTTCGGCACCACCTGCCAGAACTGCCCGGCAATCCGTCCCCAATCATGCAACATCTGCGCGGCATAGGCGCTGCCCGTCTCCGCCACGTGCCGCTGTACCAGCCCCCGCAGCACGCCCTCCCAGTGCACCGAAGACACCCGCTGCCAAGTCAGGCTATCCGGATTGATCCGCTGCTCGAACTGGCCATCCGCGTCATAGACGAACGCCATCCCGCCCGTGAAGCCAGCGCCGAAGTTATCTCCCACCGCACCCAGGATCACCACGGTCCCGCCAGTCATATACTCACACGCGTTGCTGCCGCAGCCCTCGACGACCGTCACGGCGCCGCTGTTACGGACCGCGAACCGCTCCCCCGCCTGTCCCGCCGCGAACAGCTCCCCAGCCGTCGCGCCATACAGCACCGTGTTGCCGACGATCGTATTGTCCTGGCTCCGCAGCGGGCTGCTCGGCGCCGGGCGCACCACGATGCTGGCACCGGACAAGCCCTTGCCAACGTAGTCGTTAGCATCCCCCAGCACTTCCAGCTTAAGGCCCTGCACCGCAAACGCCCCCAGGGACTGCCCCGCCGACCCACGCAGCCGCACGGTGATATGGCCCGGCGCCAGCCCGCGCATCCCATACTGCCGGGTAATGCGCGACGACAGCTTGGTGCCAATAGCCCGGTGCGTATTACGGACGTTATACTGCAGCTGCATCTTCTCGCCCCGGCTGAACAGCGCCGCGGCATCGCCGATCATCTGCGCGTCCAGGGTCTCCGGCACCTCGTTCCGCCCTTCCCGGGTGCAGAACCGGGCATGGCCACCAGGATCGGCCTGCGCCAGCAACGGGTTCAGGTCGAGATCGTCCAGGAAGTCCGAACCCCGGCTGACCTGGCGCAACAGGTCCGTCCGGCCAATGACATCCTCCAGCTTGCGCACGCCGAGCGAAGCCAAAATCCCGCGCACGTCCTCCGCAATAAACGAGAAAAGGTTGATGACCTTCTCCGGCGTGCCCTCGAACTTGGCGCGCAACGCGTCGTCCTGGCTGCACACCCCGACCGGGCAGGTGTTGCTGTGGCACTGCCGGACCATGATGCATCCCATCGCCACCAGGCTCGCGGTGCCGATGCCGAACTCCTCGGCCCCCAGCATGGCGGCGATCACCACGTCGCGCCCGGTCTTGATGCCGCCATCCGTCCGCAGGGTAATACGGTGCCGCAGGCGGTTCAGCATCAGCACCTGATGCGCCTCGGACAACCCCATCTCCCACGGCAGCCCGGCAAACTTCACCGATGTCTGCGGACTGGCGCCGGTGCCGCCGCTGTGGCCGCTGATTAGGATGGTGTCGGCCTTCGCCTTCGCCACCCCCGCCGCGATCGTGCCGATGCCCGACCGCGCCACCAGCTTCACGCACACCGTCGCATCCGGGTTGATCTGCTTCAGGTCATAGATGAGCTGCGCCAGGTCCTCGATAGAGTAGATGTCGTGGTGCGGCGGCGGGCTGATCAGCGTCACCCCCGGCGTCGAGTGCCGCAGCTTCGCGATCAAGCTGGTGATCTTGAAGCCGGGCAACTGCCCGCCCTCCCCAGGCTTGGCGCCCTGGGCCATCTTGATCTCGATCTCACGGCAGTTGTTCAGGTACTCGGCAGTGACGCCGAACCGCCCGGAACTGATCTGCTTGATCGCCGACGATGCGTTATCGCCGTTCTGCCGCGGCTTCGCCCGCTCCGGGTCCTCGCCGCCCTCGCCGCTGTCGCTCCGCGCACCGATCCGGTTCATGGCGATGGACAGCGTCTCATGCGCCTCCGGGCTGAGCGCCCCCAGCGAGATGCCCGGCGCCACCAGCCGCTTGCGTATCTCGGTGATGCTCTCTACCTCGTCCACCTCGATCGGCGTCACGCCGTCCATGCGGAAGTCCAGCAGGTCGCGTAGCGCCACCGGCTTCTGCCGGCGCACCCCGTCGGCATAGCGGCGATAGGTCTCGAAGCTATCCGTCGCCACGGCGGTCTGCAGCGTGTGGATCAGCCCGCCCTCGAAGGCATGCACCTCCCCCTTGCGCCGCAGCTTGTAAACGCCGCCCACCGGCAACGCCCCGTCGCCATCCCAGGCCGCCTGATGCAGCGCCAGCACCTTGCGGGCAATTCCCTGCAATCCGATGCCGCTGATCCGCGACTGCATCCCCGGGAAGTACTCGGCCACCAGCGCCCGCGACAGCCCGATCGCCTCGAAGTTGTAGCCGCCGCGGTAGCTGCTGATGACCGAGATGCCCATCTTGGACATGATCTTCAGCAGGCCCTTGTCCACGGCCTTCTTGTAGTGCTGCACCGCCTCCTTCAGCGTCACCTTGCTGAACAGCCCACGCCGGTGCCGGTCGGCGATGCCCTCCTGCGCCAGGTATGCGTTGACGGTCGTGGCGCCCACGCCAATCAGCACGGCGAAGTAATGCGTATCCATGCACTCCGCACTGCGGACATTGAGGCTGGTGAAGGTGCGCAGGCTCTGCCGCACCAGGTGCGTGTGCACGGCGCCGGTCGCCAGGATCATCGGGATCGGCGCACGTTCGGCCGTCTGCGCCTCATCGGTCAGGATCACATGGGCGCAGCCGGCGCGCACCCCCTCCTCCGCCTCACGCCGGATGCGCTCCAGCGCGCTGCGCAGCTCGGCCTCGCCATGGCCCACCTCGAACGTGCAGTCCACCCGGCACACCCCGGCGCCCATCGTCGCGGCCATCGCGTCGAACTCGGCATTGGACAGCACGGGGCTATCAAGCTGCAGCAGGTCGCACTGGCTGCTGTCCTCATCGAGCACGTTGCCCAGGTTGCCCAGCCGGGTCTTGAGCGTCATCACCCGCGTTTCGCGCAGGCTATCGATCGGCGGGTTGGTGACCTGGCTGAACCCCTGGCGGAAGTAATGGTGCAGGCCGCGGTAACGCTCGGACAGCACGGCGACGGGCGTGTCGTCACCCATGCTGCCCACGGCCTCGGCGCTATCCTCCACCATCGGGTGCAGGATCATCTCCAACTCTTCCAGGGTAGTCCCAACCGCGAGCTGGCGGCGGCGCAGCTCCGCCGGGTCATACTGCACCCGCTCGGGCGCGTCGGTCTTGACGATGCCATCCAGCTTGGTGGTGCGCCGGGTCCAGGCGCCGAAGTCCTGCCGGGCCGCCAGCATGTCCTTCATCTCGGCGTCGCCGTAGAACTTGGCCTCCTGCAGGTCCACGCCGATGCACTGACCCGGCCCGACCCGGCCCTTGGCGACGATCTGGCTTTCGGCGAACTTCACCATCCCGGTCTCAGACCCCACCACCAGCAGGTGATCGGCCGTGATGGTATATCGCAGCGGGCGCAGTCCGTTGCGGTCAAGGCCAGCGATCATCCAGCGCCCATCGGTCGCAGCAATCGCGGCCGGCCCGTCCCAAGGCTCCATGACGGCGTTGCAGTACAGGATCATGTCGCGGTGCGCCTGCGGCATGGTCGCGTCCTGGCCGACGCTGGCCGGGATCATTAACGTCTTGACCATCGGCGCGTCGCGTCCGGCCCGCACCATCAGCTCGAACACGTTGTCCAGGGACGCCGTGTCGGAGCCGCCGGCCTGCACGACCGGCTTCACGTCCTCGATGAAGTGGTTCAGCGGCCCCGCCGCCATCCGGGTTTCGTGCGACTTCATCCAGTTGACGTTGCCGGCAACAGTGTTGATCTCGCCGTTATGCGCCAGCATCCGGAACGGCTGCGCCAGCTTCCAGGTCGGGAAGGTGTTGGTGGAGTAACGCTGGTGGTAAATCGCGAACCGGCTGATGAACCGCGGGTCCAGCAGGTCCGGGTAGAAGTCCGTAAGCGACGCCGCCAGGAACATGCCCTTATAGATGATCGAACGGCACGACAGCGAGCAGATATAAAGCTCGGAGATCTGCGCCGCGATGGCCTGCTTCTCGATGCGGCGGCGGATCACATACAGGTCGCGCTCGAAGTCGGCCTCCGCCACGTCGCCGCCGCGGATCATGATTTGCTCGATCTCGGGCCGCGTCGCGTTGGCCTTCTCGCCGATGCAGCCGACGTTGATCGGCACCTGGCGCCAGCCGAGGATGCCGTAGCCAAGGTTGAGGATCTCGGTCTCGACGATCTGCCGGCAACGCTCCTGTGCGCCCAGGTCGGTCTTGGGCAGGAACACCATGCCGACCGCCATGCGCCCGGTTTCGCCGCCCTGGCCGCTGCTTTGCACGGCCTCGGCAAAGAAGTCGTGCGGGATTTCGATGTGGATGCCGGCGCCGTCGCCGGTCTTGCCGTCCGCATCCACGGCGCCGCGGTGCCAAACCGCCTTCAGCGCGTCGATCCCCGCCTGCACCACCTCGCGCCGCGGCTTGCCGTCGAGCGCCGCCACCAGGCCGACGCCGCAGTTGTCGTGCTCCTGGCTGGCGTCATAAGTTTGGGACAGGCGGGCAGCGTTGTCCCGCCACTCGCGGACGAATTGGGTGCCACCGTCGCTCATCTGGCCATCCTCTCCCATCATGGCGTAGCTCCCAAGACGCTGCCGCCCAGCTTGTCGATATCGGCCTTGTTCTTCGCATAGGCGTCTTCGCCCACCTGCCGGCCCCAAGCCTCGCCGGCAGCCTGGAAGTGCGCGGGCATCTGCCCGGCCTTCGCCTGAGCGCTGCGCAGTGCGTCCGCATTGTCGCGGTTTATCATCGCCCGCAGCTCAGGCACGGTGAAGTCCGTAACCATGACGTCCTCGAACCGGCCCATCAGTTCCGGCTCACGGGCGCGGAACTCCGGCATCATGTAGCGGTCGGTGATGACGGCAGCGTTCTCATCGGTGATGCCGCGGCTCTTCAACGTGACGATCAGTATGTCGTGCGTCGCCAGCACCACGCTGTCCAGCTGCTTGTCCAACCCTGCCTTCACCAGGAAATCGTGGGCAAGGCTGTGAGCGTCATCCTGCTGGACCGCAGGGGCAGGCTGGGCCAGGGCAGACGACCGCAAGGCTGGCGCGAGCAGCAGCGCACCCAACGCTGCCGTTGCAAAGTATCGTCCCATCTTCCGCATGCTCGTCACTCCGCCGCCGCCGCCAAGGCGTTCTGCTGCATCCACTCATGCATCCGCGCCGCGGCATCCCGCCCGTCGCGGATCGCCCACACCACCAGGCTAGCCCCGCGCACGATGTCCCCCGCCGCGAACACGCCCGGCAGCGTCGTCATCTGCGTCCGGTGGTCCACCTTCAGCGTGCCCCAGCGACTGACCTGCAGATCCGGCTGGTCCCACAGCCGCGGCAGCTCCTCCGGATCAAACCCCAGCGCCTTGATGACCAGGTCAGCCTCCAGCGTGAACCGGCTATCCCCCGGCTCCACCGACTGCCGCCCCGTCGCGTCCGGCATCCCCAGCCGCATCCGCTGCACCCGCACGCCCGTCACGTGATCGTCGCCCAAAAAGGCCTCCGGCGCGGACAGCCAGATGAAGTCCACACCCTCCTCCTCCGCGTTCTTCACCTCGCGCATGGAGCCGGGCATGTTCACCTTGTCGCGGCGATACAGCACCGACACGCTGGCAGCCCCCTGGCGCGTCGCCGTCCGCACGCAATCCATTGCCGTATCGCCGCCGCCGATCACCACCACGCGCTTGCCCGCGGCATCATGCCGCCCGTCATCGAAGCTCGGCACATCATCGCCCAGCCCCTTGCGGTTGCTGGCAGTCAGGTAATCCATCGCCGGCACGATGCCCGCCAACCCGGCGCCGGGTCCGCCGATGTCGCGCGCCTTGTAAACGCCGGTCGCAATCAGCAGGGCGTCATGCTTCGCCCGCAGCTCGGAGAACGACGTGTCCCGCCCCAGCTCGACGCCGAGGTGGAACTGGATGCCCCCCTCCTCCAGCAGCCGCCAGCGGCGCAGCACGATGTCCTTCTCCAGCTTGAAGCCGGGGATGCCGTAGATCATCAGCCCGCCAACCCGGTCGTAGCGGTCATAAACGTGCACCTGGTAGCCCTGCGACCGCAGCCGCTCCGCCGCAGCCAGCCCGCCCGGCCCGGCGCCGATGATGCCCACCGACTGCGGACGCTCCCGGCGCGGCGCCGGCGGCTTCACCCAACCCTGCTCCCAGGCGTGGTCGGTGATGAAGCGTTCCACGGCGCCGATGGTGACACTATTAAAACCCTTCTCGATGACGCAGTTGCCCTCGCACAGCCGGTCCTGCGGGCAGATACGTCCGCAGATCTCGGGGAAGGTGTTGGTGGCGCTGCTCACCTCATAGGCTTCCTCCAGCCGGTTCTCCGCCGTGAGCTTGAGCCAATCCGGGATGTTGTTGCCCAGGGGACAGTGGACCTGACAGAACGGCACGCCGCACTGGCTGCAACGGCTGCTCTGGGCGCCGGCCTGCGCCGGGTCGAAGTCGGCGTAGATCTCGGCAAAATCCTCGCGCCGCATGGAAACGTCACGCTTCGACGGCGCTTCCTGCGGCAGGCGGACGAATTGCAGCATACGGTCGGCCATCGGGACGCCCTCCATCCGTTGACCGCACGCTGCGGCCCATCGTGGTTGCGTATAAAGGCAAATCCCTGTGAGGCCAGCATAATATGATTAACAGGACAGCAATGCTGCCATAATTTCAGCCATGCGAGGGCGTCATGCCGAAACTCTAGGCAAACCGTGGCAATTTTAGGTCCGTATCGGCTACATCAAGCCGGAGCTTCCTCCCGCTTGCCGCCGCCGGGCCGATAGCGGTCAAGGTATTCAGGCACCACCAACTCGATTGGAGTTGCCGTGATTCCCAAGTCCTGCAAGCCTTTCGCCCCGGGCGCCACCACGTTGTCCCGGCCCAGCAGCAGTAGCTGGTCGCGCGTCAGAGGCTTGCCCGGCAGCAGCTCGCCCAGCCGCGCCTGCAACCGGGCCAGTCCCATCGGGATGTTCACCAGCGGACGGTTGCGATGGGTTTCCTGGAGTATCCAGGCCAGCAGCTCGCGGAAGGTCCACACCTTCGGCCCGCCCAACTCGTAGGTCTGCCCGGCCACATCCTCCCGCACCAGCGCCGCCATCACCGCGTCGGCGACGTCTCCGACATAGACCGGCTGGAACCGAGTGCCCCCCTCGATGACCGGCATCACCGGCAGCGTCATGGCCATGCTGCCGAAACGGTTGAAGAACTTGTCCTCCGCCCCGAACACCAGGGACGGGCGCAGGATGGTGGCGCTGGGCAGGCTGGCGTGGACGCCGGCCTCGCCGGCTGCCTTGGTCTGGGCATACAGGCTGGGGCTGGCGGCATCGGCGCCGATGGCGGACACCTGCACCATGCGCTGCACGCCTGCCGCCGCGGCAGCGCGGGCGATGCGGGCCGGGCCTTCCGCCTGCA
This sequence comes from uncultured Acetobacteraceae bacterium, assembly GCA_964245505.1. Taxonomy (GTDB): domain Bacteria; phylum Pseudomonadota; class Alphaproteobacteria; order Acetobacterales; family Acetobacteraceae; genus DASWOJ01. The sequence continues at coordinate 9,630 of CAXTOB010000077.1, read as the reverse complement.
CCCGCTGGAAGTCGCCCTTGCGGCCCTCCGCCAGGATGCCGACCAGGTTTACGATGAAGTCCGCATCCTCAACCGCCCGCTGGACCGCACCCTGGTTCGACAGCGATACATATAGGGGAACCACCTGGCCGACCCGCCCGGTCATCATCAGCGGCTTCGACGCCTCCATGTCGCGCCCGGCCACGCGCACGATGTGGCCCGCCGCCGCCAGGCGCTTGACGACATAGCGCCCGATGAAGCCGCTGCCGCCAAAAACCGTTGCCACGCTGCGCGTCGCCATATGCCCTAAACTCCCGGAACCCTGGCCCTTGATATGCGGCGTTCCATCGCACCTCAAGGTAGCGGGCACACCTCAAGGTAGCAGGAACACCTCAAGCTGACGGGGGCACCTCAAGGCGGCGGGGCCAGGCGGCTGATTGCGGCTTGACGGCGTGGGGCCGCCGCCTTAACACGCCGCCTCACCACTCGGTGTGCCCAGGTGGCGGAATTGGTAGACGCGCAGGTTTCAGGTACCTGTGACCGCAAGGTTGTGAAAGTTCGAGTCTTTTCCTGGGCACCAACCGACTTGATGGCCTTCCCGTGACGACGCAGTTCACGCGGGACGGCACCGTCCACCTGCATCGGCACGACCTGCCAGTGGGATTGGACCTTGGCCCCGTGGTGGCCGTTGACACCGAAACGATGGGTCTCAACCCGCACCGCGACCGCCTCTGCCTTGTGCAGCTTTCCGCGGGCGATGGGGTGGCGCACTTAGTACAGCTCGTGCCGGTGGCGCTGGGCGGACGCGGCTACGACGCACCGAACCTCGCGGCCATGATGGGCAGCCCCGCCGTCCTCAAGCTGATGCACTTCGCCCGCTTCGACGTCGCGGTGCTGCAGCAGGCGCTCGGCATCACTGTCGCCCCGGTCAAATGCACCAAGATCGCCGCCAAACTGGTCCGCACCTTCACCAACCGCCACGGCCTGAAGGATCTGGTGCGCGAGCTTGTGGGTGCCGAAATCTCCAAAACCCAGCAGACCAGCGACTGGGGCGCCACCGAGCTGACGGCGGAGCAGATGGCCTACGCCGCCTCCGACGTGCTGCACCTCCATGCGCTCTGGGCCAGGCTGGAGGCGCTGCTGGTGCGCGAAGGCCGCCTGGCACTCGCCGAAGACTGCTTCGCCTTCCTGCCGACCCGGTGCCGGCTGGACCTGCTGGGATATGAGGACCCGGACATCTTCACGCACTGATGCCATCAGGCGTCGCAACAGGCATCAATGCCGTGAAGGATCGCAACAAGCACCGATGCCGTCAGGCGTTATGACCGGTACCAACGCCGTCAAGCGTTATGACAGATACCAACGCCGTCACGCGTCATAGCCGAAACCAACGCCCTCACGCCTCATAGCCGAAGTAGCGCAGGTCCTCTCCAAAAGCATCCGCCGCAGCCGCCGTCTCCTCCGGCGTCATCTCCTTGCGCCAGCGCTCCCCGGCAGCGCCCGGTGCCGACGTGCGATGCAGTTCGGCATCGCGGTCCCCGGCGCCGGCGGCCGCCACCAGGCAGCGCACCAGGTCCGGCCCGGCATCCAGCCCCAATCCGGCCAGCACCCGGGTGAGCGCCAGCGCCGGGTCCCGCATCAGCTCCTCATAACGGAGCATCACGGCCTCCGGACCCGCCGCAAGATGCGCCAGGCGGAGCTGACGGGTGCTGAACGCCAGGCCGCGCAGCCAGTCGAGGTCGCTGGCAAACCCATCGCGCCCGAACGAGGCGCCCCCGCGCTTACGGTTGAAGCTGCGGGCAGACAGCCAAACGTCGCGGAAGTCGCGCACCAGGAACACATCCCGCGCCCCGGCATAGATGTTGCGGACGAAGTGCCGGGTCAGGGACACCAGCATCTTCTGCGCGACAAAGCGCGGCGGCACCGGACGCGCCGCGGTGCAGCACTGCACGAACTCATCCACCTGCCGCTTGCAGAACTCGATCGCCGCGGCCGGCAGGCCCTCCTCCTGCCAGCGCACCACGGCGGGCGGCCCGGCCGCGTCCTCCCAATCCCGGCTGCGGTAGGGGTTGTAGCCCAGCCGACTGGCGTCGCGGCTTTCGAACCCATCAGGGTGCATGGACGCATCGGCCCCGGGCGCGGACATGACCTGGGCGGCATGCCACAGCCAAACCGGCGGCCGCATCTCGTAGGGATGCCCGCCCGGCGCCAGGATGCCGGGGTGGCCCGCCAGCAGCCGCATGGCATAGGTCGTCCCGGACCGGCCCAGCCCAAGCAGCAGCAACGGCTGGTGCCGCTCCGCATAGCCCGGCGCGAGCCGCGGCGGCGGCAGGCCCGAGAGAACGCCGAGCAGCACCAGCACCCTCCCCCCCTCGCGCTCTTCCGCCATCACCACCTCCAACGCAGCACCCGGAGGCAGCACGAGCTTGGACAGGCGCAGGTGGAAGCCGCACTGCAGCGGCGTATCCGGGCGGCCCAGCGCGGCCACCACGTCCGGGCGCGGGATGGGCAGGGGCGCCGACGCCAGCGGGACGCCTTGCAGGTGGAACTCGACCCCTAGCGGCCTGCCGGTCCGGGACACGCACCAGCCGAACAGGGAGACCGAGCTGGCATGGTCACCGCTGCGGTCCCAGTCCTTGATCTCGACGCTCGCGTCGGCCTGTCCGAGAACGATTGAAGCAGCCGGAGCGAAGCTTCCCGCCAGAGCGGGCGAAGTGGCTGGCTTGAACACCGGGGCTGCTGACACGGACACCATTTGAGTGGCATAATGACCATTGCGAAAGCCCGGCTTCAAGCAAGATATTAAGTTCTTCCAAGAAGCGGTTGGAAACGGCAGAGTGAGCAGCAATCCATCCCGGACGTCACGCGCGGTTTGGTTGATCCCGCGTCCGCACTGCCCATACTTCGACGACTCCCTTCAAGGATAAGAATGACAGCCGCCCTCGCCCTTTCCCCCGTTGACGATATCGAGGTCGCCCGCAGCGTGCTGGCGGCGGAGGCGGCGGGGCTGCGGGCACTGGCGGCCTCGCTCGACCACCGATTCGCCACGGCCGTCGAGCGGCTCGCCGCCTGCACCGGCCGGGTCGTCGTCTCGGGAATGGGCAAGTCCGGCCATGTCGGACGCAAGATCGCATCCACCCTGGCCAGCACTGGCACCCCAGCCCTGTTCGTCCATCCCGGTGAAGCGTCGCACGGCGACCTCGGCATGATCGTGCCCGGCGACGCCGTGCTGGCGCTCTCCAACAGCGGCGAAACGGCCGAGCTTGCCGACCTCGTCGCCCATGCCCGCCGCTTCGGCCTGCCGCTCGTGGCCATAACCCGGCAACCCGATAGCGCCCTGGCCCGGGCCGCCGACGTGCTGCTGGTGCTCCCCGCCGCGGCGGAAGCCTGCCCAATGGGCCTGGCACCTACCACCAGCACCACGATGCAGCTTGCCTTGGGCGATGCGCTGGCCGTCGCACTTCTGACCCGGCGCGGCTTCACCGCCACCGACTTCTCGCAGTTCCACCCCGGCGGAAAGCTGGGCGCGCAGTTGCGCCGTGTATCCGACCTGATGCACCGCGGCGACGCCATCCCGCTGGCTGATACCGCCCTCCCCATGGGCCAGGCGCTGCTGGTAATGACCGGCAAGGGCTTTGGCTGCCTGGGCGCGGTTGATGCCGCCGGGCGCCTGGCCGGAGTGCTGACGGACGGCGACCTCCGCCGGAGCATGGGGCCGGACCTGTTGGACCGTAGGGTCCACGACGTGATGAACCGCACTCCCCGCACCATCGGCCCCGAGGCCCTGGCGGCGGACGCGCTTCGCCTGATGGGCGGGCCGCGGCCCGTGACCAGTCTGTTCGTGCTGGATGGCGACGGCCGTCCCCTCGGCTTGCTGCATGTCCACGACCTGCTCCGTGCCGGTGTCGCATGAGCGTGTCACCGCTCCCGCATGATGTCTTGACTGCCCGGCGGCCTGAGGAGCGCTTGTCCGCAGCCGGTCCCATCCGCGCCCACCGGATGCCCACGGCCTCAGGCATCGCCCGGCGGCGCGTGATGGTGACCATGACCAAGTGGGTGCTCCCGGTGGGTGCGCTCGCGTTGCTGGCCAGCATCGCAGTCTGGCCGGAACTGGCGCGAGTCAAGGAGCAAGGCCGCATCGCCTTCCGCACCGCCTTCAGCGTAGTGCCAGACAGCGGGCGCCTACGGGAACCACGCTACCGTGGCGTGGACGACCGCAGCCGGCCCTATACGGTCACGGCGGACTCGGCGCAGCAGAGCGGGCCGGTCCGGGTGAACCTGCAGGAGCCGAAGGGCGACCTGGTCACAGAGAACGGCGGCTGGCTGATGGTGCAGGCGCATGAGGGCGTTTACGTCCAGCACTCTGGCCAACTCGACCTGTCCAAGGACGTCGTTTTGTACAAGGACGATGGTACGGTGTTGCGGACGCAAAGCGCTGCGGTGGACGTGAAGGGCGCAGCTGCCGCCAGCAATGAACAAACCCATGCCGAGGGTCCGTTTGGCGTGCTGGACGCCCAGGGCTTCACCCTGATCGACAAGGGCGCCGTCGTGCAGTTCCACGGACCCGCCCGCCTCGTGCTGAATGAGGCCAGTAAATGAAGCGCTTGCTGCTCGCGCTGGTGCTGTTCGGCCCCGCGGCGGCCAACGCCCAGGCGATAGACATGTCCCATGGCGGCCCCGTCGAGGTCACCGCCAGCGACGGCATGGAGTGGCGCCAGAACGAGCAGGTGGTCATCGCCCGCGGCAGCGCCCGCGCCGTGCGCGGCGACGTGACGGTGACGGCCGACGTGTTGATCGCCCACTACCGCAAGAAGGCCGGCGCGGCTGGCGCCACCCCAGCCTCCGCCAAGCCCGGCCCGGCAGGTCCAGGCGGCGCCGACACCGGCAGCAACGAGATCTACCGGCTGGAAGCGGAGGGCAACGTCCACATCTTCACCGCGACCGATCTCGCCGTGGCGGACCGGGCCATCTATGACATCGATCAGTCCGTGCTGCTGCTCACCGGATCGGCGTTGAAGATCACGACGCCGCAGCAGGTGATGACCGCCCGGGATGCCATGGAATACTGGTCGGCCAAGCACATGGCGGTCGGACGCGGCCTCGCTGTCGTCACCACCTCCGATGGCCGCCGCGTGGCCGCCGACACGCTGGTCGCCTACACCACGCCACCGGACCAGCAGCAGCCCGGCCCCAAGCTCGCGGCGGCGCCAGCTAAGCCCGGCGCAGACCCGCTGACATCCTCCGGCAAGCTGGAACGTGTCGAGGGCTTCGGCAACGTTGAGGTCCGCACCGCGACTGAGACCATCCATGCGGACCGCGGGGTTTACGTTGCCGACACTGGCATTGCCCGGCTGGTCGGCAACGTCCACCTGACCCGCGGCCAAAACCAGCTCAACGGCGACGAAGCCATCGTGAACATGCACACCGGCATCAGCACCCTGAGCAGAAACCCCGGTGGGCGTATCCAGGGTCTCGTGGTGCCGAACGACGCGACCACCGCCGCACCTGGCGCGAAGCCGAAGCCGTGAACGAGTTAAGGGTAGTGCCCGGCGCCGCCGGGTTGGGGACAATCAGCGAAGGCGCCGGCCTGGCCGCATCCGGCGTCGGCAAGACCTACAAGAAGCGCCCCGTGGTGCAGAACGTCTCTATCCAGGTACGGCGCGGCGAGGCAGTCGGGCTGCTCGGCCCCAACGGCGCCGGCAAGACCACGACCTTTTACATGATCACCGGCCAGGTCCGCCCAGACACCGGCAGCATTACCCTGGACGGCCAGGACATCACTGGGCTGCCGATGTATCGGAGGGCGCGCCTCGGCATCGGCTACCTGCCGCAGGAGGCCAGCATCTACCGCGGCCTCAACGTCGAGCAGAACATCCTGGCGGCGCTGGAGGTCGTGGAGCGTGATCCGGACCGCCGCGCCATGATGCTGGACGAGCTGCTGGAGGAGTTCGGCATCAGCCGCCTGCGCCGCACTCCCTCTCTCGCCCTATCAGGCGGAGAGCGCCGCCGGGTCGAGATCGCCCGCGCCTTGGCAACCCAGCCCGGCTACATCCTGCTGGACGAGCCGCTGGCCGGCATCGACCCGATCGCGGTCGGCGAAATCCGTGACTTGGTGTCCCACCTGAAGCACCGCGGCATCGGCGTCCTCATCACCGACCACAACGTCCGCGAGACCCTGGAGATCATCGACCGCGCCTACATCATGCACGACGGCAAGGTTCTGATGGAGGGCCGTCCGCAAGAGGTCGTTGCTCACGTGGACGTGCGCCGAGTCTATCTTGGAGAAAGGTTTAGCCTGTAAGCTGTGGACCATGGCGATCGGACCACGGTTAGAATTCAGGCAAACGCAGTCGCTTGTGATGACGCCCCAGTTGCGTCAGGCGATCAAGCTTCTGCAGTTCACCAACATGGAAGCAGCCGCCTTCGTCGAGGAGGAGCTGGAACGCAACCCGTTGCTCGAACGTGACGAGCGCAGCGACAGCGTGCCGGAGCTGCCGGCGCCGGACCAGCGCACCCAGCCCGCGAGCGAGATGGATGCTGCCACCCTGCTGCGGCAGGAACGCTTGCCGGATGCGGTCGAAACCGACCACACCAACAGCTACGACAGCGGAGGTCCCGCCGACGGAGCACCGTATGACGGCGGCGAAGGCTCCTACGCCGGCGCCAGCCGCGGCAATGGCAGTGCCGAGGGCGACGACCGCGGCATGGACGCGCTGGCCGCGGCCCCGGGCAGCCTGCGGACGCACCTGGAAGAGCAGATCCGCCTCAATTTCCGTGACCAGGGCGACCGGATCATCGCCGCACAGTTGATGGCGCTGCTGGACCCCGCCGGACGCGTGCCGGTTGGGACGGAGGAGATTGCCGCAGCACTCGGGATCGACGTGGCACGCGTCGAGCGGGTCCGGGCCGCCATGATGCGGTTCGACCCGCCGGGCCTGTTCGCCACCAACCTGCGGGAATGCCTCGCCGCACAGCTTGCCGACCTGAACCGTCTCGACCCGGCGATGCAGCGCCTGCTCGACAACCTAGACATGCTGGCACGGCGCGACCTGCGCGGCCTGATCCTGGTGTGCGAGGTGGACAGCGAGGACCTCGCCGAGATGATCAGCGAGATACGTGCGCTCGATCCTAAGCCAGGCGCCGGATACGACATCGGCCCGATGCAGCAGGTGATCCCTGATGTGCTGATGCGCGCCGGGCCTGACGGCGTATGGATCCTGGAGCTTAATCCCGACACCATGCCGCGCGTGCTGGTGAACGAAGCCTACCACGCCCGTATCAGCCCCAAGGCCGGCAAGGAGGGGCGAAGCTTCCTGGGTGAGAACCTGTCCAGCGCCAACTGGCTGGTGAAGTCTCTGCAGCAGCGCGCCAACACGATCCTGAAGGTCGCATCCGAGGTGGTGCGGCAGCAGGACGCCTTCTTCCGCGGCGGCGTCGGCCACCTCCGCCCGCTCATCCTGCGAGACATCGCCGAGGCGGTGGAAATGCACGAGAGCACCGTCAGCCGCGTGACCGCCAACAAGTATATCGCTACCCCCCGCGGCACCTTCGAACTTAAATATTTCTTTACAACCGCTATTAATGCCACAGAGGGCGGCGAAAGCCATAGCGCCGAGAGCGTCCGCCACCGTATCCGCGCCTTGGTACAGGCCGAGGACCCGGAAGAGGTCCTATCCGATGACGCAATTGTTGCAGCCCTGCGTCGGGAAGGCGTGGACATCGCCCGCCGGACCGTGGCCAAATACCGGGAAGCGCTGCGCATCCCAAGCTCGGTGCAGCGCAAACGGGAGAAGGCGGTGTCGGCCTAGACGCATGAACTAGGAGGGCACCGCGGTTCGGTCAACCACGGGAGCGAAGCCATGCAAATCACAGTGTCGGGCAAGCAAGTCGAGTTGTCAGACGCACTTCGCGTCCGCGTCAGCGATCACCTGGACACCATCGCTGGCAAGTACTTCGATCATGCGCTGGAAGCAAACGTCACCTTCAGCCGGGCCCGCAGCTTTTTTACGTGCGACATCAACGTCCATGCCGGCCGCGGGCTGACGCTGCGTGGGGAGGGCGAAGCCGGAGACGCACACAGCGCCTTTGACGACGCAGCCGAACATATCGCCAAGCGCCTCCGCCGCTACCGCCGGCGGGTGAATGACCACGCACGCGACCTAGCCAACCGGGCGAGGCCTGAGGCTGCCCGGCAGTACGTCTTGCGCCAGGATGAAGATGGCCAGCCCAACGGTGTGGATGCCCATAACGACGTCCCTGCCTATGCGACCGTAATTGCCGAAAGCCAAGCAGAGATCAATACCCTCTCGGTCGGTGAGGCTGTGATGCGTATGGACCTCGCGGACCAGCCCGTACTGATGTTCCGCAACAGTGCGACAACGGAACTTAATGTCATCTACAGAAGGACCGATGGCCACATCGGCTGGATAGACCCAACAAAGACGAGGTAACCACAAGTTCCTGAACCATCGTCGTTGCCTAAACCGGCCGCGGGCACAACCGTCAAGCCTACAAACCAGATGGAAAATCAAGCTTTAATCAAATGGTGCCGCATCCAGGCTGGCACCAGCCAAACCCATCCCTTCCGCAAGAAGGGAAGGAGCTAGTGAACCAGTGCGGCGACCATCTCATGCTCCATGATGGCGGCGACCGCCATGTCGCAATCCGCCGCCACGGCCATCGGCGAGCCATCGGCCGCAAAGATCGCGAACGCCGTCGTCCCATCCATCCAGACCGGCTTCACGTAAGCCATCTGCTCCATGCCCAATTCCAGCAACTGCATCTGCGACAGCTTGCGGATATCAAGCTCGTCAGTCGAAACAGCGGCCAAGGCATCCATCTGCAGGCCGGATATATCCACGTTCATGAACTAGGGTCCTTTGCAGGGGCGGTGGTCGTGCCAAGCGCAACGCCACGCCCATAATCAAGTTGTAAGCAGCACCAGCGCCGTCGCATCATCTTTCTGTGCGATGCAGCGTCGTCTGAGACAGCCAGGTTTGACACACCCGGCATTCGACCGGGTCAGTCGTTCTCCGGTGCGGCATCCACCGTCCGGCCATTGCCGGACTTGGTAATCTGTATGGTCTTCACCCGCACCTCGGGTTGCGGCCGGGCCAAGTCTATGTGAAGCAGGCCATTATCCAGCCATGCTCCCTTAACCTCGATCCCCTCCGCCAGAACGAAGGCACGCTGAAACTGCCGGGCCGCGATGCCGCGATGCAGATAAACCCGGCCAGCCACATCGTCGGCCTGCCGGCCACGTATGACAAGCTGATTGTCCTCCTGGGTAATCTGCAGCTCATCCATGGTGAACCCGGCCACCGCCAGGGTGATCCGCAACCCAGCCGGACCAGTCTGCTCGATATTGTAAGGCGGATAACCATCGTTGGGCGACTTCTGCGCCCGCTCAAGCATCTGCTCCAGATGGTCGAAACCCAGGAACATGGGCGAGGTGAACATACGCGCCGTCATCGAGCCTCCTCCTTCGAGCGAAGCGGTGGCCAGGACCCGCTGCGGCATCCCAGCAGGCCAAGATGTTGTCAAGGCGGGCCGCAGATGCAAGGGCAGCGATTGTATGCCCGGGCGCTGCCCGCTACATGCGCGGCATGGATGCCTCCCCCTCCCCTGCTGCCGGTGCAGATACCCCCAAGC
>CAXTOB010000076.1:0-18614 GCA_964245505.1 uncultured Acetobacteraceae bacterium | reverse complement strand
GTCCAGCACCAGCCTGGCCGCGGCAAGCACGCCTCCACCGCCCGTTACCAGCGACTGGGCGCGGGCCGCCATGGACGCACTCGCTGCCGGATCGGCCAGCACCGCCGCGAACGCTTCCGTCAGGCGCGCGCCGCTGACGTCATGCGGCAGGAAAGTCCGGGCGGCGCCATGCTCGGCCAGCCTCGCCGCCAGCAGGGTTGTTTCAGCAATCGGGCCGGGGGTCAGTACCAGCGGCGTGCCGAGCGCAGCCGCCTCGTGCATCGTGCTGGTGCCCTCGGCGACGACGGCGCTCGCGGCGCGCATATGCATCAGCGCGTCGTCCTGAGAGAGCAGTCCGTGCACCCGGACCCAAGGCGGCAGCGTTGCAGGCATCCCCGGAACACCATATAAGTCGGACGGATCACCGACAGCGATCAGCGTCAGCGACAGGTCCGGATGCGTGGTCCGCCGCAGCGCCTCGACCGCGCCATAGGTTCCTGCCAGCACGCGATGGCCGAACTCGCGGCCGAATGGGAAGCCGCGCGGGCCATAAACAACCGTGGGCGCGTCCTGCGCAAGGCCGAGACGGGCGCGGCTCATGGCCCGGTCCGGCACCTCGTCCACCAACAGAAATGGCCCGGTGACGGTCACCAGGTCACGGACCGGATCGAGGTCACGGGGCAAGCCGACCAGCGGGGCATAAGCCCAGATGATCGCATCCATCTGCTTCATGAACGGCCAGTCCAGGAACAGCTCGTCCCCGATCGGCGTGATCGGAATGGACACCCAGGCGGCGTGCGGAACACAGGCCCGCAGCGGCACCAGGTAACGCATGGTGTCGTCCACGATCACGTCGGCGTCGCCCAGGCACAGCTGTGCAATGGCATCCCGGTTGTCGCGGTGCCGGGCGGGCATCAGGCGCGGCTTGTAGCCCATCCGCACTGTGGCCTCGATGTTGAATGCGCGCAGGCGGTCGGCGTCCAGCACGAACTCAACCTCCATCGCCGGGTCGAGCAGGCGCAGCGCGCGTGCCAGCGTCGCAGTGCGGGAAATGTGGCCCATCCCGCCGGACGCCGAGGGGATCATGACCACCCGCACCGGCTCCGTCCCCAGCCGGCCCGGCGCGTTCACGTGTTGCAGCATTCCGTATCCTGACCTGTCTGTAAGAGTAACCCGTGCCATGCCGCGTCAGGGTCCGGCAGCACTGCCGGACGCCGGCTGGGCCAAAGCCGGCCAAAATCCGGTCCACGTGAGGGGGTGCCAGCCTCAGCCGGAGATTGCCTAGCGCGCGGCTGGAACTATGGTTTCCATCACCAGCGTCCACGGGACAACCCTGGGCTGACGGGCTTATCTCCAGCCGCAGCCACTGGAGCGAGGGCTGGACGGGGGTAGAAAACGAGCCGCCGCCCAGTTCTCCGCCGCAACCCCAGCCCGCGAGGGCAAGCTGGCACCCGGGATGGAGCAGGAAGCGTTCGGCGCCGTGCCCTATGGGCCCCTAGGCCAGTTCAAGCAGCCAGTCCTTTACCGCACGGCATTGCAGGACATCATGCCGGCCAGCGCCCCCTTTCTTCTCGGGCCTGCACAAGACCTGAGGGCGACGGGTCACACCCAGCCGCCGTCCACCACGTAATGCTGGTTCGTGCAGGCCGACGCCTCCTCCGACGCCAGGAACAGTGTCACCCGGGCGATCTCGTCCGGCTGCAGGCCGCGCTTCAGGCACTGGCGCACCATTATCTCCTTCTCGCCCTCCGGCGTCACCCACAGATCCCTCTGCCGCTGCGTCATGATCCAGCCCGGCGCGATGGCGTTCACCCGGATGTTGTCCGCTCCATAGTCGCGCGCCAGCGACCGGGTCAGGCCCAGCACCGCGCTCTTGCAGGCGGTGTAGGCCGCCATGCCGCCCTGGCCGATCATCCACGACACCGAGCCGAAGTTGACGATCGAGCCGCCGCCCGCCGCCTGCATGTCTGGCAGCACCGCCTGCGCGGTGAAGAACTGATGGCGCAGGTTCACCGCGACTCGGTTGTCCCAGTATTCCGGCGTCACGTCCTCCGTCCGGTGGCGCTCGTCATGCGCGGCGTTGTTGACCAGGATGGTGACCGGTCCAAAGGCGTCCCGCACCGCCACGACGCCCGCCCGCAGCGCAGGAATGTCCGTCAGGTCGGCACGGACATAGCGAACGTCGCCGCCCAGCTCAGCCGCCAGCGCTTCCCCGGCGGCATCATTGATGTCGAGGAAGCCGACGCGCGACCCCTGCGCCGCGAATCGCCGCACGATCGCCTCGCCGATGCCGGACGCCCCGCCGGTGATCAGCACGGTCTTGCCGGCGAGATCTGGATAGGTCGCTGCCACAGACGTGTTCCTTCCTGATGCGGACCTGTGCGTCCGCATTGAGTTGTTCCTTGCAACGACGGGAGCCTCTGGCGCAAGCTTCATGGGCACACGGGTCGGCGCCACGACCGCCCCGGGCACAGGGGAGAACGACCACATGGACGATCAAGCGATCCCGCCAACCAACCGGCGCGCGCTGCTGCTGGCAGCGCTTGCCGCCGGTGCCGGCGCTTCGGTGCTCGGGGCAGTGGACCCGGCGCTCGCCGCCGAGATGGGTCGCTCGGAAAAGCCGCTGCGGGCGGCATTCTCCAACGCCGGCCTGCAGGCGACATGGTGCGCCCAAGGCAAGGCCGCGGCGGAATACTGGGGCCGCCTCTACAACGTGGACGTAACTTGGTTCGACGGCGAGCTGAACGCCACCCGCCAGCGCGGCGCCATCGACAACATGGCCTCGCAGACCTGGGATTTCGTCGCCATCCAGGCCTTCGGCATCGGCACCCTCACGGCGCCGGTCCGCAAGATGATAGACGCCGGCGTGCCAGTGATTGACATGGACACGCTGATCGCGCCGCTGGACCAGCTCAACGTCCACTCCTTCCTCGCGCCAGACAACGAGTTCATGGGCGCCTCCGTGACCCAGGCGCTGATGGACGCCATTGGCGGCGAGGGCACGATCATCATGACCCAGGGCGCGCTGGGCCACACCGGGGCACAGGGCAGGGCCCGCGGCTTCGAGAGCGTGATGAAGAAATATCCAAAGGTCGAGGTCCTGGACACCCAGCCCGGCGATTGGGACGTGACCAAGGTCGCCCGCATCTGGGACACCCTCCTCACCAAGTATCCCAAGATCAGCGCCGCCTACTTCCACAACGACGACATGGCTCTGGCCGCCTATAACGTGATGAAGCAGCGGAACCGGACCGACATCAAGATCGGCGGCTGCGACGCGATGCCGCCGGCGCTGGCCGCCGTGACCGACGGACGCATGCATGCGACGGTCCGAAACCCGTCGTGCCGCATCCACGGCGGCGCCATCGTCGCCGGGGTGGCCGCGGTCATGATGGGCGAAAAGACCGGAGAAGCCGGCATCCCCAAGTCAGTCATCACCGACGGCCCCGTCGTCACCAAGGCCAACGCACCCGGCATGGCCTGGATGGAACGGAACTTCCTGATCTAGCCGATGGAAGCGCCACTACTGGAGTTGCGCGGCATCGCCAAGCGCTTCGCCGGCGTCGCGGCGCTGAGCGGGGTGGACTTCACGCTCCGCCGCGGCCAGGTGCACGGCCTCGTCGGCGAGAACGGCGCCGGCAAGAGCACGCTGATGAAGATCATCGCCGGCGTACATAGTGAGTACGACGGCGAAATGCGCCTGGACGGCCGGCCCGTGCGCTTCCGATCCGCGCGGGACGCCCGGGACGCCGGCATCGGCATGGTGCACCAGGAGCTTTCGACGGTGCCGGAGCTGTCGGTGGCCGAGAACGTGCTGCTGGGGGCGCAGCCGCTGAACCGCCTGGGCCTGGTGTCCTGGCGCCGCATGCGGACGCAAGCACAGCAGCAGATGGAGGCGCTGGGCATCAACGTGGATCCCGGCGCCCCGGTCGGCTCGCTGCCCCTGGGCCTGCAGCAGATGGTGGAGCTAGCGCGCGTCCTGCTGTCAGGCGCCCGCATTTTGATCCTGGACGAGCCAACCTCCGCCCTGTCGCCACCGGAGGTGGAGCGGCTGTTTTCCCTATTGGCCCGGCTGCGCGAAACCGGGCGCAGCACCGTGTTCATCTCGCACTTCCTCGACGACGTAATGCGCGTGTCGGACCAGGTGACGGTGTTCCGCAACGGCCGCCTGGTCGGCGATGCGCCGGCGGCTGAGGTCAGCAAGGGCTGGCTGATCGACCGCATGGTCGGCGCCGGGCACGAGCGGCTGGGCGAGGCGCACGACGGCGCGCTGCAGCTCGACAGCCCGGCCAATACCCCAGTCGTCCTGCAGGCCGGCGGCCTGACCGTGGCCGGCCTGTTCGAGGACGTCTCGCTGGACGTGAGGGCAGGGGAGATCCTAGGCATCTACGGCTTCATGGGCTCCGGTCAGTTGGAGCTGGCGCGGGCGCTGTCCGGCAAGCTGCGCCTGGACCGCGGCACCGTGCGGGTGGACGGGCATGTGGCCCGGCTGCGCGGCGGAATGCCGGCCGCCAAGCGCGCCGGCCTCGCCTTCGTGCCGGAAAGCCGCCGCTCCCAGCTCTTCGCCCTAGAGCCCGTTTACCGCAACATCAGCATCGCCATCCTGGAGCGCATCGGCCGCGTACTGCTGCACCCGCGCGAGGAGCGGCGCATCGCCGAGGGTCACGTGCGCGACCTCGGCGTACGCCCGCCGCTGGTGGACCGCCCGGTCGGCCAGCTTTCCGGTGGCAACCAGCAGAAGGTGGCGTTGGCTCGCTGGCTGACCCACCTGCCGCGCGTGCTGCTGCTGAGCGAGCCGACGCGCGGCATGGATGTCGGTGCAAAGGACGATGTGGTGCGGATCGTGCGGGGATTGCGGGAGCGGGGCATCGGCATCGTCGTGGTGTCGTCGGAGCCGGAAACCGTGCTGTCCCTGGCCGACCGCATCCTGGTGATGCGCCGCGGCGCCGTCACCCGGGAGTTCGCCGGCGAAACCGTCAGCAAGGACCGCCTGCTTGCCGCCGCCTGAGGGAAACGCCATGACCACCATCGCCGCAGCACCTCCGCGCATCTCCCTTTGGCTCCGCCTGCGCGGCCAGCTCCGCAACCTCGCCCCGCTGGTGACCCTCGCGGCGCTGGTCGCGTTGTTCACCGCCACCAGCTCGTCCTTCGCGACCTGGGCGAACCTCGGCAACGTGCTGCAGCAGGTCTCGATCACCGCGATCATCGCGGTCGGCCTGACCTTCGTGATCCTGTGCTCCGAAATAGACCTGAGCGTCGCCAGCACCGCCAATGCTACCGGAATCCTGGTCGCCTTCCTGACGGTGCAGGACGCCAGCGTGAACATCCCCAACCTGCCGCTGCCCGGCGCGGTGGCCATCGTTGCGTCGCTCGCGGGCTGCCTGCTGATTGGGGCGGTCACTGCATTCGGGGTGACGCGGATCGGCATCCCGTCCTTCATCATGACCCTAGCGATGCTGCAGATCGGCAACGGCATCTGCGCCCTGCTGGTGCGCGGCCAGATCGCCTACAGCGTGCCGTCGCTGGTGCTGACCCTAGGCAGCGGGTCGGTCGGCCCGGTGCCCTGGATCGTGGTGGTGGCCGGCGTGGTGCTGCTGGCCGGACACCTCGTGCTGACCTACACGCGGTTCGGCCGCTACATCTTCATGGTGGGTGGCAACCGTGAGGCGGCGGAGCATTCCGGGGTAGGGGTCAAGGCCGTGGTGGGATCAGCGCTGATGGTTTCAGCGGTTTGCTCGGGCGTCGCCGGGATGCTGGGCGTGGCTTACTTCGGCAGCGCGCAGCAGAATCAATTCGACAACTACCTGCTGGACGCGATCTCGGCGGTCGTGGTTGGCGGCACCAGCCTGTTCGGCGGCCAGGGCGGGATCGGCAACACCATCGTGGGGCTGCTGGTGCTGGGCGTGCTGAACAACGGGCTGGACCACGTACGTATGGACAGCTTTCTGAAGATCCTGATCCGCGGCCTGATGCTGCTGCTGGCCCTGGTGGTGAACGTGTATGCGCAACGGCTGCGGGCGCAGCATCGGAGCGCCGCGTAAGCAAGGCTGGACCGGCGCGGGACTGAGGCAGTCAACCCCGTTTCCTGCGGTTTGGGCAGGAGCAGACGTGCTGCCGTCGAGACTGAACCATGAGTCGCAGAATGATAGTTATGGAATGTCGGATGATACAAGTCATAATACGAAGTGCAGCCTGTCTAAGGCGTTGACCCTGCGGCAACGTAGTGTCACCGTAAGCACAATTCAGGACCGCTGCCAACGCAGCCCGGTCCCTGCCACCGGGAGGATCGTGCCATAACCCACCGCATCACCAGTCTGCGCGCCATCATTGCCGCTGTCGCCGCCACCCTGGCCGGCGCTGCCAGCGCGCAAGCCGACTCCACCATCACCATTGCCACCGTGAACAACGGCGACATGGTCGTCATGCAGAAGCTCTCCAGCCAGTTCGAGACGCAGCACCCCGACATCAAGCTGCGCTGGGTCGTCCTCGAGGAGAACGTGCTCCGTCAGCGCCTGACCACCGACATCGCCACCAAGGCCGGCCAGTTCGACGTGTTGACCATCGGCAACTACGAGGTGCCGATCTGGGCCAAGCAGGGCTGGCTGGAGCCGATGGACGGCCTGCCCGCCTCCTATGACGCCAACGACCTGCTGAAGCCGGTGCGCGAGGGCATCAGCTACCAGGGCAAGCTGTATGCGGCACCGTTCTATGGCGAAAGCGCCATGACCTACTACCGCAAGGACCTGTTCGATAAGGCAGGCATCACCATGCCGCCGGCACCGACCTACGCGCAGATTGCCGAATATGCCGAGAAGATCACCGACAAGCCCAACCAGGTCTATGGCATCTGCCTCCGCGGCAAGCCCGGCTGGGGCGAGAACATGGCCTTCATCACCCCGCTCGTGACCGCGTTCGGCGGCCAGTGGTTCAACGACGGGTGGAAGACGGAAATCGACACCCCGCAGTGGAACAAGGCGGTTACCTGGTATAGCGACCTTTTGAAGAAGTTCGGCCCGCCCGGCGCCACCAGCAACGGCTTCAACGAGAACCTGGCGCTGTTCGCCGGCGGCCGCTGCGGCATGTGGATCGACAGCACCGTCGCCGCCGGCCTGCTGTTCGACGCGAAGCAAAGCCAAGTCGCCGACAAGATAGCCTTCGCCCCAATGCCATCCGGCGAGTTCAAGGGCGGCCCGACCTGGCTCTGGAGCTGGAACCTAGCCATCCCTGCCTCGTCCAAGCAGAAGGACGCCGCCAAGACGTTCGTCGAGTGGGCGACCTCTAAGGACTACATCAAGACAGTTGCAGCCGCGAACGGCTGGGTGGCGATCCCGCCGGGCACCCGGCAGAGCACCTATGACGACCCCGACTACAAGAAGGTCGCACCCTTCGCGGACTTCGTGGAGAAGGCCATAGACGCCGCCAACCCGACCGGACAAACACAGCAGCCGCGGCCTTACACCGGGGCACAGTTCGTCGCCATCCCCGAGTTCCAGGGCATCGGCACCCAGGTCGGCCAGACCCTAGCCTCGACGCTGACCGGCACCCCGGTAGAGCAGGCGCTGAAGACGGCACAGGCCGCAACCGACCGCACGATGAAGCAGGCGGGATATCCGAAGTAGCGCCATGCCCGATGCCACCCCTGCCCTAGCGTCGCCAGCCTTAGAAACCCGGCGACGCGGGGGCACACTGCCACTAGTAGGGCCCGCCGTAGGCGTCCTGCTCCTATGGATGATCGTACCGCTGGCGATGACCCTGTGGTTCTCGTTCCAGCGCTACAACCTGCTGGACCCGACGGTTGGCGGCTTTGCCGGACTGGACAACTACACCTTCCTAGTGACCGACCCGGATTTCTGGGCGTCCCTTTGGAACACGTTCGTCCTAGTTGGCTCGGTGCTGGTCATCACCGTGGGCCTGGGAACGTTGCTGGCGGTGCTTTACGATCAGCCCTTCCTCGGCCAGGGCGTGGCACGGCTGCTGGCCATCGCACCATTCTTCGTCATGCCGACCGTCAGCGCCCTGGTTTGGAAAAACCTGATGATGCACCCGATCTATGGGGTGTTCGGGGCGGTGGCGCGCAGCGTCGGGCTGACGCCGGTGGACTGGTTCGCCGACTATCCCATGCTGTCGGTCATCCTGATCGTGTCCTGGCAGTGGCTGCCGTTCGCGCTGCTGATCCTGCTGACCGCCGTGCAATCGCTCGACCACGAGCAACGCGAGGCCGCCCGCATGGACGGCGCCGGCGCCCTGGCACAATTCGCGTTCATCACCCTGCCCCACATGCGCCGGGCGATCACCGTCGTCATCATGATCGAGACGATCTTCCTGCTGACCGTCTTCGCCGAAATCTTCGTCACCACATCCGGCGGCCCCGGCAACGCAACAACCAACCTCGCCTTCCTGATCTACGCCCGGGCGCTGCTGCAATTTGACGTCGGCGGCGGCTCCGCTGGTGGCGTCGTCGCCATTATCCTCGCCAACATCGTCGCCTTCTTCCTGGTCCGCAGCATCGCCGGACGGCTGGAGGCTTAGATGCGCCAAAGCGTCGCGCAACAAGTCTTCATTTTCGTCCTGGGCTGGGGCATCGCCCTGATCCTGTTCTTCCCAATCCTCTGGATGGTGCTGACCAGCTTCAAGGGCGAGGTCGCCGCCATCGCCACCCCGCCGCAGATCTTGTTCACGCCCACCCTGGAAAGCTATGCAGAAGTACAATCCCGCGCGGATTATCTGCATTTCGCCATTAACAGCCTCGTAGTGTCCCTGGGCGGCACCCTCCTAGCCCTCGCCTTCGCAGTCCCGGCATCCTACTCGATGGCCTTCCATCCGACCGAGCGCACCCGTGGCACCCTGCTATGGATGCTATCCACCAAGATGCTGCCGCCGGTCGGCGTGCTGGTGCCGATCTACCTGCTGTTCCGCACCCTGAACCTGCTGGACACCCGCACCGGCCTCGTCGTGATCTACGCGCTGATGAACCTGCCCATCGTCGTCTGGATGCTGTTCACTTTCTTCAAGGAAGTACCAAAAGAAATCCTAGAGGCCGGACGCATGGACGGGGCCCGCACCGGCGGCGAGTTCTGGTTCCTGCTGCTGCCGCTATCGCTGCCCGGTATCGCCTCCACCGGCCTGCTATCGCTCATCCTATGCTGGAACGAAGCGTTCTGGAGTCTGAACCTAACCTCCTCCACCGCCGCCCCGCTGACGACCTTCATTGCCTCATTCAGTAGCCCGCAAGGGTTGTTCTTCGCCAAACTCTCGGCCGCATCCACAATGGCCGTCGCGCCAATCCTGGTGTTTGGCTGGCTCAGCCAGCGCCAGCTCGTGCGCGGGCTGACGTTCGGCGCCGTGAAATAAGGAGGTGGCATGGCCACCCTGACCCTGCACGATCTGCGGAAAAGCTACGGTCCCACTGACGTCATCAAGGGCGTCAGTCTAGATATCCGCGACCGAGAGTTCGTAGTGTTCGTCGGCCCCAGCGGCTGCGGCAAGAGCACCCTGCTGCGTATGATCGCCGGGCTGGAGGAGATCACCGGCGGCGACCTGCTGATTGACGGCCAGCGCGTCAATGAAGTCGGCCCGGCCGACCGCGGCCTGGCAATGGTGTTCCAATCCTACGCCCTGTATCCGCACATGACGGTGGCGCAGAACATGGGCTTCGCCCTACGCCTGGCCCGCGTGCCCAAGGCGGAGCGGGACAGCAAGGTTGCCGATGCCGCCCGCATCCTGCAGCTCGGCCCTTACCTGGAACGCCGCCCCAAGGACCTGTCCGGCGGCCAGCGCCAGCGTGTCGCCATCGGCCGCGCCATCGTCCGCAACCCCCGCGTCTTCCTGTTCGACGAGCCGCTGAGCAACCTGGACGCCGCGCTGCGCGGCCAGATGCGCATTGAGTTGGCCCGGCTGCACGAGGAGCTGCAGGCCACCATGATCTACGTCACCCACGACCAGGTCGAGGCGATGACGATGGCCGACAAGATCGTCGTCCTGCAAGCGGGACGGGTCGAGCAGGTCGGCAGCCCCTTGGAACTGTATCACCATCCCGCCAACCTATTCGTCGCCGGGTTCATCGGCTCGCCGCGGATGAACATGCTGCCAGGCCGGATTGTCGGTGCGAACGGCGTAGGCGTCTCGGTCGAGTTGGCGGGCGGCGCCCGGATCGCCATCCCCGTCCAACCCGGCGCGGTGAAGCCCGGCGACGCCGTGACCCTCGGCATCCGGCCCGAGGCGCTGCGGCCCGGCACCGAAGGCGCCCTGGCCGGCGAGGTCCGCCTGGTGGAACGCCTCGGCGGCCTGACCCTGCTGCACGTCGCACTGCAAGGTGGCGAGGACGCCATCGTGCAGATCGAGGGCAGTGACGCCACCCGCGCGCATGAGCATATCCGCTTGGCAGTAGATCCGGCGGCCTGCCACCTGTTTGATGCGGCTGGCCTGGCGTTGCCGCAATTGGACCGCCACCCGCTGGTTGCGTAAGAACATTCCGGAGCGCCGCCAATCGGCGCTCCCGGAGTCCTATCACCAATGCAAGTCAGCCGACCCCGTAGGACGGAAGAGCGCAACGCCTTCAGCCATCTCGCAGCGCACGCCTGTGGCAGAAGGCGCTACGTTTTTGCGCCCTACAACATTGTGGCTGCATCAATCCGCCGGCCGATGATCGCCAGTACTTTCCTTCTTCTCTCCAGTGCAACCGACGTCTTGGCGCAAACGCCGGTCCGCCTCGATCCCCCGCCCGCCATCGACAAGAGCAGCTACACCCTCTTCAATCCCACACCCGACTCCGCGTTGCGCACCTTCAGCCCGGACCGGCCGACCCGGAGCAACGGGCCGCTGACCGTGGACGCCGGGCGGTTCCAGTATGAGACCGATCTAGTCAACTACACCCACTCCAACGTAGGCGGCGTCAGCACGCGTACCTTCGTAGCACTCGACCCCACCCTGAAGGTCGGCCTGACCTCTCAGGTGGACCTGGAGCTGCAATTCAACGGCTACACCAACACGCGGGTGCTGGACCCCGGCACCGGCTCCACGCTGTCCCAGGCCGATGGCGCCGGCGACTTCGTGATCCGCACCAAGGTCAACCTATTCGGCAACGACAGCGGCGCCGTCGCGCTGGCGCTGATCCCCTACGTGAAACTCCCCACGGCCGCCCCAACACTGGGCAACAACCAATTGGAAGGAGGAGTGATTGCACCGCTCTCCATCAAACTGCCAGCCGGCTTCGTACTCACGCTCATGCCGGAAGTGGACGTGCTGAAGAACGCCGACGACAGCGGCAAGCACACGAACTTCGTCGGCGTGCTGGACCTGGGCTATTCCGTCACGGACCACCTGACGGTATTCGCCGAGGTGTATGGGGCCGCCGGCACGGACGCACATACTCCGCCGGCCTACACGGCCGACGCCGCAGTCGCCTACTTCCTGACCGAGTCGATCCAACTCGACGCCGGGGTGAACGTCGGTCTGAACCGGGATACACCAAACCTGCAGCTCTACTCCGGCATCTCGCAGCGGTTCTAGCGCCGGAACGTCCGGCGCAGCTTACCGGCCCTACCGCTTCTGGTTGTAAACGTCCACGCAGACGGCACCCAACAAAACCAGCCCCTTGATAACCTGCTGCAGGTCAATCCCGATCCCCAGGATGGACATGCCGTTGTTCATCACCCCCATGATGAACGCTCCTATAATTGCCCCCGACACCGTGCCCAGCCCACCATAGGCTGACGCCCCGCCGATGAAGCAGGCCGCGATGGTATCCAGCTCGAACCCGGTGCCCGCCTTCGGCGTCGCAGTGTTCAGCCGGGCAGCGAAGATCAGCCCCGCCAGCGCTGCCAGCACGCCCATGTTGACGAACGTCAGAAAGGTCAACCGCTCCGACCGGATGCCGGACAGCTTCGCCGCCTTCTCATTCCCGCCGACTGCAAAGATCTGTCGCCCCACCGTCGTCCGCGTCGTCACAAACCCATATAGTGCAATCAGCACCGCCATAATGACCAGCACGTTCGGCAAGCCGCGATGCGACACGATCTGCCACGTCAGCCCGGCAATGGCCGCCAGCATCAACGCATTCTTAACGACGAATACCCCCGCCGGCTCAGCCTCGATGCCATGCGACTGCCGCCGCCGCCGTCCGCGCAGGTTCAGCACCACGAGCAACACGCCGATTGCAACGCCGATCAACAGGGACGACAACCTAACGCCGTCGGGCTCCCCCAGAAACTCCGGCAGAAATCCGGAAGACAGGCGCTGGAACACCACCGGGAACGGTCCCACGGATTGCCCGCCCAGCACCGTCAGCATCAGCCCGCGGAACACCAGCATTCCCGCCAACGTCACAATGAAGGACGGTATGCGTATATAGGCGACAAAGTAGCCCTGCGCCGCCCCAATCAATGCCCCTGCCCCGATGCACAGCACCGCCGCCACCGCCAGTGGCACCTGGAACTGCACCAGCGCAACCGCAGCCAATGCCCCAATGAACCCAGCCACCGACCCAACCGACAGGTCAATGTGCCCAGTGACGATCACCAGCAGCATCCCCAGCGCCATGATGGCGATGTAGCTGTTTTGCAGGATCAAGTTGGTCAGGTTCAACGGCCGCAGCAGTGTCCCGCCGGTCGCCAACTCAAAGAACACCATGATCGCGAACAGCGACAGCAGCATGCCATACTGACGCAGGTTCGACTGGATAACCCCCCGAGTCGCGCGCGCCCGCGCAGCAATCGGGGGTGGAGCCGTAATGTCGCTCATGCCTGCACTTCCTCCCGCACCGGCTGATTCCGCATGATCGCCCGCATGATTGCTTCCTGAGACGCGTCCTGCCCAGCCATCTCGCCCACGAACCGCCCTTCGTTCATCACGTAGATCCGGTCGCACAGGCCCAGAAGTTCAGGCATCTCCGACGAGATCACCACCACCCCCTTGCCGGACTCGGCCAACGCATTGATAATCTGGTAAATTTCATATTTAGCGCCAACGTCTATCCCACGCGTCGGCTCGTCCAGGATCAGCACCTCCGGCCCGCTGAACAGCCACTTCGACAGCACGACCTTCTGCTGGTTGCCGCCCGACAGAGTACCAGACTGCTGGTAAACGCTAGAGCAGCGTATCCGCATCTGCCCCCGGAACTTGTCGGACACCTGCAGTTCGGCGATGTCGTCCAGCACGCCGCGGCGGGACACGCCGGGCAGGTTGGCCAGCGTCACGTTCTTGCGTATGTCCTCCCCCAGCAACAGCCCAAGGTGCTTGCGGTCCTCCGTCACATACGCCAACCCGGCGGCAATCGCCCGCGGCACCGTGGACAGGTCCACCGGCTTACCGTCCATGAACGCCCGCCCGGTAATATCTCGCCCCCAAGCCCGGCCGAACACGCTCATCGCAAACTCAGTCCGTCCCGCACCCATCAGCCCGGCAATTCCCACGATCTCGCCACGCCGCACCCGGAAATCCACGCCGCGTATCACCTCCCGCCCTGCCTGCTGCGGGTGGTTGACGTGCCAGTCCTCGATGCGAAACACCTCGTCGCCGATCTGCGGGTTACGCGGCGGGAACCGGCTGTCCAGATCGCGGTCCACCATGCCCCGGATGATCCGGTCCTCCTCCACCGCGCCCTCGCCGCAGTCCAACGTCTCGACCGTCCTCCCGTCACGCAGCACCGTAATCCGGTCCGCGACGCGCGATACCTCGTTCAACTTGTGGGAGATCAGGATGGAGGCAATGCCCTGCCGCCGGAACTCCACCAGTAATTCGAGCAGGGCCGCGCTGTCCCGCTCATTCAGGCTGGCCGTTGGCTCGTCCAAGATCAGCAGCCGCACCTTCTTCGACAGCGCCTTCGCAATCTCCACAAGCTGCTGCTTGCCGATGCCCAAGTCCGCCACCCGGGTTTCCGGCGCTTCCCGCAGCCCCACTGTCTTCAGCAGTGCAAGCGTGCGGGTATGTTCCACGTCCCGGTCAATCACCCCATAACGACCCGGCGGGCGCGACAGGAAGATATTCTCGGCAATCGAGAGCAGCGGAATCAGCGCCAACTCCTGGTGGATGATGATGATTCCCAGCGCCTCACTGTCGTTGATGCCCTGGAAATTGCGGAGGGTGCCATCATACTCAATCTCCCCCTCGTAGCTGCCGGCGGGGTAAACCCCACTCAACACCTTCATCAGGGTGGACTTGCCGGCGCCATTCTCCCCCACAACGGCGTGAATCTCCCCGGCGCGGACCGACAGGTTGACGTCACGCAACGCCACCACCGGACCGAACCGCTTGGTGATGCCGCGCATCTGGAGGAGATCGGCCATGGTGGGCGCTCCGCTAAGCAAACCTCAAGAGGTTTGCGCACTTTTGGAAACTAGGCAGACTCACGCGGCATGGCACGGCCACAGGCTGTCTGTGTGACATGCCGCGCAAGCCTGCTTAGAACTGCGACGCCTTGTAGTAACCGCTGTCCACCAGAATCTGCTTCCAGTTGGACTTGTCCACGATCACCGGCTTCAGCAGGTAAGCCGGCACGACCTTCACGCCGTTCTCATAGGTCTTGGTGTCGTTGACCTGCGGCGTCTTGTTGCTCAGCAACGCGTCCACCATGTCGGCCGTCACCTTTGCCAGGTCGCGGGTATCCTTGAAGATGCTGGCATACTGCTCCCCGGCGATGATCGCCTTGACCGATGGGACCTCGCAATCCTGGCCGCTGATGATCGCCATCGGCATGCCGCCGCTGCCATACCCAACGCCCTTCAAGGACGAGATGATGCCGATGGAGATGCCGTCATATGGCGACAGCACCGCATCCACCTTCTTGTCGGTATAGTAGGCGCTCAGCAGGTTATCCATCCGCGCCTGAGCCGCAGCGCCGTCCCAGCGCAGGGTTGCGACCTTGTCCATCCCAGTCTGCTTGCTGCCGACGACGAACTGGCCCTTGTCGATCAGCGGCTGCAGCACCGACATCGCGCCGTTGTAGAAGAATGCGGCGTTGTTGTCGTCCGGCGACCCGCCAAACAGCTCAATGTAGGTCGGCCCCTTGATGTTCCGGGTCTTCAACCCGGCCAGCAGCGACTGCGCCTGCAGCACGCCCACCTGGAAATTGTCGAACGTCGCGTAGTAGTCCACGTTCGGCGAGTTGCGGATCAGCCGGTCATACGAAACCACCTTGATCCCCGCCCGCGACGCCTGGCCCAGCACGTCCGACAACGTCGTGCCGTCAATCGCTGCGATCACCAGCACCTTGGCGC
Source organism: uncultured Acetobacteraceae bacterium (assembly GCA_964245505.1). Taxonomy (GTDB): domain Bacteria; phylum Pseudomonadota; class Alphaproteobacteria; order Acetobacterales; family Acetobacteraceae; genus DASWOJ01. The sequence continues at coordinate 3,423 of CAXTOB010000076.1, read as the reverse complement.
CCTTGGTGATCATGTTCTCGATCTGCGAAAGCTGGTTCGGAACGTCATCCTCAGCATATTGCAGGTCGGTCCCGTAGCCGCGGGACTGCAGCACCTTCACGATGTTGTCGCCATCGGCGATCCAGCGCATGGAGGACTTGGTCGGCATTGCGACGCCCACCATCGCCTTTTGCTGCGCCATGGCCGGAACGCCCCCGGCTGCGGCCAGCGCAGCCCCGGCCATCAATGTGCGCCTGCTGATCTCCATGCGTCCTGCTCCCTTGCCGCGCTGCGTTCTCCGCCGCGCTCGTTGTCCAATCCAGGGTGCAGCCTATACATGACCCAGTGGTTTCGGGAAGGGCGGCAAAGGTTTGGTGAAAGCAAAAAGCCTCGATGCAGGAGGTACCAACCGCCATTTGACTATCATGCAGCACGAGCCCGCTATATTTGTGCTGCACCAAGCATCCATCACCATGATGCCAATGCCGAAGCAGCACGGCATGCTCCCCCGCGACTGGACCGACCTGGCCGACTGCCCTAGCGCGGCTCTCAGGCGAGCTGCTGCTCGATTGAGCGGGTCAGCGGCGTGTCAACGTCGCCTGTGTGCTTGGTCGTCACGGTTTCCACCAGCACAATCCAGCATTCCTCATCAGCGACCGGGTTGTGCAGCACCCCACGAGGCACGACACAGAACTCCCCGGCTTCCAGCACCGTCTCCGCCCCGCCTTCGAACTGGATGCGCAACCGGCCGCGCACGACCTGGAACAACTCGTCCTCGTCATCATGCTTGTGCCAGGCAAGCTCGCCACGAACCTTGGCCACCTTCACATACTGGTCGTTCACCCGACCGATCACCTTGGGCGACCAATGCTCGGTCACGCTGTCCAGGGCGGCAAGCAGGTTGACTGATTTAACCACGGTTCCCCTCCGGTCCAAACGCCCGCAACGGGCGCGCAGAGTCTGATACCGGAAGTCGTCGGCGCCAGCATCACCTGGCGCCGGGCATATACCTAGTTGCTTCAAAAAGGATTGGCCCACGGGCGGCGGGAGCCGCCCGTGGGCCCTTGTAGTTAGCCCTGGGCCGCCGGAACCGCGACGAACAGGCTGTGTCCATCCCGCATGACCCGCAACGCAAGGGCCTGCTTGCTGTCCCGGCCGCTGATGGCCCGCACAGCATCCTCGGGCGACCCGACCGGATGGTTGCCGACGCCCAGCAGCACATCACCGGCACGCAGCCCGGCGTCGCTGGCCGGGCTGTCCGGGCGCACGGCGGCGATCACCGCGCCCTTGGTGCCGGCAGGGACGTTCAGGCCCTCACGCGCCTCCTGGTTCAGCGGCGCCAGCGCCAGGCCGATCTTGCCGCCGTTGCCGTGCGGCGCCTCCGCTCCGGCGTCGGCCGTCTGCTCGGGCAGCGCCTCCGCCTTCACCGAAAGCGTCTGCGCCGCGCCATCACGCTGAACCGCCAGTTGCGCCGTGGCGCCGGGGTGCAGGGCTGCGACCTGGCGGGCCAGGGCACGCGGGTCCTGCGTTTCCACGCCGTTCACCGCGGTCACGACATCGCCTGGCTTCAAGCCAGCCGCAGCAGCAGGTCCGTCCGCCTGCACGTCCGCCACCAGCGCGCCTTCCGCCTTGGGCAGCTTCAGCGCCGCAGCCATCGCCGGGTTCACCTTCTGGGTGGAGACGCCCAGGAACCCGCGCTCGACATGCCCATGCTCCTCAAGCTGTGCGACGACCTGCTTGACCACGTTGGACGGAATGGCGAAGCCGATGCCCACCGAGCCGCCAGACGGGCTGTAGATCGCCGTGTTCACGCCCAGCACCGTCCCATCGGTCCCGAACAGCGGCCCGCCAGAGTTGCCGCGATTGATCGGCGCGTCCACCTGCAGGAAATCATCGTACGGCCCGGCGCCGATATCCCGGCCGCGCGCAGACACGATGCCGGCCGTCACCGACCCGCCGAGTCCAAACGGGTTGCCCATCGCCACCACCCAATCGCCGGGCCGAGCCTTGTCGGAGTCGCCCAGCGACAGGAACGGCAGGTTCGCGCCGGCATCCACCTTCAGCACGGCCACGTCCGTGCGGGGGTCACGGCCAACCACCTTGGCCTCCAGCTCGCGCCCATCATCCAGCGTCACGACGACCTTGCTGGCGCCCTCGACGACGTGGTTGTTGGTCACGACATGACCCTCGGCATCTACCAGGAAGCCGGAGCCGAGCGCCTTCATCGTCCGGCTGCCGCCGTCCGGCTGGCCATGGCCGGGCATTCCGAACCGGCCGTGCGGCATCTCGTCCTCGTCCGACCCCTGGGAGGCGGCGGACTGCATGGGGGCGGTCTCGGTGCTGGTGATGGTCACGACGGCTGGGCGAACGCGGCTGACCAGGTCGCCGAAGCCAGGCATGGCCGGAACCGGCTGCGTCACGATCGGTGCCGCCGTGCCCTGGGCCGTAGCCGGCGCCAGGCTTGCGCCGAAACCGCCGAGTGCGGTCCCAGCAAGCAGTGCCACCGCGAGCATCGGGCGGCGAATTTTGGGGAGCGTCATGGTGAAGTCTCCGGGGTTGGATGCAGCGGATGGTTCCGCCTGCACCCCACATGCCCCCGCAGGGATGGAGGGACGCCCTCCGCAATCATGTCGAATTTTTCAGGAAGCGGCCTGGCGCGGGAAGATCAGGCTCACCCGCAGCCCTGGCGTCCCGTCATCCAGGCTCAGTTCCGCCTCGTGCAGCTTGGCCACCGCCGCCACAAGCGCCAGCCCCAGCCCGGTGCCCGGCGTATTGCGGCTGCGGTCCAGACGATAGAATCGTTCCAACACCCGTGCCCGCTCGCCGGCAGGGATGCCGGGTCCATTGTCGGACACCTCCAGCACCGCAGCCTCGCCACCCTGCAGCCGGATGTTGCACACGACGCCGGACCCTCCATGCGTCAGCGCGTTCTCGACCAGGTTGGCCAGGGCTTGGCGCAGCAACGCGGCATCCCCCTCCACATGAACTCCACGCGCGATATCCGCCTGCAGCACCTGCCCCGCCTCTTCCGCCACTGCGGCATAGGTTTCCGCAAGGTCCTGCACCAGCGCGGACAAATCCAGGCGAGTGAAGCCGCCTCCCTTCAACCCGGCCTCCGCCCGCGCGATGCGCAGCAGGGCGGAAAAAGTGGCCAGCACCCCATCCAGCTCGGCTAAACCGGCGTCGAGCGTGACCGCGTCCGCCACCGGTTCGCGCGGACGGGCAGCCGCGGCCTCCAACTGCTGGCGCAGCCGGAACAGCGGGCTGCGCAGGTCATGTGCGATGCTGGTGGTCGTCAACTGCAGGCCGTCCACCAGCGTCTCGATCCGCCCCAGCATGGCGTTTACTGCCGCCGCCAGCCGGTCGAACTCATCGCCGCGGCCCGCAAGCGGCAGCCGACGCGACAAGTTGCCCGCCATCACGTCCGCCGCCGCCGCCGACACC
>CAXTOB010000075.1:17323-18672 GCA_964245505.1 uncultured Acetobacteraceae bacterium | reverse complement strand
CTCCTCAAAGCCGCGGGACCGTGGCAAAACAGGGTGCCGGGGGTTTGGAGATGGTGCGTTTGGACGGTGTCGGATTGGGCTATGGCAACACCACCGTCCTGCAGGGCTTGTCGTTCGGCATCCCGGAAGGCGGCTTCCGTTGGCTGCTGGGCCCATCCGGCGCCGGTAAGACGAGCTTGCTGCGCCTGCTGCACCTGGCCGTCCGTCCCAGTGCCGGCCGGCTGGAGCTGATGGGCCAGGATATTGGCGCTGCTGGCCGTGCCCGCCTGCCGCTGCTGCGGCGTCGAATCGGCATGGTGTTCCAGGATTTCCGCCTGCTGCCGCACTTGTCGGCGTTCGACAACGTGGCCCTGCCGCTGCGCCTGGCCGGCCGGCCTGAGGGCCAGGTGCGCGTGGACACGCTGGAGCTGCTGGGCTGGGTCGGCCTATCCCGCAAGCTGCTGTCCCGTCCGGCGGAGCTGTCCGGCGGCGAGCAGCAGCGCGTCGCCATCGCCCGCGCCGTGGTTGGCCGCCCGCTGCTGCTGCTGGCCGACGAACCCACCGGCAATCTGGACGAAGCGCAGGCCGCCCGGCTGATGCAGTTGCTGCACGAGATGAACCGCTTGGGCACCACCGTCGTGGTGGCGACCCACAACGACGCCCTGGTGGCCCGGCATCCCGCCCATACCGTCCGCCTGCTGGACGGCCACCTGGTGCGTGATGACTAAGGCGCCCGCCGCATGGACATCCGGCCCGGCACGCGCGCTGCGCCCGGCTGGCGCGGATGATCTGGGGCTGCGCCGGGCGCTGTCGGACCGGCTGCTGCCGTTGCTGGTGGCGGCGATGACGTTCTTGGCTGCGCTGGCGCTGGCCGGCGCATTCGGCGCCGCCGCCCTGGCCAGCCATTGGCAGGGCGGCGCCGCCGCGGTGATGACTGTCCAGGTGCCACAGCCAACCGGGCCCGCGGCGAACGGCGCCGGCCGCCGGGTGGACACGGTGTTGGCTGCGCTGCGCACTGAGGCGGGCGTCGCCTCTGCCCGCCTGGTGCCGGACCGCGAGTTGACCGAGCTGCTCCGCCCCTGGTTGGGTGACGGCCTGGGGGCCATGGCCCTCGACTTGCCGGCGGTCATAGACGTGCGCCTGGCCGGCACCCCACCGCCAAACCTGGCGGAGCGGCTGGACGCGGCAGCGCCGGGTACGCTGGCTGAAACCCAGGAGATCTGGGTAAGGCGCCTCGGGGCGCTGGCCCGCAGCCTGCAAGCCTGCGCCGGCCTGGCCGTCGCCCTGGTCGGCTTCGTCGCGGCGGCGGTGGTCGCGGTTGCGACCCGCGCCGGGCTGGCGTCGCGGCGGGATGCCATCGAGATCGTGCA
>CAXTOB010000075.1:2748-17313 GCA_964245505.1 uncultured Acetobacteraceae bacterium | reverse complement strand
GCTGGCCACTTCCGGGGGTGCGTTGGGGGCTGCGGCTGCGTTGCCGGTGTTGGCCGGGCTGTCTGGCTTGGCCCGGCCCCTGATGACCGGGCAGGACGGGCCAGCCAGCCTTGCCGACGCCTTGCCGGGCGGGCTGTGGCTCACTCTGCCGTTGCTGCCCGTTGCGGCCGCTGGGATCGGCTGGCTGACGGCGCAGGGCACCGTGCGGCGCTGGCTGCGTCGGCTGCCGTGACGGGGGGCACGGGAACCCGGTGGCTGGGCCGGTTGCGAAGGGCGGGGGTCGCGGCCAGCGCCGTGCTGCTGGGCTGCTCGGCAGTGTGGGGCTTTGGCTTCGCCTGGTTTGAGCACATTGCGCGCCAGCCCGGCATGGCGCTGCCGGATGTCGCGGATGGCATTGTCGTGCTGACCGGCGGCGCGGACCGGATCGAGACCGCGCTGACCCTGCTGGCCGATGGACGCGCGCCGCTGCTGCTGGTATCGGGTGTCGCCCGCGGCGCTGATCTGCCGGAGCTTGCCCGGCGCGTCCGGCTGGACCCGGCACACATCGCCAGCCGGGTCACCCTGGGCCGGACCGCGACCACCACCGTTGGCAACGGCGTCGAAACCGCCCAATGGGCTGCCATGCATGGCCTGCGCCGCCTGATCGTCGTCACCGCCGGCTACCACATGCCGCGCGCCCTGCTGGAACTGAGCCGCGGCCTGCCGGACGCCGAGTTGTATCCCGTCCCGGTAGTGCCCCCTGCCCTGCGTGGCGGCATTGATACGGCGACCGCGCGCATGTTGGCCAACGAATATGAGAAGCTGATTGCCGTGCGCCTGCACCTGACCTCGCTGATCCGGACGGAGGCTGCCCGATGACGACGTTCCTGGTACCGTTGCGCTCGGCCCTGTTCAACGTGTGGTTTGTGTTGGTGACGATCGTGGTCGCTGGGACGGGCACGCCATGCCGCTGGTCCGAGGTGCCAGAAACAGCGGCGAACCCCCGGCATCGTGCTGGCCCGCTCTCCGGCGCCCTCCTTCGTTTGTTCAGCCGTTGGGACGCGCTTCGCTTCGCCCAAGTGTGGGCCGGGCTGGTGTTGGACGGCGCCCGCGTCATCTGCGGCATCCGTGTCGTGGTCACTGGCCGGGAGCACCTGCCGCCGGGCGGCCCGATGCTGATTGCCTCCCAGCACCAGTCTGCGTTCGACACGCTGATCTGGCTGCGGCTGATGCCCCGCGTCGCCTACGTGTTCAAGGCCGAGCTGTCGCATGTGCCGCTGTTCGGCCCGCTGCTGATACCGGCGGGCCAGATCCCAGTGGCGCGCGGCGGCATCAACGCCGTGCGCACCTTGCTGCGCGGTGGCGACCGCGCCAAGGCCGACAACCGGCAGATCGTCGTCTTCCCCGAGGGAACCCGCGTGCGCCCAGGCGAGGATGTGCCGCTGCGGCCCGGCATCGCCCTCCTGGCTAGTCGGACCAAGCTGCCGGTGATCCCGGTCGCCACTGATTCGGGGCGGCTCTGGGGCCGGCGGGCCTTCAACAAGCGTCCCGGGGTCATCCACATCGCCATCGGTCCGCCGATCCCGCCGGACCTGCCGCAAGCCGAAATGGTCGCTCTCCTGCGTGCCCGTTGGCAGGACGCGGAACGGTCCATGGTTGTGGATAACTCTGTGCATGGACCCGTGCCGGCGATGTGAGAAACGGCAGCTTTGGAGGGCTAAGTGTCCGATTTATCTCAGTTTCGTTTCATTCGGTCGATTCATGGTTGGGACGGTAGCGTTCACGGCGTGTTCTCAATACCTAGCAACGCTTTGATTCTACATAATTCATCATCGTTACATTATGGAACCGACCTGGTGGCCTGATTTCAGCTGTGCCAAGGCCCACAAAGTCTTGAGATTTGCATCCGCCCTGTGGATGACAATTGCGAGTGCGCCCCCTTGAACTCGGCAGCCATGCCTGCCGAGGCTCCATTATGACTTGGCTGTCCCGCGGTTTGACGGTGGCGGCTGCTGCTGTCGCCCTGCATTTCGCGGTTTGGTTCTACGCAAGCGGCCGACTGGCATCGGAAATCGAGGGCGCGATGGATGACCTGCACCGGCAGGGCTGGGAGGTCGTCTTGGACGCGCCGCAACGGACAGGCTGGCCACTCGCGGCAGGGGTCCGTTACGAGCGGGTCCAGCTTGATGGCACATCCGCCGGGGTGCCCGCTGCTTGGCACGCCGCTGACCTGGACGTCAGGCTGCGCGCCGTCCAACCTGGAACGCTATTGCTCACACCGGGCAAGATGCAGCAAGTGCGGCTAGGCGGCGGCGATTGGGTGGACGTGGCAGCGTCGCTGCAGCTTGCCCTCCAGGCAGACAGCGCCGAGGCGGTTGGGCGCGACCTGGTCGTGCAGTTGCCCGGCGGTCCCGTCGGGATCGCCGCGATGCACGCCGACCTCAAGGGACGGACACTGCAGATCGATCTCACCGGCATTGAGACAGGGCCGCTCCTGAGCGCTGGACATATTATGGCCGAGACGGTCCTGACTGGCCCGCTGCTGCCCGGCCCCGATCCTGCTGGTGCGGCGGCTGCTTGGCGCGATGGCGGCGGGACGCTGCAGATCAACATGCTTCAGCTTGACGCCGGTGACTTGCAAGCGTCCGCGTCCGGCACAGCGGGCCTCGATCCCGCCTTGCAGCCGACGCTGAGCCTGACCGCCCGCGTGCAGGGCTACCGGACGGCGCTGGACCGGCTGGCGCAGGCCGGAGTGATCCAGGCTTCTGCCGGCGTGGCAGCCAAGGCGGTGCTGGGCTTGTTGTCGGGCCGCGACCCCGGCGGTTCGGCAACCCTGCCGATCCGCATTACCGGCGGCGTGGTCTCGGTCGCGGGTTTCCCGCTGCTGCGCTTACCGGCGATTGAATGGACGGCGGAGCCGCACCAGTGACGCGGGATGACGATGCCGGGGCAATAACCTGCGTGGAGCGGTGGACCGTGGCACGCTCAGAGTGATGCCGGTCGCGGTGGAGCAGCAATGGGTGCTGCTGAGTTCGCCTCGACCTTCATCAACGGCAGCCGCCATCCCGCCGCTCCGACCCGTTCGGACCAGGTATCACCTGGAACGGATTGCAGTAGGGGTCCGGGCGCATTGCGGCTGGACGCTACTGCAAGCCTTTGTCATCAAACGAACAAGCTATATGGGCTTGCATCCACCTTCGACCCAGGCCGGTCTAGGTCTTGTTGCCGGCAGTTTTGGTACGGCGGTTCGTTGACAAGGGGGCGGCAGATTTAGCATTGCCCGGCGCGCTGACGGGGTAGTTCGCCTTCAGGTCAGGCGCAGCTTGTGCGGCATTGCCGGTCACTGCGTCCACGGCTCGCTGGATGGCTGCCTCGGCGGCTGAACTGCTGCCGTTCGTCGTACTGTTTGCCAGGGCGGCAGCCGCTCCGATCGGTCCGGCCGGCGGCACCTCTGACGGCTTATCGGCTGCAGCCGGCTGCTCGTCCGTGGGTGACGTCGCTGCTGCCGGACCCGCCTCTGGCGCCGCAGTCCCAGCGTCCAGGCGCGCAACAGCCTGGGCCGCTGCAAGCCGGGTCCGCAGTTCCCCGACCTCGATCCGCAACCGGTCCAGCTCGGCCGCGTCGGCAGAAGCCGCCTCGGGGTGCTCCGGCGCGGTCCCAGGCTCCGGCACAGGCGCAGGTGCGGGCGGCAGCGGCTCGGTGCCACGGTGGAACGGGTTGAACATGCTCATGGCCCGCTCGATCATCGCCAGGTTCTGCCGTCCCATTTCCTCGACGCCGGCCGGCAGGAACGGGCTGATGGATTGCTGCACCGCCTGACGGAGCTGCTGCTGCTGCCGCGCGAATGACGACATGGCGGTCTCCAGGTAGCGCGGCACCACGCCCTGCAGGCTGTCGCCGTAGAAGCCGATCAACTGACGCAAGAAGGCGGTGGGCAGCATGGACGTGCCCTTGCTTTCCTCCTCGACGATGATCTGCGTCAGCACGCCGCGGGTGATGTCCTCCCCGGACTTCGCATCGTAGACAACGAAATCGCGCCCAGCGCGTATCATGTCCGCGAGGTTATCGAGGGTGATGTAGCTGCTGGTCTCGGTGTTATACAGCCGGCGGTTCGCGTACTTCTTGACCACGACCGGAGTCGGCGCCGGCGGCGTGCCCGCAGGGGGCGTTGGCGGGCTGGACGTGGCGTCGGGCAGAGCGAAGGGGGCGTCGGCCATAATAGTCCTCAGGGTCTGGGTTCCACAGTTGTATCACGCAGATGCAGCAATCACGACCTTTTCATAGAGATTTATGCTGCAAAGCAACATGCCACAATCTGGAACCAGCTATGACACCAGCAGAACAGGCCCGGCTTGCCGCCGACTGGGCCGCGATCCTTCAAAGCGAATGGGCGGGCTTGGCTGCCGACCGGGAAGTCCACGACACCCTGCACCGGGCCGCCGGCCACCTGGCGCAGCAGGCTGCGCTGCGGAGTGCCTGGCCGCCTGCAGGCTCAGCGCCGGCAGGCGCCTCCGATGATCCGTCCCGATTTGCCGGGGCCGATGCGCCGCCGGGGGCCGCGGCCGCTGTTGCTGCACTTGGCGTTGCCGGGGCAGCCGTCCCTGCAGGCCACCCTGACGGGATCGCCGCTGCCGGAGGCGGTGCCGCCAGCCTGGGCTGATCCGGCGCTCCTGGCGGGGATTGCCGCCTACCGCCGCCATCCCTGGCAGCGCACCCTGCCCGACCCGCCGGCTTTCTGGACGGAGGGGGATGCCCGGCTGCTGGACTATGGGCAGGACGCCGCGCCAGACGCCTTGCCGATCTTGTTCGTGCCCAGCCTGGTGAACCGCGCCTACGTGCTAGACTTGTTGCCCGATCATTCCATGTTGCGCTGGCTTGCCGGCCAGGGCCTGCGCCCGATGCTGCTGGATTGGGGCTGGCCCGGCGACGCCGAGCGGGCGATGACCCTCACCGACGTCATCACCGGCCCGCTGGAGCGGGCGATCACCGCGGCCGGCGGCCCCGTCGTGCTGGCGGGCTACTGCATGGGCGGCCTGCTGACGCTGGCTGCCGCGCTGCGCCGGCCAGAGCAGGTGCGGGCGCTGGCGTTGCTGGCGACGCCGTGGGATTTCCATGCTGCGGGACGTGATCAGGCACGCCGCTTGTCTGCTGCCCTGCCGCTTGTCGAGCCGCTGCTGGCCGCAACCGGCACCTTGCCGGTGGATGTGCTGCAAACCCTGTTCGCCCTGCCTGACCCCGGCGCCATCGCCGCCAAGTATCGTGCGTTCGGCCGCCTGGACCAGTCGGGCGACGCGGCGCGGGACTTCGTGGCGTTGGAGGATTGGTTGAACGACGGCGTTCCGCTGGGGGCACATATCGCACGCGAGGCGCTGAGTGGGTGGTATGGCGAAAACGCGCCGGGCCGCGGCAGGTGGCGCGTTGCTGGCCGTGTTGTTGACCCGGCGGCGGTATCGGTTCCCACCTTCATCGCCGCGCCGGGCCGCGACCGGATCGTGCCGCCTGAAACCGCGCTGCCGCTTGCCAGCCTGATTTCCGGCGCCGTGCTGCATCAGCCCAAGGCCGGGCACATCAGCATGGTGGCGGGACCGCGGGCCAGGGATGCGCTGTGGCTGCCCTTGCTGCACTGGTTGCGCACCCTGTAACGGCCTATCTACCCGTCACAATCGGGAGAAACGACACTATGGAAGACGTCGTCATCGTATCTGCGGCCCGCACGCCGGTGGGCAGCTTCAACGGCGGGTTCGCCACCCTGCCAGCGCATAACCTGGGCACCGCTGCCCTGAAGGCTGCCATGGAGCGCATCGGCCTAGACCCGGCGGAGGTGGATGAGGTGATCCTCGGCCAGGTGCTGACCGCCGCCCAGGGCCAGAACCCGGCCCGTCAAGCCGCCCGCAACGCCGGCATCCCCGACAGCGCCACCGCCTTCGGCATCAACCAGGTCTGCGGCAGCGGCCTGCGCACCGTGGCGCTCGCCGCGCAGCAGATACGCACCGGCGAGAGCGCCATCGTCGTCGCCGGCGGCCAGGAGAGCATGAGCCAGTCCACGCATGCCGCATACCTGCGGGCCGGCACAAAGATGGGCGAGCTGGGCCTGGTGGACACCATGCTGAAGGACGGTCTGTGGGACGCCTTCCATGGCTACCACATGGGCACCACGGCGGAGAACGTCGCCACCGCCTTCCAGATCACCCGTCAGCAGCAGGACGAGCTTGCCGCCGGCAGCCAGCAGAAGGCGAGCGCGGCGCAGAAGGCCGGGCGCTTCAAGGACGAGATCGCCCCCGTGACGGTGAAGGGCCGCAAGGGCGACGTGGTCGTGGCCGATGACGAATATATCCGCCATGACAGCACCGTCGAGGCGATGGCAAAGCTCCGCCCTGCCTTCAGCAAGGAGGGTACCGTCACTGCCGGCAATGCTAGCGGCATCAACGACGGCGCCGCTGCGCTGGTGGTGATGTCGGCCTCCGAGGCCGCCAAGCGCGGATTGACGCCGCTGGCCCGCATCGCCAGCTTCGCCACCGCCGGGGTGGACCCGGCGGTCATGGGCACCGGTCCGATCCCCAGCAGCCGGAAGGCCCTGCAGCGGGCCGGCTGGTCCGCCGGCGACTTGGATCTGATCGAGGCCAACGAGGCTTTTGCCGCCCAGGCTGCTGCCGTCAACAAGGACATGGGCTGGGACACCGGCAAGGTGAATGTGAACGGCGGCGCCATTGCCATCGGCCATCCAATCGGTGCGTCCGGCGCCCGCATCCTGGTGACGCTGCTGCACGAGATGCAGAAGCGCGATGCCAAGAAGGGCCTGGCGACGCTATGCATCGGCGGCGGCATGGGCGTCGCCATGTGCCTGGAGCGCTGACGGCCTCAGCAGGAGTATGCGGCCGGGAAAGCAGATGGCTTCCCCGGCCGTATTTCAAATTCCACTTGGATCCGGGGGTGGCGGGCTGACCGGCTCCTGTTCGCTGCGGAGGCGCCGGTCAGCGATGGTGCCGGGCCCTGGTGCCCTGAACATGGCTGCGAGTTTTCGGACCCAGTTAGAGCACGAGCATGCCAAGTGCCGGCCTGACGATTGTGTGGTCACTCCCTCTAGTAAGGCTGCCGGGCCGCTGCCCGCGTCGCGTGTCCATGGCCCGGCTGAAACCGTTTCCGTCCAGTGGCCGATCTGAGGTGCTGTGGCGGCTTCGATATGCCTGGGGTTTTGGCGGGCCGCTGGGCGCCGTCCCCGGTTTCAATGACGCACTCGTTTTTGTTGCCGGAGAGCCGGCATTCTGGAAAGGTGCCTAACCTCGCGGACCCGTGATATGAGTGAAGTCGAGGGCCGTTTTACGGCGTCCCCCCGAGATACCGGCGCTGCCGCGTCTCGCACCGTCTCCCGCGACGGAGGTTTCGCATGGCTGAGGCAAATCTGTTTCCCGCGGGTCCGGCTCGTTCCGGCCGGAACGGGTTGGCGCAACCGCCGCAGCCCGCCTTGGCCGCGCGCCGCGCCGCCCTGGCCGGATGCGCGCTGTTCAAGGCCCTGCGGCCGGAGGAGCTGGAGACGATCCTGATCCACGCGATCCCGCGGCTGGTCGAACGCAACGCGACGATCATGCGCCGGGGCGATCCCAGCACCGGAATGGCCATTATCTTGACCGGACGTGTGCGGATCGGCCTCACGGCAGAGAACGGCCGGGATGTTACCCTCGCCGTGCTCGGCCCGCAGGAGGTCATCGGTGAGATGTCGCTGCTGGATGGCGAGCCGTGCAGCGCCGACGCGACCGCGCTGGAGGAGTGCGTGCTGCTGACCGTGGATCGCGGCGGGTTCCTGTCGCTGCTGCGGTCCAACACCGACCTTTGCCTGCGGCTGCTGGCGGTTCTGTGCGGGAGGCTGCGCCGTTCCAACAACGCGGTCGAGGATTTGGCGTCGCTCGACCTTCCCGCGCGCCTCGGCCGGCTGCTGGCGCGGCTCGCGCGCGATTACGGCGTCGAGGGCGCGTCCGGCACGCGCATCGGCGTGCGGCTGTCGCAGAAGGACCTTGGCGCGCTCGTTGGCGGCTCGCGGGAGAAGGTCAACCGCCAGCTCCGGCTTTGGGAGGAGGGCGAGGTGCTCCGCCGGGACGGGGACGGGCATCTCGTGATCCTGCATCCGGAGGCGCTGGAGGCGGCGGCCTGACCGGATCGGCGCTCGGGACGTGGGCGCGTTCCTGTGTGCGCCGACGCCCCGCCCCAGTTGGCACATGGGCCGTTACATGTCTTTTGGGTTGACGATGAAGACGCGGGAAACCTCGCGTTTGCCGTTGATGGTCGTGTCGAGCACGACCGACGCGCGGTTCTGCGCGGCGATCTGGTAGAAGGATGGCTGGCTACTTTTGGACATCTGCGTCGGCGTTGCAGTCGTGATGATCGGTTTCGGCGTGGAGTAGAACCCGTCCTTGCCGTTGCTTACCGAGTTGTTCAGATAGATTTCTGGCAGGTTGGCATCGCCGTTGCCGCCGCTGTTCGGCGTGAACGTGGCGGTCTGCCGGGCGCTGATGTCCTCCACGGGCTCCTTCATCGCCTTTGAGGCCGATAGGCTCCGTATCTGCCAGATGTTGATGGGCATGAACACCGTTGCGTTTACCCGGCCGCAGACGATCGCGTAGTATTGTCCCTCAAGGATTGCCTCGTAGGTCAGAAAGTTCGGTTCTATGTGGTTGTAGCACGGGTATCCCCCCCAATGCTCGGACACGAGGAAGAGCACGTTCTTGGACTTGTTGAAGCTTAGGCCAATTTTCGACTCCAGCTTTGCCCCCTTGTACGCCTTGGGCACTTTCCCGTTGGAGGCGTCCCAGCCGAGATGCATTTCGTCGGCCTGCTTGAACGAGGAAAGCACATGCGGATCCAGGGCCACGTAGTCCTGCGCGAATTCGAAACTAATGGTCATTGCACCCTCCTGCTTGTCCGCCCAACCCCGGGGCGTGATGCGGCGCATTCTCGGCGACGCGAGGGCGGGGCTTAGTGACCGAAGTCACCCCCGCGAGTGAAAAGCTGGTTTTTCGGGTACGGCGGCGAACCGCGGCATCAATCGCTGCATGAAGGCGGGGAGCGGGCGGGCGGCGGGATGTCCCTCGCGCTCGCCAAGGCGATGGACGACGGCCATCGCAGCCTGCCCATCGAGGCGCCCTCTGGACCCCTCCCGGCAAAGCGGCCAACATGACGCTGCTTGCTAGGGAGGACATAAAAGAATGGCACGAGTAGCACTCGTCACGGGTGGAACGCGCGGCATCGGCGCCGCCATCAGCATTGCGCTGAAGAATGCAGGTCGGCACGTCGTTGCAAGCTACGCTGGCAACGACGCCGCTGCCGAGAGCTTCACAAAAGCCAACGGCATCCCGAACATCAGGTTCGACGCCGGTGACTTCGCCGCTTGCGAGACCGCGGTGAAGCGCATCCACGACGAGCACGGACCCATCGAGATCCTGGTCAACAACGCCGGTATCACCCGCGACACGACTATGGCCAAGATGACCCGCGACATGTGGGATGCGGTCATGGACACCAACCTCGGCAGTTGCTTCAACCTGTGCAAACTGACGTTCGACGCGATGCGTGCGGCGAAGTTTGGCCGGGTCGTCAACATCGGCAGCATCAACGGCCAGGCGGGTCAGTATGGCCAGGTGAACTACGCCGCCGCAAAGTCCGGCATCCACGGCTTTACCAAGGCGCTGGCGCAGGAAGGCGCCCGGTTCGGCATCACGGTGAACGCGATCGCGCCGGGCTATGTGGACACTGAGATGGTGCGCGCCGTGCCGCCCGACGTGCTGACCAAGATCATCGCCCGCATCCCGATGGGCCGGCTCGGCCACGCCGAGGACATTGCCCGCGGCGTGGCGTTCCTGACCGCGGATGACGGCGACTTCATCACCGGGTCCACGCTGTCCATCAACGGCGGCCAGCACATGTATTAACCGGTGGTTGCGCCCGTGCGGGGCGCGACCCTCGCCGGGTGCGGCGCAATTGGGCTGTGGGCCGTGCTGGCCTTGCTGTCCCGCGCCGCGTCCGGGGTGCCGCCGCTGCAGCTCACGGCGATGAGCTTCGCGGTGTCCGGCGGGCTTGGACTGACCTGGCTTGCGGCGAGCGGGCAATGGCAGGACTTGCGGCAGCCGCCCCTCGCCTGGCTGCATGGCGTCGGCGGATTGTTCGGCTTTCACGCTCTTTACTTCGCGTCGCTGGCCCGGGCGCCCGCGGCCACGGCGAACCTCATCAACTACACCTGGCCGTTGCTCATCGTGCTGCTTTCGGCCGGGCTGCTCGGAATGCGGCTGACCCTTCGCCACGGGCTGGGCACGGCGCTGGCCCTGGCTGGCTGTGCCATGCTGCTCAGCAGCGGCGCAGCGTTCCCGGCCGGGGCGGCGCTGGGCTATGCGCTGGCGGCAGCGAGCGCCGTGGTATGGGCGCTGTATTCCGTCCTGTCCCGCCGCTTCCCCGGAGTGCCGCCCGGCGCGATGGCCGGATTCTGCGCCGGGACGGCCGTTCTGGCGGGCGCGGCCCACCTGATGTCGGAGGCCACCGTCGCCTTAGACGCATCCGCGTGGGCGGCGGTGCTGGCGCTCGGCCTTGGTCCGGTCGGCGCCGCCTTCGTGCTGTGGGACCGCGGCATGAAGCGCGGGGACCCGCGGCTTCTTGGCACGCTGGCCTTCGCGACGCCGGTTCTGTCCACCGTGATCCTGGCCGCGGCCGGGCTGGCGGCCTTCACGGTGACGACGGTTGCGGCGGCGGCGCTCGTGGCCGCGGGTGGGTTTGTGGCAGCGGCGCCGGGCCGCGCCACGGCCTGAGGGACAGCAACTTGGCAGACGCACCGCAGCCTCCCGCGTGCTGCGGCCCGGGGCGGCGCCCGTGGTGCGGCGACGCCAATCTGCTGGGGTGGACGATGCAGCCCGGCAGCGGATGGACCAAAATAGGTCAATCCGTGTGAAAAAGTCACATTGTTAACCGGTGCATACCTCGCAGGCCCTGCGGCAAGCTTGTAGGCTAGCGTGAACGCGCAGCATGCGCCGCCGATCCTGGGAGGAAGAATGTTCCATCAACTCGTGACGCCGGTGGCCGACAGCCTACCGCTGTCGTTCCTGGTGGCGGCCCTGCCCATCGCCACAGTCCTGGTGATGCTGGGCGTGCTGCGCCGGCCCGCATGGCAATCCTCCCTTGGCGGCCTCGTCGTTGGCGTTGCCGTCGCGGTGCTTGTTTGGCAGTTCCCGGTCGGGCTGGCGCTGGACAGCGTCGCCGCCGGGGCGGTGTTCGCAATCTGGCCGGTCATGTGGATCGTGTTCAACGCGCTGCTGCTGTATAACATCGCCGTCGTGTCCGGCCGGTTCGACGCGTTCCGCGACTGGGTGCTCGACCACCTGCCCGACGACCGCCGGATCGTGCTGGTCGTGATCGGCTTCTGCTTCGGCTGCCTGCTGGAGGGCATCTCCGGCTTCGGTACGCCGGTGGCGATCACCAGCGCGCTGCTGATCCTGGTCGGCTTCGCCCCGCTGGAGGCGCTGACCTTCACCCTCATCTTCAACACCGCGCCGGTGGCGTTCGGCGCGCTCGGCGCCCCGGTGACGGTGCTCGGCCAGGTCACCGGCCTGTCGCCGGTGACGCTCGGCGCCATGATCGGCCGGCAGCTTCCGTTCATGGCCATGGTGCTGCCCTTTTACGTCATGGCGCTGTATGGCGGGATGCGTTCGGTCCGCGCCCTGTGGCCGGTGCTGCTGGTCGCCGGCGGCAGCTTCGCGCTGGGGCAGTTCGTTTCGTCGAACTACCTCGACTATGCGCTGACCGACGTGCTCTCGTCCCTATGCTCCCTGGTCGTCACCCTGGGCTTCCTGCGGGTGTGGTCGCCGGCGCCGGAACCCGAGTTCGCCATGCACCGCGCCGCGGCGGGCGCCGGATCGGCTGCCCCTGCTGCAACGGCAAGGGCAGTCGGCGCGGACGTGGTGGCCGTGCGGGAGCGGAGCACGGTGCCGGCGTGGCAGGGCTGGGTGCCGTGGATCCTGGTATCCGTCGTCGTGATCGCCTGGACCCACTTCAAGGTGTTCGCCGTGGGGCAGCAAACCTTCCAGTGGCCGGGCCTGCACAACCAGGTGCTCATCACACTGTATGATAAGCCGTATGCGGCGCTCTATGTGTTCCAGCCGCTGGCGACCGGCACGGCGATCCTGCTGTCGGCGATCCTTACCGCCGCTGTCGTCGGCGTCGGGCCTGACCGGTTCCTGCAGTGCGCCGTGCAGACCTGGAGGCAGAGCCGCATCGCTATCCTGACGGTGGCGCTGATCGTTGGCCTCGCTTACCTGATGAACTACTCCGGCCTTAACTACACGCTCGGCAAGGGCGTCGCTTCGGTCGGCGTGCTGTTTCCGCTGCTGTCGCCGTTCCTGGGCTGGGTCGCGGTGTTCCTGTCCGGCAGCGACACCTCCGGCAACGCGCTGTTCGGCAACTTGCAGGTGGTGGCGGCGAACCAGCTCGGCCTGAACCCGGTGCTGATTGCCGCAACCAACTCCTCGGGCGGCGTGATGGGCAAGATGATCTCGCCGCAGAACATCGCCACCGGCGTGTCCGTTACCGACCTGCGGGGCCAGGAGGGCGTGGTTTTGGCACGCACGTTCAAGCATAGCGTCGCGCTGACCCTGCTGCTTGGCGTTCTCGTCGTGCTGCAGCAGTATGTGGTGCCGTGGATGATCCCGGGGTGACCCCATGGGCACCGGTGGCCGGGTCCGATCCAGGCCGCCGGTGCCTTCCCGCAGGTCGGCTGTCAGCCCACTTGATTATGGAGGCAAGCAAGATCGTCTCCTGCTGTGCCGCTCCTACTCGCGTTTGCGCCGGAACGGAGAGGGTTTTGTAACGGCAGATCCTTTTGACAACGCCCCGCTAGCTTGTTGATGTCCATGCAGGCCGCTGGGGCGCGGTCCAAGACGAGCCCTCGGCTGTGAGACCATGTCGTCACATCCCATCGGAGCGGTTCATCATGGACGATCGTGAAGTGACCTCCTTGGCATGCCGGGTCGTTGATCCAGGCGAGGCGCATCCCGGCCGGCAAGGGCTTATTTACGCCGTTGGCATATCGGCCGAGAGCGTCGGCGCGCATGCCATCCATATGCAGCTTGTGAAGATCCCGCCTGGAGGGCGCGCGAAGGCACACAAACATGCCGACCACGAAACCGCCATCTACGCGCTAAGCGGCATATCGTGTGTGTGGCACGGCGAGAACTTGCAGCATCACAGCGTCGTGCCTCCGGGATCGTTTTGTTACATCCCCGCGGATGTGCCCCACTTGCCTTACAATCCGAGCATGACCGAGGAGGCTACCGCGGTGATCGCACGCACCGATCCGAACGAGCAGGAAGGCGTGATCCTGCTTCCGGACCTGGATGCGATCCATTTCAGCCAGTCGTAAAACGCGTCGAAGGGGAAGAGCCGGC
Source organism: uncultured Acetobacteraceae bacterium (assembly GCA_964245505.1). Lineage (GTDB taxonomy): Bacteria > Pseudomonadota > Alphaproteobacteria > Acetobacterales > Acetobacteraceae > DASWOJ01. Next base: position 3,919 of record CAXTOB010000075.1, on the reverse strand, counting down.
CATTCAGGGTGACCGCACGGGCGACTGCCTCGCTGATCCGACGCCGCCCTGCGATGGTCAACTTACCATCGAGGTCGCCAGCGACGCGCTTAGCGAGTCCACTGGCGCAGGTGAACACAGGGGCGCTTGGGTTAGACTCGGCTGACCCGTCGTATCAACCACCGGAGGTTCTGACCTGTTGGTCCCGACTGGCCGTGGTCATTGCGAGCCGGCCTCGGCGCGGCACCCCAGGATGGCAGGACTTGGGCGTGCCGCCCTGGATTGGCACGCTGCAAGAGCGGCTCGCGATGGCGATGACCTTGTCAGCGGTCAGAACTCCCGGCGCCTGTTGTGAGGTTGACTACCTCGCAAACTACAATCGCCGGTCCATCGAGCACCGGAACGTAGGGGGCCAGGTTCATGTGGGCTATTGTCGTCGCTCCGCTCTGATGGAACGGTGACGGAGTGGTCGTCAAACAACGATGGCCCGGCCCATACAGGACCAGGCCACCGGGCAGGCTGCGAACCAGATTATGCCTGATCGAAGCCGCCACCGCCGCTATCAAAGCCGCCACCGCCGCCATCGAAGCCGCCACCAGCATCGCCTGCGCCGCCAAAGGGATCGCCACCACCCTGGTCGTAGCCGGCATCTTGACTTAGGCCGGAGTCGTTGCCGCCGCCGAAGTCCTTGTCAGCCCCGCCGCCGGCGAAGGGGTCGGCGCCACCACTTGCTCCGCCAAGGAATCCGCCGGAGGTATCGTTTACGGGGCTGACCCCGGCGCCGTCCCAGGGACTGCCGGAGTCCGCCGTGTTGGTGGCGCCGCCGCCGCTGCCGCCAAACAGGCCGCCGCCCTCGTGGTTGCCGCTGAATGCGCCCATCAGGGCATTGCCCACCACCAAGCCGCCAGCGACGCCGGCTGCCGTGGTCAGGGCCGAACCGAGGAAGCCGGAGCCGCCGCCGCGCTGAAACATGCCGGGCTGGTAGTTCGGCGGATACTGCGGCTGGGGCGGGGGCGACGTCGGCTGGAAGCCGCCGTAGCCCTGCTGGCCCATGGGACGCTGCGGCTGAGAGGAACCGCCGCCGAATATGCTGCTGAGGAAGCCGCCCTTCTGCTGGCTGCCGCCCTGCTGCTGCTGCTGCATGGCCTGCTGCGCCTGCTGCAGCTCCCATTGCAGGCGGCGAATCTGGTTC
>CAXTOB010000075.1:0-2738 GCA_964245505.1 uncultured Acetobacteraceae bacterium | reverse complement strand
CCTCCTGGACCTGGGCGGTCTGGGTGATGCGGTAGCGGGCGTCGGGATACTGCTGGAACTGCTGGGCGATGAAGGCATCGGCGTCGCGGTCAATCGGCGGCAGCTGCTGCGCCGATTGCGGAACGCTGCCTGCCGTGAAGCCGCCCTGCTGCGCGCCGGCGACGCGGGCGATGTAGCGGGCGATGAGATCGCGTTCTTCGTTGGTCATGGTGATGATCCGCCGAGGGTTTGTTGCGTGGTGCGACGTGGGCCACACACAACTCTGCTTCAAGTGGGGAGTTGCAGGCGGCGCCACTCGATCAGGGGACAGCGGTCGGCGACGACGCGGAGGCCGGCGGCGCGGGCCGCGGTTTCGGCGGGGGGGTTGGTGACGCCCAGTTGAAGCCAGATGGTGCGGGCGCCTAGGCGTATGGCGTCGGCTACTACGGGGCCGACCTGGTCCGGGGCACGGAATATGTCCACCATGTCGAGCGGACCTGCGTCGTCGAGGGTTGCGACGATGGGGCGGCCATGCAGGGTTTGTCCGGCTATGCCGGGGTTTACGCCTACGACGTCGAAGCCGCGGGCGACGAGGAAGGCGAAGACGTAGTTGCCGGCTCGGTCGGGCTTGTTGGATGCGCCGACGACGGCGATCCGGCGGGTGGTGGTGAGGATGTCGGGGAGGGGGGCGGGCATAGCGGGGGGGCGGTCCGCTTGGGGACTGCGGCGCCGGGTTCTGCGGCGTCATTGTTGGCGCCCCCTGCCCCGCCAGCGCCACCGGCGCCAGTGCCGGGCTGGCCGGGCTGGCCTGAGCCGCCAGGGTCGCCGCCCCTGCCACCTGCGCCAACGTGGCCCTCGGCTTCGCCGGGCTTGCCCAGCGGCGGTGCGCCGGCGCCGGACTGGGCTTGGGCTGGGGTAAGGAACGGCGCGACGCCTGCGGTCAGGATCAAGTTTAGGAGCAAACGACGATCGGGCATGAGTGTCTCCGTTAACCGCTCCAAGGTATCACTGCGATGATCATCCAACGCGGCTTTCCTGTGCTCTCCTAATCAACGACGGCGTTGCACGGCGCGCTCGGGCCAACCGTAATACCAACGGCCCTTCGCACTGACCCAGACGTCGCCAAGCCGTCATTGCGAGCCGCGCTTGCGGTGCGGCAATCCAGGGCCGCCAGCATTGTGCTTACCGCTCTGGATTGCCGCGTCGCTGCGCTCCTCGCAATGGCGAAAACGGTCAGAGCGAAAGCTGTTTGGTATAAGCAATCATCCGGCCATCATCTTCCGCTCCTGCGGTTCTACGCAGCCACGGTCGAAACGGCTTTCCACGATGGCTTGCAGCGGCGGCGCCGCCCTGCTTGCAGGCAGCCTCGATCACTCGGGCAGTGCCGGCAGGGGCGATCGCAACCACGCCGTCCTCGTCGCCGCAGACCAAATACTCTGAGTTCACCGCCATGCCGGCGGCCGACACTGGGACGTTGTTTTCGCCGGTGCCGTTCTTGTAGGGGCTGCGGCGGGTGACGCCGCTGGCAGAGACTGGAAAACCTGGCGCAGATTGACCCTAGGTCGCGGATTGCGCCGTCGGTCACCAGGGCGGTCACGCCCAGGCTCTCGGAGGCCGCCATTACTTCGCCCGTCAGCGCCTGGTTCAGGTCGCTATCGCCATCGGTCACCAGCACGGCGCCGGCCCTGCGGAAGGCGCGATGGATCGCGAGGTTGCCGCCGCCACGGGTACGCATGGTGACGGCCATCGGTTTTGGGCGGCGCAGGGGGTGAGCCAGGCCGTGCCGGTCATGCGGGCTATGTTGTCACTGGGTAGCCTGGTGGCGAGGCTGCGTAGGGCGTCGAGCAGCGCCGGGCCGGCGGACGGGGACAAGGATTCCGGCGCCGGCCCGGCGGGTTCATGCGGCGGCGCCGGTGCGTTGATGGTCGATCTGGGCGGACAGGCGGCTATAAACGGCGCGGGCGTTGCCCTCGTAGATGCGGGCTCGGTCGGCGTCGGTCAGCCAGGGGACCTGCTGGATGTAGCGCTTGGTGTCGTCGAAGTGATGGCCGGTTTCGGGGTCTATGCCCTGGACGGCGCCGATGGTCTCCGAGGCGAACAGGATGTTTTCGACCGGGATGACCTTAGCCAGGAGTTCGGTGCCGGGCAGGTGGTAAACGCAAGTGTCGAAGAAGACGTTTTTCAGGAGATGATCCGTCAGCAGCGGCTTGCCCATGTCCTGCGCCAGGCCGCGATACCGGCCCCAGTGATAGGGAACGGCGCCGCCGCCGTGCGGGATGATGAACTTCAGCGTCGGGAAGTCGGCGAACAGGTCGGCCTCGATCAACTGCATGAACGCCGAGGTGTCGCCGTTGATGTAGTGCGCGCCGGTGCCGTGGAAATTCGGGTTGCAGGAGGAGGACACGTGCACCATCGCCGGCACGTTCAGCTCCACCATCACTTCGTAGAGTGGATACCACCACTTGTCGGTTAGCGGCGGGTCGGTCCAGTAGCCGCCGGACGGGTCGGGGTTCAGGTTCACGCCGACGAAGCCTAGGTCCTCGATGCAGCGGCGCAGCTCGGGGATGCAGTTGGCGGGGGGGACGCCGGGTGCCTGCGGCAGTTGGCCGACGCCGACGATGTTGCGGGGGAACAGCCGGCAGACACGGGCGATGAGGTCGTTGCATTCGCGCGACCAGACGGCGTTGGCCTCGGCGGTCGAGAGGTGGTGGCCCATGCCGGCGGCCCGGGGGGAGAAGATGGTCAGGTCGGTGCCGCGC
>CAXTOB010000074.1:0-18791 GCA_964245505.1 uncultured Acetobacteraceae bacterium | reverse complement strand
CGCATCAAGCTGCGAAAACTATACCCGTCAGCTTAAGGCTGACGGACTACTAGGGAACGATCGATCCTGCCACCCGGCACTCTCGCACCGATAATCGCCAGTGCATCACGCCGGGATACGCCTTCACGTCTGATTCGCGCACTACGCTGACCGCCGGCACACGTCCTGCTGGGCCGTCAGGCGGCAGACCTTCGTCCGATCACGTTGGATCCCACGGCCATGACGGCCCCCAGCAGCATCAGCGAGCCCATCAATACCGGTTCGTAGTCCGGGACCAGGCCCACGCCGACCGAGCCGAGTGCGCCGATCGCGAACACCAGCGTTCCGTAAAGCGCGGACGCGACGCCGGCGTCGCGCTGGTAGGGTCCGACTGCGCCGATCGCCGCGTCGGGCAGCAAACAGCCCAGCGTCAGCATGACCGCTGCGAACAGGACCGCCATCACCCACACGCCGCCGATCTCGGCGGCCATGCACACCAGGATCAGCCCCGAAAGGCCAACAAGCACATGGCACGCACGACGCAGCACACGCCAGCGGCCGTATAGCCTGATAAGCCGGGAATTAAAGGCGGTTCCTAGGGCATAGCCGGCGCCGTTGGCGATGAACGTGGCTCCGAACAGGGTCGGGCTTATGCTGAAATGGTGCATGAACACCGCCGGCGCCCCGCCGAGAAAGGCAAAAAGGCTGAACGTTGCAAAGCTCCCGGTCAGGGCATGGGTGAAAAAGTAACGGTCGCGTCCCACCCGGAGATAATCCGCCATGATGGTCAACAGGCCGCCGTGGCCGCGGGCAGACCGCGGCAGCGTCTCGCCGAACGACGTCAGGATCAGCGCGACGCAGGCCACGCCATACACCACGGCCACCCAGAAGATCGTCCGCCAGCCGGCAAACTCCACGATCAGCCCCCCAAGCGTCGGCGCCAGCATCGGGATCACGGCGAGGATGAGTTGCTGGCGCGAGATGAGATCTGCGGCCAGCTGGCCGGTCTTGGCGATGTCGCGAACGATGGCGAGGGGGATGACAAGGTTCGCCGCACCTCCGAATGCGGCCAGGGCGCGAAAAGCGATCAGCTCCGGCATGCTGGTCGAAAGCGCGCAGGCGGCGGAAGCCACGGCGTAGAGGAGACACCCCAGCAGCATGGGCGTCCGGCGTCCGAAGTGGTCGGAGAACGGGCCGTAGATCAACTGTCCCACCGCGAGGCCGCCGAACCAGGCGGCCAGCGTGAGCGGGGCCGCCGCTGCGCCGCCATGCAGATCGGCGCGCATGACAGTAAAGGCTGGCAGGTACATGTCGGTTGAGATCGGGCCGACCGCGGTCAGCACGGCCAGGAGACCCGGCCCGGCGCCTCGGCCCGCTCGCGCCGATTGGGGCTCCTCGGCTTGCGGCTGCCCGTCTTGAGGTTGCCGGTCTTGCGGTTGCCCGTCTTGAGGTTGCCCGAATTTCACGTCAGCTGTTCCTGTATCAGGCCCGAATTCCTCACGGGGGCATCCGGCGCAACGAGGCAAGCAACGCCGCTGCCGGGATTAGGCCGCTGTCAAAACCAAGCTGGCAAGCAGTTCGGCCGGGCGGTTAGGGCATCCGGCGCTCAGATCCCCAGCGAAGGCAATCAAGTGAACGGCGTCAAGGTTTGCGGTTGGCATTGTTCGGGGTTGAAGGGCGCAGACGCCGCCGTTGATCCGATGCTACGGGGCGCCTGGCCTCCCCGCGCCGCTTCCGTTGGCCATGACTGGCCCGCCGCCTGCAAAACGAAGCCTTCGGCCGGATCGGCAAGCCTGCCGGTCTGACGCTTCGGTGCGTTGAGCCAGGCCGGTTCCACTCTCCCGATTGTCCTTGTGACAGGTTCTGCACCAGCCTGCGTCAGCGAAGGCGTGCCGATGTGCCAAGCGTTCTCCGCTTACTGGCTGTCCCCATGGTCCGCCTTGGCAGGCTCCGGGGTCAATGCGTCGGCCACGGCCTCCTTCTTGCGCTGCGGCAGCAGCTTCATGACCAGGATGAACGAGGACAAGCAAAGGCAAATGACGTTCTGCACGATAATCGCCCACTGGCGCAGCAATATGCCATAGACCAGCCAGGCAACGAAGCCGACCACCGTGATCACATAGGTCTTGAGCGAGATGCCGTCCGTGTTGCGCGACCGGATGACTGCCCATGCCTGCGGGACAAAGCTTACCATCGACAGCGTCGCCGCAAACAGGCTCACAACCGTGACGGCGTTCATGCCAACCTTTCCCGGTGGCCCGTTCCGTGACGAGCATTCGGCTCGCTGGTGAACCAGGTGGCGCATCGGTTTCCAAATGCCCAAGAGAAGATGGGCTTGTGCATTGATGATCGTCAACGTGCGCCGATGCACCCGAGCTATGCTGGAAGCTGGGTGACGACGGTGTGAGAAGGGTGGCTTATCGAGGCGGGTAAATGCCTGGCTGAACTCCCAAACGAGCCGACACGCCATGTCGGGCAGCAGCATCGTTGTTCCGCTCCGTTAGCCCGACACGGTTCACGACCCGCTCACGGCCGTCATGCGCGTCGGCGCCCGCCGACGGCTGGCATAGGCCATGAAGGCGGAAGCCCTGGCGTTCCTGGCCGCCATGCGGCAGATGCGGCTTCCGGATGGGCGCGAGCGCCGGGTTCGGCACTGCCACGGTCCGGGCGCCAGGTGCAGGTAGGCATCGGTCCGGTCGCGGCGTAATAGGTGAGCGTGCACGACCAGGGGGTGCCGGTGCTGAGGGTGCCGGCGATGCTTGCGCCGAGCGGGTCCGCTTCACGTCGGCGATCCTGCCGTGCTGACGACCGGCGGTGGGGCGCTCGGCTTCTGGAAGGCGCTGGACGAGGTGTCGTCGCCCACCCGGTACCAGCGTTGCACCGCCTACAAGATGGTCAGTGCCTTGGACAAGCGGCCCATGTCGGTATAGCCGATGGCGGAGCCGCCAGAAGGGCGTTGTCGCATAGACGATTCATCAATGCTGTAAGTTACGCCGGAATGACGTCTCGAGTTCACCATGGCAAAGATCGTTCCGAATGAGGCGATATCCCGGGTTATTGCAAGTTTTCATCAGCTGGGCTTTGCCTACGCCGCAATAATCTTGCTGAATTCAAGCAACATTCTCTTCAGGCTCAACTGCTGATCCATGCCATACCGCCACCCGCGACGACGGGTGGCGGTGACACTATGCCGTGAAGCGCGGGAGGCTGCTTGGAAATTTTGAAGCCGCTGTTCCGCCGGCAAGCCGGACGGCGGCCATGTTGACTGTGCCTAACTCAAGGCAAAGCCGCGGTAGCCACCCTGTACGACCTCGGCGCAGGTCGCGGCATAGCGCGCCATGCCGCCGGCGTAGGGCATGAACACCCGCGGCTTGCCGGGCACGTTGGCCCCAAGGTACCACGAGCTGTTGGCCATCGGCAGCAGCGTCGCGTTCGCGGCCTCATTGACGTGTGCGACCCAGGCGTCGGTTGCCTCCTGCGTCGCTTCGATCCGCTGCCTCCCGGTGGCGCGCAGGTGGGCGATGCAGGCGGTGATCCACTGCGTGTGCTGCTCGATCGCCACCGGCATGTTCGTCAGCACCGAGGGGCTGCCGGGTCCGGTGATGGTGAACATGTTGGGATAACCTGGCGTTTGCAGGCCCAAATAGGTCCGTGGCCCCGCCGCCCAGTCCTGCCGCAGCGACCGCCCGCCGCTGCCGGTGACGTCCATGGCCAGCAGCGGCCCGGTCATCGCGTCATACCCAGTCGCGAACACGATGACATCAAGAGGATAGACGCCATCCGAGGTCTGGATCCCATCCTCCGTGATGGCGACGATGGGCGAGGTCTTCACGTCCACCAGGGTGACGTTGTCGCGGTTGAACGCCTCGAAGTATCCGGTGTCGATCGGCGGCCGCTTGCTGGCGAATGGGTGGTCTGTCGGCGCCAGGCGCTCGGCCGTTGCCTTGTCGCGGACGACCGCACGGATCTTGGCGCGCAGGAAGTCGGATGCCGTGTCGTTGGCTTCCTTGTTGTGCAGCAGGTCGGCGAACACGGCGCGGAACCGCAGGCCGCCGGCCTCCCATGCCGCCTCGTAGCGGCGCTGCCGTTCCTCCTCCGTCACGCTCAACGCGGGATCGGGGCTGAGATCGAAGGGATGGCCGTTGGTGGTCGAGCGCATCTTGTCGCGCAACGCGGGATACTGCGCCCGGATCTCGGCCTGCGCCTCGGCGGTGAACGGGCCGTTGCGGGCGGGGACGCTGTAGTTCGCCGTCCGCTGGAACACCGTAAGATGCGCCGCCTGCGCCGCGATCACCGGCGTTGCCTGGATGCCGGTCGAGCCGGTACCGATCAGGCCCACCCGCTTGCCGGTGAAATCGACCCCCTCCTGCGGCCAGCGCCCGGTATGGGCCCATGTGCCGCGGAAGGTGTCGAGGCCAGGGATGGCAGGGACGTTCGCCGCGGATAGGCAGCCGACGGCGGGCACGAAGAACTCGGCGTCGTAGCGGTCACCTGCCTCGGTCGTCACCGTCCAGCGGTTGGATGCGTCGTCGAACGCCGCCGCCACTACACGGCTGCCGAACCGGATGTCGCACCGTAGGTCGAAGCGGTCGGCCACGTGGTTGAGATAGGCCCGGATTTCGGTGTGGCCGGGGTAACGCTCGGTCCAGCGCCACTCCTGCTCCAGTTCCTTGGAGAAGGAATAGCAATAGGTGTAGCTTTCGGAGTCGCAACGCGCGCCGGGATAGCGGTTCCAATACCAGGTGCCGCCCACGTCATCCCCGGCCTCGAGCACCACAACCGACAAGCCGAGCTGGTCGCGGAGCTGATGGAGCTGATACAGGCCCGAGAACCCGGCCCCCACGATAACCGCATCACACCGGTGAGGTGCGGGCGATTGAGTTTGCTTCACAGCAGCCGACATGATGGCGCTTCTCCGTCTTGCGGCCGGCAGCTTATCCAGCCCGGCACCGCGTTTCCATCTGGTTGGTTTCGTAAATATGGAGGGCTGGCGTGCGAAAGGAACGGGGCACGTCTTCCATCTTGCACTCCGGCTGTCTCCAGCATGCACCAACCTGCACGGCCATCTCTGCCCAGCAAACCCTGGGAACCCCAAGTGGGCGTCCCTCCACTCATCGGATCCCTGGGTCGTGGCAACGCCGGCCGTGGACCGGACCCGTCGCTATTTTCCTACCCGAACCATGCGACCAGCGCCGATACAGTCACGACGGAGGCGACATGCGAGGCTAGGATCGCGCCGGAGGTCACTCTGGCCTCAAGCCCGTAGAGCTTTGCGATGGTGAACGGCCCCGACCCGATCGGCAGCGCGCTGAGCAGCACCGCCACGTGCGTCTGGAAGGGCGGCAGGTGGAGCACGGTGACCGCGAGCAGTGCGGTCACGCCGGGCTGGACGATCAGCTTCAGCCCGACCAGCATGCTGACCGGGATGGCGTCGCGGACCGTCACGCGCTCCTGCGCCAAGAACAAACCGATGCATATCAGCGCGACCGGCGACGCCGCGCCGCCAAGCAAAGTAGCGAACTGCTCGACCGGAATCGGTAGGGGAAGCCCTGCCAGGGCCACGCCAAGCCCGGCCAACGGCGCGAGCAACAGGGGATTGCGCAGCAGCGAAAACACCACCTTGCCGAGCGTGCGCCCGAGGCTGGCGCTCCGTTGCAGGTTGAACTCAACCAGCGCGACCGCAGACAGGAACAGCACGCAGGCCGTGAACAAGGTGGAAATGACGGCCATCGGCAAGCTGCCGGGTCCGAACACCAGCAGGCAGAGCGGGATGCCCATGAAGCCGGTGTTGCCGTAGCTTGCGTCCAGTCCCTCAATGGTCGCGATGGCGGCGTTCCCACCTCGCCAGCGGCTGAGGATGAAACCAAGCACGAAGGTGACCACGATCCCGCCGCCCAAGGCGAGGGAGAAGCCGCCCTGGGCCGCCTGATCCGGCGTGATCCGCGCCATTGCGAGGAACAGCAGCGCCGGCAGGGCAAGGTAGAATGCAAAGCGGTTGAGGTTGTCGGTCGCCTGCCGGTCGAACATGCCGGAACGGCCGCACGCAGCACCAGTCAGGATCAGCGCGAACACCGGCAGGGCGGCGTCGAGAACGGCACGCACGGGCTACGTCCGGCCTCGCACGCGCAGGCGGTGCCCACGACGAACGGCAGGCCGGGTTCCACAGCCGAACCCACCCCGGCATCGCCACTGCTGTCCGGCCCTTATGTTCTTTTGCAACAAAATCATCCTCACACTGATTGACACGGCTGTGCCGTTTTGTATTCTGAACTCTGAATTCAGTATGCGGAAGAGCGCAATGCTGCTGACTGCTCACCCAAGCCTGGTCGAACAGGCCTACGAGGCCCTGCTCGGTGAGATCGCCGACGGCACGCTTGCCCCTAACATGCACCTCGTCCAGGAACTCCTCGCCGAGCGCTATGGCGTGTCCCGCCAGCCGATCCAGCAGGCGCTGTTGCTGCTCAAGACCGATGGCCTGGTGCAGGACGCCGGCCGGCGCGGGCTCATTGTGGCGCCGCTGGACATGCAGATGATGCGGGACCGCTACGAGGTGCGCGCTGCGCTCGATGCGCTTGCAGCACCCCTCGCCGCAAGGCGGTGCGCCGCCTTGCCCGAGGTGGCGGCGCAGACCCGGCGCGATGGCGAGCGCATCCTCGCTGCCGGTATGTCCGCCGTGTCGGGCGGCGTGATCAAGGCCATGATCGCGCAAGACGTCGCCTTCCACGCCTTCGTTTACCGCGCGTCCGGCAATCCGATGATCGGGCCGACGGCCGAGGTCCACTGGCGCTTCCTGCGGCGTGTGATGGGGGAGGTGCTCCGCCGGTCGGAGCCGCCCCACTCGATCTGGCAGCAGCACCGCGGCATCCTGGATGCGATCGTCGCCGGGGACGCCGCGGCGGCCGAGGCGCGCACCCTGGACCACGTACGCACCGCCGCCGCGCGCCTGGCCGCCACCGCCGGTCCTGGCGACGCGGACCAACCATAGGAGCAACCCTACCGACCCTGCGGCGCATCCGCCCCACACCGTGTCGCACGGGACCGAGGGCGCGCATCGCGACGGACCTGACAACCGCAACTGGCGCGCGGCTTTACAAGCGCCGGATGGCCTTCTGGGAGGAAGCAACATGTCACAAGCGAGCGGCTTAACCATAGGTCCTGCGTCGCTGCCATCAGTCGAGGATCGGACCTACCGGAAGGTGACGATGCGGCTGCTGCCGTTCCTGTTCCTGTGTTACCTCAGCGCCTACCTCGACCGGGTCAACGTGGCCTTCGCCAAGCTGCAGATGCTGGACGACCTGAAGCTTAGCGAACAGGTTTATGCCTTTGGCGCCAGCATCTTCTTCATCGGCTATGTCCTGGTCGAGGTGCCGAGCAACGTGATCCTGCACAGGGTCGGTGCCCGGCTGTGGATCGCCCGCATCATGATCAGTTGGGCGCTACTGTCCGCCGGGATGGCCTTCGTTCACACGCCGCTCGCCTTCTACGTCGTGCGCTTCCTGCTCGGCGTCGCCGAGGCCGGGTTCATCCCCGGCGTGCTGCTCTACCTGACCTACTGGTATCCGGCCCGGCGGCGTGGCCGCATCACCGCCATCTTCCTCACCGCCATTCCAATGGCCAGCGTGTTCGGCGGCCCGGTTTCAGGCTGGATCCTGAACGCCGCCGGCGGGGCCTACGGGTTCAGCAACTGGCAATGGCTGTTCCTCATCGAGGCGGTCCCCTCGCTGGTCCTCGGCTTGGTCACGCTGTTCTACCTCGACAACCGCGTCGCCTCGGCCAAGTGGCTGGACACGGACGAGAAGCGCATCGTCGCCGAAGCGGTCGCCCATGAGGAGAAGGAGAAGGAGGACCTGTCGCAGCTCTCGGCCGCGTTCCGGACGCCGCGGGTTTGGCTGCTCGGGCTGATCTACTTCGGGGTCGTGTGCGGCATCTACCTCAACAGCTTCTGGGTGCCGACCATAATCAAGCAGACCGGCGTGTCCGACCCGTTCAGGATCGGCCTGCTGACTGCCGTGCCTTACCTGGCGGCCGTGGTCGCGATGATCGCCCTCAACAGCAATGCCGACCGCATGCGTGAACGGCGCTGGCACACGGTGCTGCCGTGCCTGGTCACCGCGGCCGGCTTCGCCTTCACCGCATGGGCCGGCGGCAACACCGTGCTTGCGATGGTCGGGCTTGTGCTGGCGGTGGCCGGGGCATCCACCGCGCAGGCCGCATTCTGGAGCCTGCCTGGTGCGTTCCTTGGAGGCACTGCCGCCGCGGCCGGGATCGCGCTGGTCAACTCGCTCGGCAACCTGGCCGGGTTCACCACCAACAACATCGTCGGCTGGCTGGCCGCCGTCACGCACAGCAACTCGGCCAGCCTTTACCTTTTTGCGGCCGTACTGGTGGTGAGCGGGGCGCTTGTGCTCGCGATCCCGGCCCGTCTCGTGAACAAGTAGCGCGGAGCACACGGATGACAGAGCTGTTGACGCTGGGCCAGATGCTCTCGGTCCATGCCCGCCTGTCCCCGAACAAGATCGGGGCACGCGATTTGGAGCGCGCGATGACGTTCCGGGACTGGAACGCGCGCGCCTGCCGCCTGGCCAATGCCCTCCTGGGCCTTGGCCTTGCCAAGGGCGACCGGGTCGCGATCCTCGCCTACAACCGGGTGGAGTGGGCCGAAATTTTTGCCGCTACCGCCAAGGCGGGCCTGATTGCGGTGCCGGTCAATTTCCGCCTCGTCGGCCGCGAAATCTCTTATCTCATTGAGGATGCGGGCGCGGCCGCGGTCATCGTCGAGGATGGGCTCATTGGTGGCCTGGAGGAGGTCCGGACGGACCTGTCGGTGCCCGCCGGCAACCTGATCCGCATCGCCGGCCATGACCCAGCCGGCGCAGCTTGCCCTGCTGGCTACCGCGACTACGAGGACCTGATCGCCATGGCCTCCGACCGCGAGCCGGCCCAGTCCGTGCTGGCGTCCGATCCGTGGACCCTGATGTACACCTCCGGCACGACCGGCCGGCCCAAGGGAGTGCTCCGCAGCCACAAAGCTGCAACCCACCTGTCCCTGGTGACCGACATCGAGTTGGGGGTGCATCGGGAGGACGGCGCCCTCCTGGTCATGCCGATGTGCCACGCGAACTCGCTCAACTTCTTCGGCGCTTTCACCTACTTGGGCGGCGAGGTGTCCATCTACTCGCGCCGCAGCTTTGACCCCGAACACTGCGTCCGCACGCTCGCCGAGGGTGGATCAACCTTCACCTCGCTCGTGCCGACCCACTACACCATGATGCTGGGCCTGCCGGTCGCTACGTGGGGGAAGTACGACCTCAGCCGGGTCGCCAAGCTGATGATCTCCTCGGCCCCGGCGCGCCAGGACACGAAGCGGGCCGTGATGGAGATGTTCCGCAACTCTGGCCTGTTCGAGCTTTACGGCTCAAGCGAGGCCGGGTGGGTGACAATGCTCCACCCGCACGAGCAGTTCACCAAGCTCGGCTCGATCGGCCGGGAATGCGTGGGCGCGGCGCCGATCAAGTTGCTGGACGGGAACGGCGATGAGGTTCCGGACGGCGAAGCCGGCGAGCTTTATTCCAGCAACGCCCATACCTTCGACCGCTACTGGAACCTGCCGGAGAAGACGCAGGATGCGTTCCGGGGCGAGTACTGCACCGTCGGCGACATGGCCCGGCGCGACCCGGACGGCTACATCCACCTGGTTGACCGCAAGAGCAACATGATCATCTCGGGCGGCGAGAACGTTTACCCGTCCGAGGTCGAGGCCGTGCTCGGCGCCCATCCCGCAATTCAGGACGTGGCCGTGATCGGCTTGCCGGACGAGAAATGGGGCGAGCGCGTGCACGCCGTCATCATTCCGCACGACGGCGCCGCGCTGGGCGAGGGCGAGCTGCTCGCGTGGTCCCGGGAGCGGATCGCCGGCTACAAGCGCCCGCGGTCGTTCTCGTTCCTTCGCCAGGAGGAGGTGCCGCGCACTGCCACAGGCAAGATCCTGCACCGGGTGCTTAAGACACAGCTTTCCGGCGCCGAACGGACCGGCAGCTGAGCGAAGCGGGAGATGGAAGCGATATGATGAAGATAGAACCCGATAGTGTGGCCGGGCTCGTCGCCCGCCTGCTCAAGCGGCGGGGCACGAAGCGCGTCTTCGCGCTTTGCGGCGGCCATATCATGCCGATCTGGATGCGGCTCGACGCGGAGGGCATCGAGATCGTTGACGTGCGCGACGAGCGCGCTGCGGTGCACATGGCCCAGGCCCATTCAGAGCTGACGGGCGAACTGGGTGTTGCCCTCGTGACGGCAGGCCCGGGTGTGACCAACGCCATGACCGGTATTGCCAATGCGCACATCTCGCGCGCACCGGTGCTGGTCATCTCCGGGACGAACCCGACTGCGCAGGAGAACCGCGGCGGCCTGCAGGACCTCGACCACACCCTCCTGGTCCGCTCGATCACCCGCTATGCCCGAACCGTGCGCGACCCGGCGCTCGTACTGGCCGAACTGGACGAGGCGATTGCCCGCGCGTTCGGCGATGCGGGCGAGCCGGGACCTGCCTACATCGACTTCCCGGCTGATGTGCTGCGCCGCCTTGTCCCGAAACCCGTCCAGCTCGAAGAGCACCTGCAGCCCAAGCCGCGGCCCGTAGTGCTGCCGGACCCGGCGCGAGTGGCGCAGGCGGTCGAGGAGCTTTGGAGCGCCAAGCGCGTGGTCGTCATCTCCGGGCGCGGCGCCCGCCGGGCAGGGCCTGAAATGATCGCGCTGCTGGACCGGCTCGGCGCGGTTTACCTCGATACCGGCGAAAGCCGCGGCCTGGTGCCGGATACCCACGCCTCCGTCGTTGGCGCAATGCGCGGCACGGTGATGACCGATGCAGACGTCGTGCTGACCGTGGGACGCCGGTTGGATTTCCAGCTTGCCTATGGTTCACCTGCGATTTTCGGCCAGGCGCGTTTCGTACGCATCGGAGAAGTGCCGGGCGAACTGCGTGACAACCGGCGTGGCGTGGTCGAGATCCTCGCCTCACCGAAGGAGGCATTACGTGCGTTGGTCGAGGCCGCCGGCAACCGGGCCGCGTCCGTTGACCGGGGATGGGCGGACGGGCTGCGCCGGGCGCATGAGGAACGCGCGCGCAAGCTGAAACAGTCGATGCGGATGGCGCCCCCGGGCAGCGACGGGCGGCTGCACCCGAACCGCTTGCTGGCCGCCTTGCAGGAGGCCATCGGCCCGGAAGCGGTCGTCATCACCGATGGCGGTGATTTCCTCAGCTTTGCCCGGATTGGCCTGTCTGCACCGGACATCCTCGACCCCGGACCGTTCGGCTGCATCGGCATTGGCGTGCCTTACGGGATTGCCGCGAGCCTGGCCATCCCCGATCGACCCGTGGTGGTGGCGACCGGGGACGGTGCGTTCGGCTTCAATGCGATCGAGGTCGATACCGCCGTGCGACACAAGGCGCCCGTGCTGATCGTCGTCGCCAACAACGGCGCCTGGCAGATCGAGGTGCACGACCAGACAGTGACCTACGGCAAGGTCGTGGGCACCAGGCTGCAATTCAGTGATCATGCAGCCATGGCGCGTTCGTTCGGCATGCATGCCGAACGGGTGGAAACCGAGGAGCAGTTGAAACCCGCGATCGAACGGGCGCTCGCCAGCCGCCCGGCGTTGCTGGACGTCGTCGTGACGCCGGAAGCGGTGTCGTCGGACGCAAAGACGGGGCTTGCGTGGGTGCCCGACCTGCAACCCCTTGCGGCATGGGACGACGCGGAGCGGAAATGGCGCGGCAACAGCCCCTGAGCCAACGGATTGGAAACCGCCGCATCTAAGCAGGCTTATGCGGCCAGTCACATATTTGGCCTGCGGCCGTGCCAGGCCACGTAAGCCTGCTTAGGTCTCCATCTGTGCGCAAACCTCCAGAGGTTGCTTAGCGTGGGATGTAGCAGCGGCAGATGATGGTTGCATGAGACGAGGCAGCAACCCCGTCCGTCCTGGGCGCGTCTCGTCTCGCCGTCAGCGTGGCAAGGATTGCACGCCAACTAGGCTCAGCGAGTGAAGAGGCGCCGGGCTGATGATGGAGGCGGCGCTATTCCGGCGGCTCCCTCGTTCCGTCGGGCACCACCCTCACGTCAACCGGGATTGATCCTGCTTTTTGGAACACGATTGAACAGGCGAATGTCTGACCATCCTGTAGCGGCTCCTTGATGGTTAGCAGCATCAGGTGGTTGCCGCCGGGGGACAGGGTCATTGTCCCACCTGCCGGAACCGTGAAGCTTTTCACCTCCCGCATCGCCGTTCCGCCCTCGCCGCGGTCCGTGGCGTGCTTTTCAACAAAGTCTGCGAGGTTTGTCGGACACCGTACCCGGATCAGGCTGTCCGGTGCGTCACTATGATTGGTGATGGTCATGTACAATGGTGAATTGCTGCGGAGCTGAGTCACAGCGGGTGTCCAAGCCTTGGACAACTCGACGCCGCCCGGAGCATCTGCCGCCACCGCTGGCATCGTCGCGACCACGGCCGCACAAAGGCCGGCTGCTATCCACCGCATGACCTTCTCCTTGCACTCTTTCTCAACCTGCCACGCCGTGTCCTGACATCCGGGCAGCACTGACGTCTCTGGCTGACGCTAGGTCCGCGGACGCCGTTGCCGGTCGTGGCCCGACCAGCAGTGAAGCCAACTGGCGCAAGACCGCCAGACCCTGGTCACCCCTGGCGACGGTCCGGCAACGATGAACTCACTCCGTATCGTGGATTTCCAGCCGCGACCAACTCACGAAATCCTTCAAGTCCTGCCCGCTGCGACGGAACAGCGCACGATCAAGAACGAAGTGCCGAGTGGCGGTCGTCTTGTCGCAGTGCTCCTTGACGGACACGCCGCCGACTGGCTCCTCATCTGGCGTCAAATCGTGGCTCACGCAAACCCAGCCCTCCTCGCCGTAGCGCGCCTTGACTTGTTCGCCGAACAGGAACGCTTTCTTGTGCATGAACAGGCGGGCTGTAGGATCGGTTTCAATCACCAGGCCCCGGACGTGGTCAGTGTCGCCGATCAGCAAAGTAAGCCGCACGGGATGGCCTCCGACCTTCGTACCTTCATACGTGTCGTTGACCTTCGAGAGAGGGTTTGCGTTCTCGTCATATCGGAAGCGGATTGCGTGCAGGCCGGATGCCTGCGTGGGGCACTGCCGATACTCCTGCCAGCTATTCAGCTTGTGCTCAGGATTGTCAGCACAGGCAAAACCTAGGTAGCCGGAGCGCGGCAGCTCGCTGACCTCCATGCCCACGCGGAACTCGCGCAGGTCGTTCTCATCGGCGCGGGCCGCATGCGTGGGAGCGAGCGCGGTGACGACAGCGGCCAAGGCCGCGGCAACGAAGGCTAAGCGCATCGTCAGCTCCCCTGCTTGCTGGGCTGCGTCGCTTCGGCTGAGGGCTGGGCCGTCTTGTAAACGTTGCAAACGCGGGCGCCATCGCCGAAAAACGCCGAGCATTCGGCGTAGGTCGGCTCACCCTTGCCCTTGATTTCGGCCAAGACATAGTCGGTGACGGCGGCAACTTCATTCGGACGCAAAAACGTGCCGGCCTCCACAGGCATATCCTTACCAAGCTCCTGCCGCCCTAAGCCGTAGCACTGGTGCTCGCCGCCGTCGTAAGCGCCGCGACGGAAATAGGGCATCCCGGTGCCGGGCCGGCCGCAGAGCACCGTCTCGATGATCTGGTCCCGGTCAAGCTGGGTGGCGCGCAGGGAAAGCGCGTCGCCGCCGTAGCCGCCTCCGCCCCCGCCGTGCCATTTGTGGCACCCGATGCAGTTTGCCTGTTGGAAAACGCGCTTCCCCTGGGCGGTCTGGCCCTGCAATGGCGAGTCCTGGGCAAACACGGCACCGCGCAAGGAAACAGCAGCAATTATGGTTGCTGCAGAAAAAGCAGTGATGAGCTTCGCGTACATATCAGTCTCGCCGTTTCACGCACCAGATCCCGTAGTTTCTAGCGGGACCTGGTGCGCGTGCCGTCAGATCAGAGTGCGAACACGTAGAGCATGGAGCCGGTTTGCATCTTCTTTAGCTCCGGCGTGGACTCGATGAACCACTTGTCCCAGGCGCCGCCAAGGCCGACGAGGATGGCGAGATACTGCTTGCCGTCCACGGTGAAGGTGATCGGGGGCGCATTCACGCCGCCGCCGGTGTTGAACTCCCAAAGCTTCTGCAACGTCTTCGCGTCGTAGGCCAGCACTTCGCCGGACGGCTGGCTGGCGAATACCAGGTCAGGCGTCGCAAGCAACCCACCGAGTTGCGGGAATGGCGTTTCGGCCTTGCCGGCTATCTTGCCGGTGGTGACGTCGATCGCGGTGACGCTGCCGGTGATGCGCTGATGCTGGCTTGGGCCGCCTCCGGTGTAGAACTCGCGCGGCTTGAACGAGTCCGGCTTGGTGTCTTCCACGGTGATCGTATTGCAGCTTTCGATCGTCGGGATATACCAAAGCCGCAGGGTCGGATTATAGGCGGTGGGGGGCCAGTTCTTGCCACCCATGTTGCCCGGGCACATCTCCGTTACCTTGTTCTCGCGCGAGGGCGTCACGGCGGCGTTGTAGTGCTGCACCGGCTGGTTCGGGTCATACTCGACGGGCTTGCCGGTTTCTGGGTTCAGCCCGTGGGTCCACGTGACCTTTTTAACGAAGGGCGTGCCCCAAACGAACTCGCCAGTCGCGCGGTCCACCGCGTAGCCGAACCCGTTGCGGTCGGCAGTGAGCGCGAGCTTCGTCGGCCTGCCGTTCACCGGCACGTCCACCAGCACGTTTTCGGAAACGCTATCATAGTCATAGGGGTCGTTCGGCGTGTGCTGGAAGTGCCACTTGATCTTGCCGGTGTCCAAGTCGAGCGCGAGCGCGCTGTCGGTGTAAAGGTTGTCGCCTGGCCGTTGCTCGTTGTCCCAGTCCGGACCAGGATTGCCAACGCCCCAGAACAGCGTGTTGGAGGAGGGATCGTAGCTGCCGGTGACCCAGGTCGAGCCGCCGCCATTTTTGGCTGTGCCTTCGTTCTTCCAGGTCTCGCCGCCGGGCTCGCCCTTCATGGGGATGGTGTAGGTGCGCCAAACTTCCTTCTGGGTCTTGAGATCGGTGGCGGCGATCCAGCCGCGGATGCCGTATTCGCCGCCGGCGACGCCGGTGATCGCCAAGTCCTTGACAACAAGCGGCGCGGCCGTCACTGCCTCGCCCTTATCGGGATCGGCAACCTGGCGCTGCCAAACGATCTCGCCGGTGTCCTTCTTCATCGCCATCAGGCGGCCATCGAGCGTATGGGAGATGACCATGTCGCCCCAAAGTGCGACGCCGCGGTTGTCAACGCCGCAGCAGGCGACCGCACCCGCCCAGTCGTGATCGGTCTTGGGGTCCATCTTCCACAGCAGCTTGCCCTGTCCGTTGCGGGCATCGATCTTGTAAACGGAACCCCAGCCGTCGGTGACGTACATCATGCCGTTCTCGACGATTGGCGTGCCCTCCAGTCCGCCATGCGACCAGATTCCGCCACCCTCGACGCCGCCCAACGCCATGGTCCAGGCGACCTTCAAGCCTTTTACCGTGTCATGGTTGATCTGGCTCAACGGTGAAAAACGGTTTGCCGAGTAAGTACGATGATGCAGCAGCCAATTGCCCTGCTCCTTATCGGCATTGAGCAGGCGATCTTGCGTGATGTCGTCTGCTCGCGCCGGTGAGCCGAGCAACCCGGCGAGCGCAGTGCAGGCTAAGGCAAAATTCCGCGTTGCGGCGCGACCTGAGATCATCGAAATTTCCCTCCCCCTTATGGTTAGAACCGAAGCCGCACCGTAGCGATGTTGCCCGGGACGCGAACATTGGCGTCAATGTGCCGTTAACATATGCGAGCTAAGCTGCGCCAGCCGAAACCGCGTGCAAACAGGGTGATTGCGTCGGGATCTTGATCGACGGCTGACCATGCTGCACGTGTGAATGCTTCCCTGAGTATAAAGGGTAAGTCGCAAAGCCGAGCTATGTCTGAACTTTGGTGACGATGGTGCGAGATGAGCGGAGTGTCGAGACGGATAAAGGCCAGTCTGAACTCCTGGAGAGGCAAAACGCCGTGTCGAGCGTGGTTCAAAGTCAGGCATGGTTCAAATCTGGGTTACACATGAAGCTGCGTTGGCGCTGTCAGGAGGAATAATGGCGCCCTCACGTTTTCAGCGGTCGTGCGAGTATGGATCGATGTTTTATCGCAATGGCAAGGCTGCCTGAAGGCGAGCATAGATACTTGGCCATTCACGCGCTGACGCGATCGGACACGGTCAGGAATCTGGCGGCGATAGCGTGCAAACCTGTAAGCGGACCGTCAACTTGGTTGCCATCCGACCTATGAGATTCGGCTGAGCCAGGTAGCCGGGAGGGATGACACTGTTCGCCAATCCAAGCTGCGCCGGCTACCACTGAGGGGGCCCCAGGATTTCAGACAGGGTGATAAGCTGGTCCTGCTTGAGCGAGAAACGGGACCAGATGGGCAAAGTGACACGCAAGCGTTACGGGGCTGAGCTCAAGGCCCAGGTGGTGTTGGAAGCGATCCGGGGCGCGCAGACCTTGGCGGAGTTGTCGGCCAAGCGTGGCATCCACCAGACGATGACCAGCGCCGCATCCGGAGCACAGGGTTCATCCCTACCCGCTGCCGGACCTGGCCATCGTGCGGCCCAACCAGGTCTGGTGCTCAGACATCACCTGCATTCCTATGTCCGTCCAACCAAAAGGGTAGAAGCGGCGGGGCGTATTGTAGTTGGGGGGGGTGGGAGAAACGCAGGGGTAGGCCGGGATGGATTGGCACAGCTGCCGGGTGCTGTCCGGGCGGCTGAGCAACACCATGGACGTGGCCCTCTGCACCGATGCGCTTGAGGAGGCGCTGGCCTGGTTTGGCACGCTCGACGTTTTCAACACCGACCCAACGAAATCGCGGGGCGATTTGCACGGGGCCGCCAATTCACCAGCCTGGCGTTCACCCAGGTGCTGACCGATGCTGGCACCCAGATCAGCATGGACGGCCGCGGGCGCTGGATGGACAACGTGTTCATCGAGCGGCTGTGGCGGTCGCTGAAATACGAGTGCGTGTGTCTGCATGCGTTTGAGACCGGCCCGGCCCGGCCTGGTGGGTCAGCCACCACAACACGCACCGGCCTCATTCAGTGCTGGCTGGGCGGACGCCGAATGAGGCATGCCGCGGAGTGTTGCCGACGCTGCTGCCCGGGCATGCCTGGGCAGCAGCGTCGGAACCGAAGGCGGCGGCGTAACCAGAACCTGGGACCAGCTTATCTTCGCCGCCAACCTGTCCGAACAGGTGGCCACCTCACCCCGCCACCGCCGCACGTCTTCAACCTGATTTCTGCACCAAAGCTCTTGCAGAGTATTTCCCAGCTTGGGTAACGTGCGAAGGTATGAAGATGGGAGCATCAGGCCAAGCTGCCGTCGCTCCGCTTCTCGCGGGTGTCGTCCTTCTTGTTTTCGGGACTAACCTGCAAGGCGTCCTGGTCCCGATCCTCGGTCATGAGCGGGGATCGAGCATGGTCGCCATCAGCCTGTTCTCGGCGGCCTGGTCAGCCGGGTTTGTTACCGCCGGCCTGTCGGTTGGGTGGCTGCTCCACTCTTACGGCCATGTCCGCGCCTTCACGCTGCTGGCAAGCGTCTCCGCTATCTGCGGTCTGCTGCTCGCGCTTGCGCCCGATGATCTCGCTTGGATCACGCTTCGCCTGGTGATCGGCTTCTGCTATGGCGGCCTGTCAGCTATCGTCGAAGGTTGGCTGATCCAGCAGGCCGGCAGCGGCTTCGCGTTCGCCAGCTATATGATTGCCAACCTTTTAGCATCGCTTGGCGGCACGCTGAGCCTCAACATTATCAATCCTGCCCGCTGGACCGCGCTTGCCCTGGGCGCAGCCACGATTGCGGCCTCCTCAGTGCCGATCGTGCTTGGTCGCCTGGCGCAGCCACCGCGCGAGCGCGCTCTGCGGCCCATGCTAGGTGTATTGCTGCGCGCCTCTCCGGTTGGAGCCGTCGGTTGCATCCTCACCGGCCTGATCACAGGTGCCATCGGCGGTCTCGGCCCGGTGTTCGGCATGATGTCCGGCCTTGACATGAAAGGCGACACCCTAATGCTCGCGGCGAATTCAATTGGTGGCGCGCTCGCCTATGGTCCGATCACCCTGCTTGCGAAACACGTCAACCGCCGCCTTCTGCTCGCGGCTGTCGCGACTACCGGCATCGCGTTGTGCCTCTCGATCATCGGCGGCCCCTCCCATTTGACCGCGCTCCAACTCATCGTCGCGCTCGGCGTCTTCGGCTTGGTCCAGTATCCGCTTTACGGGCTTTGCGTCTCGATTGCCAATCTCGACCAGCCGGACCGCTCCGCCCCGCAGATCGCGACCGAGATGCTCCTGCTGTTCGGGCTTGGCACCATCGCGGGTCCGATAATCGCCGGCCAGGTGATGCGCGTCGGCGCCCAGCACCTGTTCTCATTCGTAGGTGTCCTACTCTTGCTCCTTGTCGTCATCGTAACATTGGAGCGTTCGCTGCGCCGCTCGCCCCGCAAAGCGGTTGGACCGTCCATCGAACCTTCCTGAGGCGTCGTGGGTCTTCTTTAAAGATGCTGCTACGAACTCGCAGCCAATGAAACGCTGCTCAGAAAATAAAGCCTGACCGTCACCTCAAGTAGCGGTCAAGTTCCTCATTGTTTCGCCATAGCAGTGCGCACACTGCGCGCGGTTGATCTATTGATGGTTCGGCCGCGGGTGGTGGAAATGAACCGCGCCGGGTTTGCCGGAGGCGTTCTGGTTTGAGTGCTACGCGGCCATGG
>CAXTOB010000073.1:3640-19062 GCA_964245505.1 uncultured Acetobacteraceae bacterium | reverse complement strand
CACGATCCTCTCCGCGCCTGCCGCGTCCTGCACGTCGGCGGTGGTAAGGTTGACCATCAGCAAGCGCCCGTCCGTGTCCACCGCGATGTGCCGCTTGCGGCCCTTTGTCTTCTTGGCCGCGTCAAAGCCGCCGCCCCCCGGCGCGTGCGGCGCCTTGACCGTCTGGCTGTCCAGCACGGCGGCGCTCGGCCCCGCCTCGCGCCCTGCGCGGCAGCGGTCCACCATCAGCGCCAGGTCGTGGACGGTCTGGAACAGCAAGCGCCGCACCAGGCGGCGGAACCACCAGCACGCCGTCTCCCCAGCGCGATGGCGCAGCCATCGTCGCGGGCCCGAAGTGAATGGGCAGCATGCGCCAGCCGCAGCCCGTGCGCGCGAGGTGGCGGATCGCGTTCAGCACCTCGCGCAGGTCCACCTACCACGGGCGGCCACGGGGCGAGGGCTTGGGCAGGAACGGCCGGACCGCGTCCCACTCGGCGTCGGTCAGGTCGGTCGGGTAGCGGCGGCCCCGCCCAAAGGCGAGCTGCCGCGCACGGTGCGCTTCGGTCCACATGCCGCACACATGGGACGCCAGGCCGCCCTGACCCAGACAGGCCAGGCATTCTCAAACGGGCACTGAGACCCCGCTTACCGCACCGTGGCACGGCCAACCCGGGTGCTGGCTATGTTGCCGTCCTGCTGCGTGATCGGGGCGCTCACCGCGGAACCGCGTGGGAGGCTGTTGGACGACTCCGGCTCAGTGCTCGAAGGGCCGGAGGCATTGGGACGGACGCTTGAAACCGGCAGCTGCCGGGACTCTTGCGCGCATCCCGCAACGCAGACCAAAGACACCAGGGCTATTGTTCTAGCGCGCATATTACTTCTCCAAAAAAAGGTTTCATCAGGACGTTGCGGCACGCAACGTATCGACCTGGCCTGCCAGTCCGGTACCTGGGTTGGCAGCCATCAATGGTTTCAACCTGGCCTCGACGCGTGTTGGCGTGCGCGCAGGGCACCAAGGCCCCAGGCGCCGCTACCCGCGGCGGCACTGAACAGGAACACGAAGCAGAACAGGATCGGCGCATCACCGCCGTTCAGGACAGGAAAGGGGCTGCGGGGCGCGTGCGCGATCCAGTAAGCGAGCGCCATCTCCCCTGACAGCACGACCGCCATCGTCCGGATGAACAGGTCGGCCAGCAGGAGCAGTCCGCCCGCAAACTCCAGGACGGCTGCGAACCAAATCAGCGAGAACAGGGCGGGGCTGCCGTCCGGGAACGGGCCTGGGAGGCCGAACAGCTTCTGCATGCCGTGCTCCAGGAACAGCAGCGCCGCTACGATCTGCAAAGCGCTGAGGAGGCCCGGCAGCCATCCTTCAAAGACCGCGCCGTGCCGGGTCGCGGCAACACTGGTGCCGCTCATGCCGTCGCCGCCTGCGCGCCGTCATGCGTCAGCCCGGCCGCTTCAAGCGCGGCAGCGACCTGGGTCACGCGGCGGCCCTGGAAGCAGGCAACCTCCAGGCCGTCAGCCGAGGGCGGGGCATTGCCCTGGCCGGCCACGGTGGACGCGCCGTAGGGCGTCCCCGCCCGAAACAGCACCGGGTCCGCATAGCCCAGCGGCACGATGATCGTGCCAAGGTGCGCCATTGGGTTGTGTAGCGACAGGATCGTGCTCTCGTTGCCGCCATGGACGGTGGATGTCGAGGTGAAGGCGGACTCGGCCTTGCCCACAAGCTTGCCCTGGAACCACAAGCCGCCCAGCGCATCGATGTACGCCTTCAGCTCGGACGACACCGCGCCGAAGCGGGTCGGCGTGCCGAACACGATGGCATCGGCCCACTCGGCATCGGTCGCGGCCGGCGCCTCGTTGCGGCGTTCATGCGGTTGGCGTTCTCCGCCCAGCCCGGGGCATGCACCGTCACCTCCGGCCCCACCACCTCGCGCGCCCGGCGCAGCCGCACCTCGGCCCCTGCCTGGCGGGCGCCGTCGGCTATCTCGTTGGCCAGCGCCTCCGTCGAGCCGTTGCGGGAGTAGAATGCTATCAGCGCCTTGGTCGGCATGTCAGCCTTCTCCCTGGGCCGGGTTGGTGTTGAAGGCGTAGAGGACGATCTTCCACTCGCCCGCCATCCTCCGCAGCAAGAAGATTTCGCGGTTGAAGTCCGGCACGTCTTTGCCGTTCTCGAACACCGTGGCACCCTTGTGGTGGTAGGTGCGAACGATGGCCGTGTCGCCGTAAACGTCCATGGCGTCGTAGCCGAACACTGTCGTGAACTTGGCGGTCTTGAACAAGGCGTTGTAGGCGTCCGCTTTTTGCTGCCAGGTCTTGAACGTCGTCTTGTCGTTCCACTCGGCGACTCTGTCCGGGGCGAACAGCTTCAGGATTTCGTCCGTGTTGCCAGCGTTCAGCATCAACTCGTAGCGGTGGACGACGT
Organism: uncultured Acetobacteraceae bacterium; assembly: GCA_964245505.1. Taxonomy (GTDB): domain Bacteria; phylum Pseudomonadota; class Alphaproteobacteria; order Acetobacterales; family Acetobacteraceae; genus DASWOJ01. Next base: position 16,658 of record CAXTOB010000073.1, on the reverse strand, counting down.
CGTACACCTGGTGCTGCTGCGCGCTGACCGCTGCGTCGGCCGAGAAGGCGAGGGCTTGCGGCTCCTCGGCGGCCACCGCGGCCGCTTGCAAAGGCAATCCCGTTGCCAATGACAAGGCACAAGCGGCAAGGGTCAGGCGAGACTGGGAAGGGGTCATCAGGCGTCCTTTCGATGGGCCGCTGTGGAAGGAGGTTGTCCCGGCTGATCTTGCCGACCGTCTGCACGCCGGCGAGCAGCATGGCCGTGCGAAGTTCGCCGGTCAGGTGGCCCAGTACGCTCTGCACGCCGCCGGCCCCACCCAGCGCGGCCCCGAACAGCACCGGCCGGCCCACGCCGACTGCCGTGGCCCCCAGCGCCAGCGCGCGGAACACGTCGATGCCGCGCCGGATGCCACTGTCGATAATGACCGGCACGCGCCCGCCCACGGCGTCCATCACGTCCGGCAGCGTCATGATGCTGGCCGGCACGCCGTCAATCTGCCGTCCGCCGTGGTTTGACACCTGGATGGCCGCGGCGCCCGCGCTGATCGCGTCCGTCGCGTCCTTGGCCCGCAGCAGGCCCTTCACCACCACGGGCAGGCCAGTGGTTTCCCGGATCATGCCGATGTCGTCCAAGGTCAGCGCCGTCTTCTGCGCGGTGAAGGATCCGCGTCCGCCGTAGCGCGGGTCGTTGTTGCCGAACGTCATGCCCGGCGGGAAGGGCTTGCCCAGGCGGGTGAAGCTGTCGCTCGTGCCCGGCCCGATGGCGTCAGCGGTGAATACGATGGCGCTGTAGCCGGCGTCCTTGGCGCGCAGCAGGATTTCGCGGCTGACGCCCGGATCAGCGTTCAGGTAGGCCTGGAACCAGCAGGGGCCGGTCGTGGCTTTGGCGATCTGTTCCAGCGGCAAGTTGGACGCGCCGGAGGCCGTGTAGAGCACCCCGGCCCGCCCGGCACCGGCTGCGGTCGCCGCCTCGGCTGCCTTGTGGACCATGAGGTGGACTCCCATCGGCGCCACCAGCAGCGGCGTGGGCATGTCGTGGCCGAGCAGCGTGACGGCGGTGGAGATGGCGGAACCCTCCACCCCGCGCAGCCGCTGCGTCAGGATCGGGACGTCGGTGAACGCCCGCCGGTTCTCTCGCAGCGTCCACTCGTCGCCGGTGCCACCGGCCACAAAGGCGTAGAACCCCGGCGGCAGCGCCGCCTTCGCCTCCTGCTCCAGGCCGTCGAGGCTGACCACATTTATGGGCTTGTCTGGGGACCTGTCTGAGCTGGCGGCCCGACCGATGGTCGGCGGGTCGGCGGCAGGTGGGGCCGCGGCCTGTGCGGAGGCGTCCGGGGCCGCCGCAAGGGTTGCGGCTGCCAGCCCGGATGCGGCCAACACCTCCCTGCGCGACGCCGCCGTCATGTCCCGCCAGTGGATTGCTGGATGGATGTCCTCGTGACGGGCGTCTTCAATGCCGCTTGCAGGAACGCCGCAGTCTTTCCGTCGTAGAACTGGAATTCCGGACTGCCTGGCGGCGCGCTGGTAGACTGGTGGCCGTTGTCGGTTTGGCACACCTCGACGCGCCCGCCCGGCACGTGCTTGGCGAAGGCTGCGATGGCTTGGGCCGGCAGCAGTTGATCGCTCGATGACGCCAGCCACAGGATCGGGCACCCGAGGCGCGCCGCAAGCGCGGCCTCGCCGCCATGGAGCGCAGGAACGTCGCCCTTGATGGTCCCGAGATAGCGTGCGGTAAGCTCGTCGGCACGCCAGCGCGCCATCCATCCTTGCGCGATGTGCTCGACTTTTTCCGCCCGCCCTGCCCCGTCCATCGCGGCCAGCTTGCTGCGGCCGGTCAGCGTCGGATAAAAGCTCGCCACTGCCGCCTTCATCCCTGCTGGCCCGCCGTCGAGCCCGAGGATGGCAGCGACCGCGTCGGTGGCGGCTTGCGCGTAGCCGTCGCAGCGCGCGCCGCTGTTCCAGAGCGCCATAGCGCCGAACAGCCCGGGGCGCATTGCGGCGAGGTCAAGCCCGACCAGGGTCGAAACCGAGACGCCGGCGAACACCACGTTCCGCTTCGCCCCAAGCGCGTCGAGGAGGCCCGCAAGCGCGTTCGTCAGGTCGCGGAGCGCGTAGCGGGCGGGAAAGCCGGGCGTGGTGCTGGCGCGCGAGGAGTCTCCTCCGCCAGGCAGGTCAACTGAGATGACGAAGCGCACCGCCGGGTCGAACGCGCCGCCGGTGCGGCAGAAGGGCAGCGCCCAATCGCGGTTCCCGCTCGCGCCGTGGCTGAGCAGCATCGCGTTGGAGCCGTCCCCGTCGAGGTCGCCCACGGTCCAGTAGCCGATCTCCAAGTCGAGAACGGTGCCGTCCATGAACCTGAAGTCGTTGAGCGTCCGCCGCGCTTGGCGCCGGTGCGCGGTATCGGACACATCGGCAGCCGGCGCGTCGTTCATTTCTTGGACGGCCCCAGCAGGTCGTCAAACATGTGCTCTGGCAGCATTCGGGCGTTGTGGCGCTCGGAGCTGCCGGAAGCGAGCTTGGCGATCCTCTCCTGCTCCGCGGGCGACAGCACAGGTGCCGGCGAGTTGCGGTCCGGCACGCGTTGTCCGATCTCCGCGAACTGGTCCTCAAGGCCCGGCGGCGACGTGACGCAGATGACCCGCGTCGGCGACGAGGTGAAGTTCTTAAGCATGTGCGGCACCCAACCCGGCACGTGCAGGACGGCATCCTTCTTCACGACGGTGCGCGACTGGTCGTGGAACACGGTCAGCTCGCCCTCGATCACGAATAGCGTCTCCTCGTAGCCGTGGCAGTGCGGCGGAGGTCCGCCGCCCGGGGGTATGATGCCGTCGAACAGCGCGAACGCGCCGTTGGTGTCCGCCCCGGTGACGACGAACGTGTAAACGTCCTTGCCCACGGCATAGGACAGCTGGTTGTCCGGCTCGGAAAGGATCGCCTGCCGCGTCGGCGCCGGAACAGGAGAGATATCGTTCATTGCACGCTCCTCATTTTAAGGTCATGGCGCCCGTCGGCGCCGGCACGTCATCCGGCGCCGGGGTCAGGCGTGAAACCCGCCGCCTCAATTCCCGCCACGACGCACGCCTCGTCATTGTCGGCGACGTCCCCGCTGGCGCCGGCAGAGCCGATCACGGCCCCCTCCTTCGACCGGATCAGCACCCCGCCGGGAACGGGCAGCACTCGTCCGTCGGCAAGCGATGCAAGCGCTCCGAAGAACGAGGGCAAATTCTGCGCCCTTCCGGCGAGGTTCCGCGTTCCAAACCCCATTCCAAGGGCTGACCATGCCTTTCCGCTGGCGATCTCCGGCCGGAGCAGGCTTGAGCCGTCCTCCATCTGAAGCGCCACGACGCAGCCGCGCGCATCCAGTACCGCGACCGTCATCGGCGCCAGCTTGCTGCTCCTTGCGTGCTGCAGGGCCTTCTCAACGATGGTGACGGCTTGTGTCAGTCCGATCATCGGTCGTTCTCCAACTCAGGCGCTCCCGGTAAGCCGCCCTGCTCGACGGAGTGGCTTGTTACACCTGGCATCATACGGCGCCGGGCCTTGGGAGGCCGGCTTGCCCGTTGACTGGCGCGTCCAGGTCAGGACCGCTGCATGAGAGGGGTGTTCATGGAAGGCGCGTTGATGTCCGCCTGCTCGGTGTTGAACTGCACGTTCTCAAAGCCGCCGACCGGGTCGGTGTAGATCCGGATCGCCAGCCCGTCCGGCGTGTCCACCCCGATCACGTGGCCGATGTAGCCCGTGACCACTGGAGTGTGCTTAACGCCGGCCTCGTCGAAATGCTGGACCCAGAGGTCGAGTGCGCCCTTGTCCTCCACCCCGAACGTCACGGGATCGTAGCCGGCGACGGCCTCGGCTGCCTTGGAGGCGTGGCGCAACTCGACCGGCGCGTTGACGCCGGGCAGGTGAACCATTGCGGCGTAAAGTGTCCCGTCCTTTTCGCGGTGATCGAAGCGGTGGACCCGTTTTGCCCCGAAGGCCTTCTCAAACCACGCGGCGCTCGCTTCGACGTCCTTCACCGGGAACTTGACGTGATGGACGCCTGTGAACACTGGAGATGCCATTGTGTGCCCTTTCAACCTCAACGCCTAGACCTGCCCGAGTGCTGCGGCGGCCCCACTCGAAACACCTCGGCGACGGAGGGCAGCCATCCGCCGACCTCACGCCCCCAATAACACCACGCTGTCCCCGAAAGAGTGCCTGAGACGGACGCATCATTCAAAACAAGGACCAGAAGCTGGGAGATGGTTTTCGCTGCTGCCTTGGATTGAGCGGGTCTGACCGTGCCTGTGGCGGGCTGCGCTCCTATGTCCCACGCCCTGACGTGGAGGGCGGCGTTGAACCAGAGCATCCTGGAGCTGATCGCGCGGGTGATCAGGTGGTGCGAGCCGCCGCAAGGCGCGAAAGGCGACGGTCCCCGCCACCCGCTGGCCGAGACTGTGCGGGTGCTGGCCACCCTGCAGCGCTTCCTGCGCGAGGGCACGCAAGGCAGGTTCATCTACGTAGTTTCCGAGCCTATTCCTCCACGCAGTCAGGCTTTCATACTCTCCTCCGAAATCGAGGATGATCAACTCCTGCCACCAGCGAGTGAAGAAACCAGGGAGATGGCGCATGCAGGGACCAATCATCGTCACGGGCGGCGATTGTAGGATCGGTGCAGCGATCCGCCGCTGAAGCGCGCCGGCGACGCCGGTAGGATGGCGCAGGCGGTTGCCCGGCTGCTGTCACCGGCTGCGTCCCATGTCACCGGCACGACTTTGACAGTGCTCGGCGGCCGTTAGAACCGGCGTTCAAGCTGCGGCACGCCTGGCGCGTGCCGGCCACCCCGTAACCAGCGTCACGGACTGCTGGCGCTGTTGAGCTTTCCAAACTTCAACGTGCAACAAGGAGAGTCAGTGATGGATTCGGTGATGACCTCATCCCTCGGGCAGATGTTCAACGCGCAAAAGGAATACTTCTTCACCGACGCCACGAAGTCATACGAGTGGCGCATCGAGCAGATCGAACGACTCGAAAAGACGCTTCAGGAGAACCAGAAAGAAATCGACGCGGCGCTTTGCCAGGACTTCAAGACGTCCTGGTTCGAACGGAGCATGGAGTTCTACGGGACAATGGGCGTCATCGCCGACACGAAGGAGAAGCTGAAGGGTTGGATGACCCCGGAAGCGATACCGCTGTCCCCGAAGTTCACCGAGACCGGGCACAAGGGCCTGATCTACCGCGAGCCGTACGGCGTGTGCCTGGTCATCGCACCCTTCAACGCGCCGATCATCCTCACGCTTGAGCCATTGATAGCCGCGCTCGCGGCGGGGAACACCGCCATCGTGAAGCCTGCGGACACGACGACGCACATGAGCAAGTTGTACAAGCAACTGTTCGCAAGGTACTTCGACCCGCAGGCCGTGGCGGTCGTCGAGGGCAGCCGCGAGGTCATTACCGAACTGCTGACCTATCCGTTCGACTTCATCTTCTTCACCGGCAGCACGAAGGTGGGCAAGGTCATCATGCGCGCAGCCGCCGAGAACCTGACGCCCGTGCTGCTTGAACTCGGGGGCATGTGCTCCTGCCTGGTGGACGCGACGGCTGACCTTGCCGACGCTGCCGAAAAGCTGGTCTGGGGCGCCATGGCGTTCGGCGGGCAGTGGTGCGTCTCACCTGGTTACGTTTACGTGCATGAGGACGTCGCCGGGCAGTTCGTTGAAGCCTGCAAGTCGGCGATCACCAAGCTCTACGGCGAGGACCCGAAGCAAAGCCCTGACCTGTCGCGCATCATCTCCGAGCGTGACGTGGACCGGATCGCCGGCATGTTGGAGGGATCGGCGATCGTGGCGGGCGGGACGTGCGACAAGGCCGGGCGTTATGTCGAGCCAACGATCGTCTATCCAGCCAAGTGGTCCGACAAGATCATGGCGGGGGAGAGTTTCGGGCCTGTCTTGCCGATCCTGACCTACTCAGACCTTGGCGACGCCCTCGAGAAGATGAAGCGCCAGCCGAAGGCCCTCGCCGCTTACGTCTTCACTCAGGATGCACGGACCGCTGACCGTTTCCTGCAAACGCTGTCGTTCGGTGGGGGCTGCGTCAACCAGACGATGGTGCATTGCCTCATGGCAGAGTCGCTGCCGTTTGGCGGGGTTGGGCCATCCGGGATGGGGCGCTACTACGGCAAGTACGGCTTCGACTCCCTCACCAATGCGAAGGCTGTCGTGCACTCGCCTGCACACGTGAAGGTCGAGGCCATCCTGCCACCTTATGACCATGCCAAGGCCAAGCAGTTGAACGAGTGGTTCGCTCCACCGGAATAGCGCTCTCGATGCCCGGCACCACTGGAACGAGAGGCTAGGCCATGCTTCACCCCCTGCGTGCCCCTTTGCTGCTGAGCGGCGCCATGGCCTTGTTCCTGCTGGCGCGGTCGGAGCGCAAGGCGCCAGCGGGCCGTGGCGGAAGACAGCCGCCGCGCCGGAGCCACAAGATCGTGGTGGTTGGCGCCGGCTTCGGCGGGCTGGCGGCGGCGCAGGCCCTGGCCGGCCGGCCCGGCGTAGAGGTGACGGTGCTGGACCGGCACAACCACCACCTCTTCCAGCCCCTGCTCTACCAGGTCGCCACCGCCGCGCTGTCGCAGGATGACATCGCCTCCCCGGTGCGGTCCCTGTTCGCCGGCAAGCCGGGCACCAAGGTATTGATGGAGACGGTGACGGGCATAGACACCGCTGCGCGGGATGTCCTGTGCGGCGGCATCCGCGTGCCGTATGACACGCTGATCCTCGCCACCGGCTCCCAGCCCAGCTACTTCGGCCAGGATGGCTGGCAAGCGGCGGCGCCCAGCTTGAAGACCCTGGAGGACGCCCAGCACTTGCGGGAGCGCATCCTGGATGCGTTCGAGCGGGCCAACCTGCCCGGGTGCAGCCCGGCCGACCGTGCGCGCCTGCTGACCTTCGTGCTGGTCGGCGGCGGGGCGACCGGGGTGGAGATGGCGGGGTCCATCGCCGAGCTGGCGCGCGACACACTGCGGCACGACCACATCAGCGTGGGCGACGCCCAGGTGCGGGTGGTCATCGTCGAGGGCAGCCCGCACATCCTTGAAGGCTTCGCGCCCGAGCTGCAGGCGCGTGCCCTGCGCGACTTGCGGGGCATGGGCGTGGAGGTCCGCGCCGGAGCCAAGGTCACGGACATCCAGCGAGGCATGGTCCACGTCGGCGAGCAGTCCATTCAGGCCGAGACGATCATCTGGACCGCGGGCGTTGCCGCCACCCCGGTCGCGGCCTGGCTGGAGGTGCAGCCGGCCAAGGGCGGGCGCGTGGCCGTGGGACCTGACCTGGCGGTGCCCGGCCACCCCGGCATCTACGTGATCGGCGACGCGGCGCTGCCGCCAGCCCCAGAGGGCAAGCCGTTGCCGGGCGTGGCTCCGGTGGCCAAGCAGCAGGGTGCCTACGTCGCACGCGCGATCCGCAGGCGGCTGCGCGGCCGGGTGGCCGGGCGTCCGTTCGGCTACCGCGACTATGGCACCCTGGCCACCATCGGCCGCAACAAGGCCGTGGTGCAGTTCGGCCCGGTCCACCTTGCAGGCTTCGCCGCGTGGGCCACCTGGGCCGCGGCGCACATCTTCTTCCTGATCGGCTACCGCAACCGCATCCTGGTCAGCGCGCAATGGCTGATCTCCTACGCGGTCCACGAGCGGGGCGGGCGGATCATCGTGGGGAGCGCCAAGCAGGGGTGACTGCCGCCCGCGGATCGGCCCGAGGCGCGGACACCCTGCCCCCACGAGGGCAGTGTCTCGGTCTGAAAGCCGTGGTGGTGGGGCGGCACTTGATCCCGGTCCCCTCGCAAGTCGGCCCGCTCTCCTTTGAACTTGACGGAACACAACGGCGTGCGCTTGTTCTCAAGATGAGGGCGAGCAGTTGTGCCGAAAACTTGGTCGCATTCGGCTGGGGATGGCTGAAACGGAGAATGCAGTGGCAGCTTACCTAGGGTCTAGGGACAGAGTTTCTGCTGGGTAGGTGGCCACGGGGCGAGTTTGCCCCGTGGCCTGCCTGGGCCATCATGGTGTTGCGAGGCATCATAGAGGCTGCGGCGTGGGCGAGCATGTCATCGAGGACGCGGTGTGGCAACGCATGTTGGTCGCCTTGGAGACGGTGCCGCACATGCGGACGCACGACCTGGACGGCTTGCGCCGGTTCGTCACGGCCTGCTTCCTGGTGATGCGGTCCAACCTGACCTGGGCCGAGCTTGGCAGCGTGGTTCCCTCTGCGGAAGCAGCGAAGAAGCGGTTCCGGCGCTGGGCCAAGCGGGGCGTGTTCGACCGGCTGTTGGGGTGCTCGCAGCCCAAAGCCGCACCGGATGTGCTGCACGTCGAACGGAGCCGTTCGCCGGACGTGGACAGCATCAGCGTCAAGTGCCACCGCACCGCCACCGGCGCACGAGGGGGCGCGGCAGAAAGCATCGGCCGCTCACGCGGCGGCCTGACCACCAAGGTCCACCACGCGGTTGACGGCCTGGGCTTCATCCGCCGCGTGCTGACCTCGCCCGGCCAGAAGGCCGACTGCCGCCACGCCGTGGCGCTGACCACCGGGCTGACGCCCCTGGCCGTGGTGGGCGACAAGGGATACGACGCCGACGCCATCCTGAACTGGCGGCTGAAGGTCAGGCTCTGCGCCCAAGCCCAACTCCGTCAGTGACTTAGATGACCGTCGAAACTCTGTCCCTAGACCCTAGGGTGCAGTTTACGGACATTGCCGGCGAGTCCGGATGGCCCAAGCAGCCTCCTGGGGCTGTGGCACACATGCGTTCGCGCCGCAAAACGCTGCTTTGCTCTTCGTTCGCGCGCGAACCTGCAAAGGCCCGCTTAGACGGTGCCGAAGCTCGGGACTCTCATTGCCGGACCTGGCAACACGCCTGCCGCCAGACCGCAGCCACTCTCGCGATGGAGGGCGTCGCCCCTGGAACGTCAGCCCCGCCGCAGCCCGCCGTTCGCGTCCAGGACCTGGCCGGTCATCCAGTGGGCATCGTCTGACAACAGGAACGCGACCACGTCAGCGATGTCCTCCGGCGTCCCGAGCCGGCCAAGCGCGGTGTCTTCGATCGTCTGCCTCTTTTTCTCCTCCGGCACCGCAGCCATGAACGTCTCCGTCGCGGTTGCGCCGGGTGCCACGGCGTTCACCGTGATCCCGTGCGGCCCAAGGTCGGCGGCGAAGGCGCGCGTGATCGCCTCCATCGCCCCCTTGGACCCGGCGTACAGCCCCGCGCCGGGCATCGGCGTGCGCGCCTGCCCGGACGTGATGTTGACGATCCGCCCGCCCCCGGACCCGGCCCGGCGGGCGAACTCGCCGATGCAAAGCACCGGCCCTTGCACGTTCACCGTGAACACCTGCTGGTATTGCGCGAGCTTGATGTCCGTGGCTGCCGCCGGGTCACCCCGGACGGCGGCGTTGTTCACGAGCAGCGTGACGCGGCCGAATGCCGCCTCGGCTGCGCCGAACAGCGCGGCGACCTGCCCGGGGTCGCTGACATCCGCCCGCACCGCGGCCGCGGCGCCGCCCGCCCCCTTGATGGCTGCGACGACCTTGTCGGCGCCCTCCGGGCTGCCGTTGAAGTTGACGACCGTGCTGGCCCCTGCAGCCGCAAGCCTCTTCGCGATGGCAGCTCCGATGCCGCCGCTCGCGCCGGTCACGACAGCCACCTTGCCCGCCAGTTGCTCCGCCATCAGTCATTTTCCTTTGATTGTGTAGAATGGTTGCACGCTGCTGCGTGCACGGCCGCCGGGTCGCAAAACCCGGCTTTGGCAACGGAACGGTTTCTCCACCGAACTAAGGACGGGTCGCCCGCAGGAAACGGCAAAGCAGCCGCGGTCACACCTCGTCGGATATAGTCACGTCCAGCACGCCGACATGCTCAATCTCGGCGTGGATGCGGTCGCCCGGTTTCAGCCAGCGGTTCCCGTGCACGCCCGCCGAACCCGAGGGCGACCCGGTGAACAGGATGTCGCCAGGCTCAATGGTCATGTACTCGCTGATGACACTGAGCTGCTCGTCAACTTTGTAGAGCATCTCGGAGGTCGAAGCGTCCATCATCGGCTCGCCGTTCACCGAGAGCTGGATGCGGACGGCGTTGATGTCGGGCACGAGCTTTGCTGGCGTGATGACCGGGCCGCAGGGGGCCATCGTGTCCTGCGCCTTGCCGCGCACCAGGTCCACCTTTAGGTCGTTGTCCACTTGGATGAGGTCGCGGCAGGACAGGTCGAGGCCGATGGCGTAGCCGGCCACGGCGGCCGCGGCCTCCTCCTTCCCGGCATGGCGCAGCTTCCGGCCGACGAAGACCGCGACCTCGCACTCCCAGTCGAACTGCTTGGTGGACCTTGGGATGACGACGGTCTTGCCGGGGCCGACGAGCGTCGTCCTGGGGGGCCGGATGAAGAAGGGCATGGAGGCCCATTTCTCCGCCTTGAGGCCCATCTCCTTCAGGTGGCCCGAATAGTTCGCCCCGACCGCCATCAGCTTGTCGGGGTACATCACCGGTGTCAGGAGCTGCGCCTCTTGGCCAGACAGGCCGCCGTCTGCCTGGTCTGCCAGTTTGTCCGCCAGTTCTTCCAGCAGCGGAAACGCGGCGTCCCACGACTGGAGAAGGGACAGGCAGGTCGCGTCACGCAGCAAGGGCTGGGAGGCGTCCAGACTATGGTAGCGGCCACCGGTGAGTATCGCAGCCTTGGGGCCGTCAGGGGTGGCCAGCGTCGCAAGCGCGAACGGGGTCATGCCGGGGTTCCTTTCTCAAGGTGGCAGGTGAAGTGGGAGCCGATCCGCCCACGATGGGCGGCGCGTTGCTACTTCAGGAAATTGGACGTGACGAGCTGCAGCACGTCGCCCGGCCGCCCGTCCAACACGGCCTTAACCGAGTAGAGCGCGGTGCCGAACACCTGCGCCGGTTCCACCTTGGGCGGCATGACAAGCTCCATGCGGTTCACCTTCACGTCGAGCAAGGCCGGGCCGGAGTGGGCGAGGAAGGACTTCACGACGTCCTCCAGCCCGGCATTGTGGTCCACGCGCCAGGCGGCGAAGCCGATGACCTCCGCCAACTTGGCGAAGTCGGGGTTCTTGAGGTCCGTGTAGGCGTCGAGCAAGCCCTCGACCTTCTGCTCAAGCTCGACGAACCCCAGGGTGCCATTGTTGTAGACGACGACCTTGATCGGGATGTCCTCTTGGATTGCGGTCAGCAGGTCGCCCAGCAGCATGGCAACGCCGCCGTCGCCGCTCAGCGAGATCACCTGGCGCCCGGGCAGGGCCTTCTTGATGCCCAGCGCCTGCGGCATGGCGTTGGCCATGGTGCCGTGCAGCAGGCTGACCAGCGTCCGCCGGCGCCCGTTCGCGCGCACGTGCCGCAGCAGCCAGACCATCGGGCTGCCGCCGTCCGCGGTGAAGATGGCGTCGTCGTCCGCGTGCTGGTCAAGCAGCCGGGTGAGCTGCTGGGGATGGATCAGCCCGTCCCTGCCGGGGCGCTCCTGGTGGCGGAGTTCCTGTCCTGCCTTCTCGAAGTCTTCAAGGGCCGCCTTCAGGAACGCTCCGTCCGCGTTCGGACGCAGCCGCGGCTGCAATGCGTCGAGCGTGGCGGCGATGTCGCCCACGACCCCCAGCTCGACCGGGTGCCGGCGGCCGAGGTGGGTCGGGTCGAGGTCAACCTGTATGATGCGGGCGTGCTTGGGGTAGAACTGGCGCCAGGCGAAGTCGCACCCCAGCATAAGCAGGGTCTCGCACCCCATGATGGCGTTGTAGCCGGCGCGGGACCCGAACACCCCGGTCATGCCGACGTTGCAGGGGTTGCCCGGCTCGACGAAGTCCTTTGCCCGCGAGGTGTGGACCATCGGCGCCTGCACCGTCTGGCAAAACCGGATCACCTGCGCGCGGGCGCCCTCGCAGCCGGCCCCGGCATAGACCGCGACCTTGCCGCCCTCGTTGAGGATGGCCGCCATCGCGTCCAGCTCGGCGTCGTTCGCGCGGATCACCGGGGCGGGCATGTGGACGCGGTAGAGCTGGCCTTCTTCGACCTCCTCTGCGCTGATATCGCCGGGAACGACCAGAACGGCGACGCCGCGCCGGGTCAGGGCGGCCTGGGCAGCCTGGGTCGCCAGTCGCCGGGCCTCGCCGGGGTTGATGATCATCTCGCAAAACACGCTGCAATCCCGGTAGATCGCCGCGAAGTCCACCTCCTGTGGGAAGTCGAGGCCAAGCTCGCTGGTGACGACCTGGCTGGCGATCAGGACCACAGGCGCGCGGTTGCGGTGAGATTCGAAAATGCCGTTGACGAAGTGCAGGCTGCCCGGCCCACAGCTTCCGGCGCAGGCCGTTAGGGTGCCGGTCAGCAGCGCCTCGGCGCCAGCCGCGAAGCCGCCCGCCTCCTCGTGCCGCATGTGGACCCACTCGATCCCGCTGCGGCGGATCGCATCGGTCACATGGTTCAGGGTGTCTCCGACGACGCCATAGCACCGCTTCACGCCTGCGGATTGCAAGACGTCCACGATGATGTCGGCCACCTTGCGCTTTGCCATTCTTAGCTCCTGTTCAAGCCAGCCGCATCGACTGCAACGCTGCGAAGGCTTCCTGCCCGGGCGGTCCGCTGAAATCCGGGGCAAGCGCCGTCACCAACCCTACGACGGACGTGGTGACGCCGCCGGCCGCCTCGATCTGACGGAACGCCGCGTCCTCTGTGCGGGCCGACAGGCCGCCGCAGGCGTCCACGGGGACCAGGACTTGATAGCCGGCTGCGATGGCCGCCCGCACCGCGTGCAGCACGACGACCTCGGTGGCGAAGCCCGCCACGATCAGGGTGTCGCGCCCGGCTTGCGCCAGGGCCGAACGGGTCACGGGGTCCAAGAACGGGCTTGCCGACATGCGGGGCAGCAGCGGCGCACCTCCACTGTGCGGCGCAAGCTCCGGGATGAGCACCGGCGGCTTGTCCCCGTCCGGCACGACGCTGAAGTGGACCGGCAGACCGAGCAGTGCCGCGACCTCGGCCAGCACCCCGGCGGCGGCGGCAAGCGACGCCTGGGGGTTGGTCTT
>CAXTOB010000073.1:0-3630 GCA_964245505.1 uncultured Acetobacteraceae bacterium | reverse complement strand
CCGCAAACAGGACCTGGACTGCCGCGGCGTCCAGCAGCCCCGGCCCGGCCTCACGCGGCATGGGCCACCCTCTCCGGAGCAAGCCAGCGTTGGCGCCACTCGGTGAGCTGCCGGACGGCGGAGTGGGAGCCGGACGCCACGCCGGCATAGCCGTCCGGGCGGACCAGGAACACGCTGCCTTGCCGGCCCAGCAACGTGCCGTACTTGGCGCGGTCGGCGGCGTCCCCCGCTGGCGCCAGTTCGATCAGCAGGGCCAAGTCCCCAAACGCTGCAACCGCATCCCTCAGCCCACCGCCCAGCAGCCCGGCATCGTCCGCATGGGCGACCAGCAGGCTGAAGCGCGACGGGTCGAGCAAGTCGAGAAGTCGGCCTTCCACCCAGGCGCCGCCCGCCGTGCGATGGCGCACCAGCATGTCCGGCACCCGGTCCCCGGCGCGCAGCGCACCGCCGTGCGCGGAGTTGGACGACAGCGGGCTTTCCCGGTAACCGAGCGCCACCTGGCTCATCCCGGCGGTGCTCGTTTCCTGCACCAGCCCGGCTCCGCCGACGTACGGACCAAGATGGTTGAAGACGGCGCGCACGGCCGGGTTCTCAGAGCCGATCACGCCGGTCAGCTTCTCCGTCTTGGACAGGACGGCGCGCATCACCGGCAGCCGATCCTGCTCGTAGGTGTCGAGCAGGGAGGCCGGCGCGCGGCCCTGCTGCACGAGGGCCAGCTTCCAGCCCAAGTCTATCATGTCCTGGATGCCAGTGTTCATTCCTTGCGCGCCGGCTGGACTGTGGATGTGGGCGCTGTCGCCGCCCAGCAGCAGCCGGCCGACCTTCAACTGCGACACCATGCGGCTGTTAATCCGGAACCAGGAGCTCCACGTCATGTCGTGGAAGCGTGCAGGGATGTGCGAGCGCTGGTTGTAGATGCGCTGCAGCTCCTCCAGCAGCGGCTCGGTGTCCTTGGAGGGCGTGCTGAACGGGTTGCTGGCGATCAGCCGGAAGCGCCTGCCGCCCATCGGAAACAACCCCATGAAGCCATAGGGCGATGAAAAAATGTAGAAGTCGGTGTCCGGCAAATCCCCCTCGATCAGCAGGTCACCGAGCGCGTAGAACTCGGCATGCGTCCTGCCCTCGAACTGCATGTCCAGCGTCGTGCGGACCATGCTGTGCGCGCCTTCGGCACTGATCAGCCAGGGCGCCTGCGCCTGCTCCAGGTGTCCATCCGGGTGGCGCAGCACTGCCTTCACCGGCGCGGGGTCATGCGACAGCACGTCCTGGGACAGGCCGACCAACTCCACCCCGCGCTCGATGGCAACGCCCTGCCGTGCAACGGCCTCGCGCAGGATGCGCTCGGTTTCCGCTTGGGACAGGAACAGCAGGTAGTCGTAGTGGCTGTCCACGTGACCGAAATCCAGTCGGAACACCAGCTTGCCGCCGCCATAGACCGTGCCGCCGTGCGCGGGGTTGCCCAGGCGCACCATCTCGCCGGCCAGGCCGCGCTGCTGCATCAGCTCCAGCGTGCGCGCCTGCACGCCGACGGCGCGGGAGGTCGTTTCAGCCTCCTCTGCCTTTTCTATCAGGCGGACAGGAATGTTGAAGCGCGACAGCTCCAACGCGGCGGTCAGGCCGGTTGGGCCGGCGCCGACGATGAGGATTGGGTTGGTCATGGCGAGTGCCTCCGGTCTGCTGTTTCAGCTTCCTGCGATCCAAGGCGAGTCCTCGTCCGGCGGTAGCTCGGGTCCGTGCGTTTCCAGCGTGTAGAGCCGCAGGCGCCGGCCGTCGGGATCAACGAACACCACTAGCCAGGCTTGTATGGCGGTGAGCACGGGTGAGTGTTCGATGCCCGCGCCGTCGAGGTGGTCCTTCCAGGCCGCCAGGGCGGCGCGGTCCTGCACGGCAATGGTGACCGGATCGAAGCCGCGCTGCGCGTCCGCCTGGGCCGGGTCCAGCCGCAGCTCGAGCTTCGTGCCGAGGCCGGGCACCTCCAGGATCATCGCGTAGCGCGTGCCGTCGCGGTGGACGTGGTCCCACTTGGCCACCCGCTGGCCGCCCAGCGCCCGCTGGTAGAAGGCCAGGCTGCGATCAAGGTCGCCCACAGGGAACTTGAGGTGGTGGACGCCTTGCAGCGCTGGGGGCGTCATGACTCGCCTGCGGCAGCACTGAACCATGCAGTTGCAGAGCCGGTGCGCCGGGTCGAAGAAGTAGGTTCCTGCGGCATCGCACCCTCGTTCAGCATGGTTCGTGCGCCGTGCCCGCTCAGCGCGGGGTTGGCACGGTCTGCGTGGTGCCGCTGGGGGCCATGATCGTGCTGGTCCCGTTGCTGTTGGGGGTCATGACCCCGCCGCCGCCGGGACCGGAGAGCTGTTCGTAGGACCGGGTTCCGCCAACGCCGACCTCCGCGCCGCGGGGCGTGTTCACGACGGGACCGGAAGACCCCGGAGACCCGCCCCCTATGATCGGCGACGGCTGGGCAAGCGGGGCGTTGATGTTCTGCGCGCCAGCCAAGGGTGGCATCGCCACCAGCACGAAACCTGTCAAAGCAGCGATGAGTGTCGTTTTCATGTTTTGAACTCCTCATGGAAGCAGGGTCCGCGGCCAGGGGAACAGCCTGGCGAGCGGGTCATGGTAGGTGGGCGCTGTCGCCGCCCGTCACCTCGAACGACGCGCCGCTGATCATGCGGGCGTCGTCCGAAGCCAGGAACACGACGGTGGGCGCGACCGCTTCCGGCTCGATCCAGGGAACGCCCAGGGGCGTCTTGGCGAGCAGGGCCTTCTTGGCCTGCGCCTCGTCCTCCACCGGATCGCCGGTCGGTTCCTTGCCGCCTTCCTGCAAGGCCTGGGCGTAGCGGCCCTCATGCCGGGTCAGGGGCGTGTCGATCAGGCCGGGGACGACGGCGTTCACGGTGACGCCGTGCGCGCCCAGCTCCAGCGCGGCTGACTTCATCAGCCCCAGGATGCCCCACTTGGACGCCGAGTAGGCCGCGCCGAACTTGGTGCCGTGCCGGCCTTGCGTGCTGGACGTGACGATGATGCGCCCGCCGCCGCGCGCCACGATCAGCGGCGCGAGGGCGCGAAGCACGTTGGCGGTGCCGGTCAGGTTGACGTTGATCTGGTCGTGCCAGTCCGCGTCCTCCATCTCCAGCAGCGGCTTGAACGCCTGGATGCCGGCGCTGGCGAACAGGATGTCAAGGCCGCCGAAGTGCTGCCCGACCTGCGCGGCGGCAGAGCGCAGCGCCGGCATGTCGCGCTGGTCCAGGGTGACGGCCAGCCAGCGCCGCCCGGCAGCCTGCACCATCCGTCCGATTTCCTCCAGCTCCGCCGGAGTGGCCGGTATCACCTCCAGCGTGCGGCTGACCGGTCCGGCCACGTCAATGCCGGCCACGTCCGCCCCGTCCCGGGCCAGCGCCACTGCCGCTGCCCGGCCGATGCCGCGCGCCGCGCCGGTGACGACGGCGACCTTGCCCTGCACGCGCCCGGTCATGCCGGCACCATGGGACGCCTGGCTGCGGGCGTGGTGTCCAGCAAGGCCCGGTCCCGGTTGGAGTGCCCCGCCGCTGGCCCGCGCGTGCTGCCGCGCCTGCCCGCCCCCGTGTTGCTGGGGCCAAGGAACGTGGCGCCGCCGGTGCCGCGCAACGGCTC
>CAXTOB010000072.1:0-19290 GCA_964245505.1 uncultured Acetobacteraceae bacterium | reverse complement strand
GAGCTTGGTTTCGCCGTTGACCTCAGCATTATGCCACGGTCAGACGGGCGGGCGAAGGGCGGGGTAGATTTCCGATCCCTAGACGCCCGGCCCTACCACGCCGCATCCGGGCAGATACTATCCGTGCCGATGACTCGGGCGCACTTGGGACCGCTCGCCCCGCTCGCGCCTGCGGTCCACGCCGCAATGCATTCACCACTTATGACCAGCCTTGGCTTACCTGGGATTCTAGCGAACCTTGGGCTGTTGAATACCGTAACTCTTACGCCGGAAGGAGTTCCGGCTAAGGAACAGATTCAACTGTTGGAAACGCAGCTTAGGCGGGGTTATCGCACCTTCGTACTGCACTATCACAGCCCGTCGCTGTCACCTGGCCACACACCTTATGTCCGGACCGACGCCGATCTGGCCAGGTTCCTGAAGCGGATCGAGACAGTGTGCGACTTCTTTTTCGAGCAGATCGGCGGAATGCCTGGGCATCCCGCCGATCTGCTGCCACAGGACAAGCGAGGGAATTTGTGGCCGACAGTTGCGGCATCGAACGTGACTGGGTCGGATGCGCTCACTCAGGCAGTGCGGTAATAGCCGCCGCGTGCCGGGTGCACGAAGGCCCACCTCGCGTTCCCAAGCCGGATACTGCTAGTTTTGAATTGACGGTTTGATGTGGCCTTCGTCCCGCGCTTGGTCATCAGAAAAATCCAACTGGTCAGCCGTGCTGTACCGGTGGAAGCCGCCTGCCAGGGCAGACCCAGTCCTTGACAGCAGCCGCAAGAATATCAGCAACTCCCCGACCTCGCGCGGATCAACCGACAGCGCAAGCAGGGCGAACCCCAGTTCCTTAAGCTTCCGCCCGTTCAAGGCGTTGTTCATGGCGACCTCCTTATAGCCGCCGTAAACCAGCCAGCGCAGTTCCCGGCGCGCAATCCGCAACACCGGGTCGCGGCGGGCAGCCAATAGTCCCTCGACCGCCTTGGCCAACAGGCGCGAGTCGAAGTCGCCGGCCTCCGCAATCAGGTGGCTGCGGAGCAGGGCTACAGCCGAGCGGTTACGCTGATAACCGTTGCAAATATGCTTGATAGGAGTCCTTTGTTGCCATGGAATGGCGTTGACGAACTGCGATTAGGTACAATTGTCCTTGCGCCCCCGCAGTCGAGCAAGCTGCTAGTGCCTCCTAGCCTCTAGTGATGTTTACAACCTGATCTTGCCAGAGTGAGCCATTATGGCATTTTTTTCACGAATTGCTTGAGAATGACCTGCTCCCAGGCACTATATGTTTCAAGCCCTTTCGCGAGTGCCGGCCCGCTTGCCGGCAGCAAGCGCACAAAGCGGAGTAGATCTTTTACTTCACGAGGATCAAGGGAGAGCGCCATCAGTGCAAAGAATAATCCCTTTACTTTATGCCCATTCAAGGCATTATTCATTGCAGCGTCTTTGTAGACATTATAATGATACCAGCGTAGTTGGCGGCGGAACGGGCGAAGCATCGGGTCCCTGCGCGCCAGACTGGCGCTGCGTGCGAGCTGCGAAGATAAACGGCCGGCAGAATGCATCATGCTAGCTTCCTGTCTATTAAACACATACGTCTCCGCGTCAATATGATCCATCGGAGCTAATATGCTAACGCGGATGCCGAACAGCCAATCCTCCCCGTAGATCAGGCGTGGGTCAAACCCACCGGACTCCGCCATCAAATCTTTGCGGAACAAATTGACGCCAAGGGGAGGCTGAAACCCAGTCAACATCCGGGTCAGTTCTGGTGTTGAGAACCGGCGCGAAACGTAGCCTGCTTCAGTCGCTAAGCTATCAGGCGCAAAGCAGTGAGCAGGGCGGAGTTCCCCGCTAGGTAGAAGTGTCCTGAAACTGCTGGCTATCCAGCGGGTGTCTGGCCGCTCTAGCAACACGCCTTGTGCGCGTTCGAGCTTATCCCGTATCCATGTGTCGTCGGAGTCTATAAAGCCGATCCAGTCATATTTTGCGCGTGAAATGCCGGCGGCACGCGCCTGTCCCGGCCCGGTGTTCTTCGGCTGGTAAATCGTCTGCACTCGGCTATCCCGCGCTGAAGCATCGTGCAGCGCCGAGCGGGTTGCGGAGTTGGTCGAGCAGTCGTCGACAAGAATGAACTCGCAACGGTGTGATCCCGCCTGATCGAGAACCGATCGCATCGCCGACTCGATCAGCAATGGCTTCGTGTTAAATACTGGACAAACAACAGAAACGTCCAAACTGTCCACTCCTCCATCTCTACGCGATTGTCGAAGTACTTTGTCGGCAATCTACCTACTTATGCCTGGACTGTCATTGGCAACTAGGGCACCTAAACATCCCCAGCATAGTAGCTCCAATCTTACGCCTATGCACTCAGGTTAGGTTGTCCCTCGCTGGGAAGAGAGCGACAGTTGAGACTTCCATCGTGCATTGGCGCTTGCATGAAAGCTCCGGCACCACAAAGCGGCGGGTTGCCGGCAATGGCGGCCAACACGCTGGCGACATCGGCCTCACGGTTGAAGGTGCAGATCGCGACGGCAAGCCCAACCGGCTCCGGCTCGGCGTTGGCCACAAACCACTCTGCCCGGCGCAGCACAGCCGGGCCGGCCGCAGCGGTCAACTCGAACCAGACCATCCCGGCCTGGCGGAAGTTGGGAGCGTCGTCCGGCAAGTGGATCTTGGTGACGCCGTCCACCTCCGCCTCATGCAGCAGCGTTTGGCCGTCATGCTGCGTCATCCGCCACAACTGCAGCTTGGCGCGTCCCTCAACTTCGACCTGCAGGGTGAACGACGTCGCCGCGGACGCGCCAGTAAAGCTCCCGCAAGGGCGCCGGACGGTCCAGGATCACCCGCTGCAGGCGCACGCCGGGCCGGGCTTCCATCTGCCCGGCGCTTCCTGCCTGTCCCGCCGCTGCGTCCAACATGGTGCTCCCTGCCCCGGGCCACCCGGCCGAAGGTGCGCGCTCTTACCAAGATTCAACTCGACAGGTAAGACGCGTGCCGGACTTGCCCGGAGGCGTCAGGGCAGCCGTATAGAAACCCACGGCGTTACTGCGAAGGCACCGCGCGTGGCCGCGCTTGGGCATCTTCGGCCCGGCGCAGTGCCGCCGGCCTAAAAACGCAGTGCCTTCAAACCAGGGCAGCGCTCGTATCGTCCATGACGTGTTTGCCACCGCCGCGAGCTTGGGGCGGCAGCGTCCCCTGCCCGGTCAACTCCAAGGCCATCTGAGCGATCCGATCCTCGACGTGCTGAACGTCATAGGCGGCTTTCATCATGACGCGCGCGGCCTCACCCAGCCGCAGACACAGCGCATCGTCCAGCAGCAGTGCAACGCAAGCCGCAGCGAAGCCGGAATTGTCGTCTCGCAGTAGCGCGTCCTGTCCGTCGGTCAATTTCAGCCCCTCCGCGCCGAGGCGGGTGGATACGATGGGCCGGGCATAGGATGCCGCCTCAACCAGCTTCAACCGGGTGCCGCCACCGACAATGATGGGGCAGCACACCACCCGCGACCGCGCATACAAGCTGTCAAGTTCAGCAATGAATCCCAAGAATTCGACGCCAGGCAGGCCGATGCGGGAAGCCGGAAGCAAGTCCGATGCTTTGCCAGCTACTAGCAATCGGGCATCCGGCAAACGTGCTCGGACCAACGGCCAGATCTCCCGTGCCATGCGTTCGGCTGCCAGACGGTTGGGCGTACTCTCCATGTCGCCCAGGAACAGCACGGTTCGGTCGCCGACCAAGCCCGGCGGCGCATTTGGAACCGGCAGCGAGTTCGGCACGACCTGCACCGTGTCGCCGAAGCACAAGCGGCGCAGGTAAGCACGGTCGGTTTCCGAGCACACTAGCGTCAACTTAGCTGCAGCTACCGCCTGCCGCTCGAGCCATACTAGGGCTGGCACCTGTAATATCTTCGCTCGCTTGCCCGGAGAGTATGGCTTGCTCATGGCCCGGCGTATCGAAAGCCAGTGCTCGACATCGTCCATGTCGAAGATGACCAGCGGCGGCTTCCTACCGCTACGCAGAATAGGCAGCATTCCCGGTAGCCGATGTGCGAACACCAAGTCAGGCTGCTCGTCCAAATGACGCCCAACCGCTGCGGCCAGGTCGGCCCCGCTATACGAG
The DNA here is from genome assembly GCA_964245505.1 of uncultured Acetobacteraceae bacterium. Classification (GTDB taxonomy): domain Bacteria; phylum Pseudomonadota; class Alphaproteobacteria; order Acetobacterales; family Acetobacteraceae; genus DASWOJ01. The sequence goes on along the minus strand of CAXTOB010000072.1, from coordinate 15,182 downwards.
AACCATGCCGGCTGCGTGGCCACATCGAAGATGCCCGCACCATAATGGCTCCACCACGTTTCAGTGCGGGTACGGCGGACTTCCAGCACGACCCGTACAGGAACGCCCCAGAATTCCGACTGCGACCGGCTCAGCTCATCCAGTGGACCAGCTGCCGCCCGCATGGCTTCCGGCACGATATGGAGAAGCGTAATTTGCTGACCGACGCGGTGCAGGGCGCGCAGGAATGTGCCGAACCGGCGGGAAATACCGTTCTGATCGGTGCTGACCCAGGGCACATGGAGGAAGGTGACGACCAGTATCTTCATAGAGTCGCGCCTTTAGGTCCGGTCAAAGTGCTTATGCGGCACAAATGGCAAGTTGCGCTCGGTGTAGAAGCCCACGAACTGCCGCAGCTCCAGTTCGGCTGCAAACGTCTTTGCGTCGTTGACCCGTCCCAGGACGTATCCGCGCGCTGCAAGAGCCATCGCCTGCAGCGACCGGCGCCACATCCACAGCGGCGCTCCCAGAGCTGACCGGACCGGCCCTTCATCGCAAGCCTCCAGCGCCCTCAACGCAGACCCGTTCGTGCGCCCCTCCGAATAAGCCCACTGGCGGTAGTAGCGCTTCGTCAGCCGCTTGGTCGGGACATGGTGGTAAACAGCCAAGTCCGGCAAATAGGCTCCCTTCGCCCCGGCCGCCAACAGCCGTGCATACATCTCCCGATCCTCCGCCCACTTATACCGGGTGGTATAGGGTCCGAGGCGGCGAAGCGTGTCGCGTCGTATCGCCGCATTGGCGCCGATCAGCATGGCCTTGAAGCCCGGCTCCCCATACCATCGCCGCTCGGCACCATGATCCACAAGGCTGAGAACCCCGTTGTAGCCGGTCCGCGGCAGCCAATCCGGCGCCGGGGCGCACCAATCCGGCCGGACCGGCCCGCCGGCGAACTCCAACGCCGGGTCCACGAACGCCTGCGCAAGCACCGACAGCCAGTCCGGCGCCAACTGCTCATCATCGTCGAAGAACGCCACAACGTCCGCATCCGCATGCGCGATCCCGAGGTTCAGCGCATGCGCCTTCCCCTGCTTCGGCTCAAACAGATACTCGATCTGCACGCCGGGATGCGCTGCCCGAGCCGCGTCAACGGTCGCCCGGGTGGCATCAGAAGAGTTGTTGTCCACTACCAAGAGCCGGGCCGGGCAGCCGGACGCACTTGTCACAAAGCTCTCAATGGCCGGTCCGAGCAGCCACGCCCGGTTGTAGGTCGCCAGCACCACGTCGATCCGCATGAGCTGGTTCTAACAGTCCGGAATGTTGCGACCACCTAATTGATTTTAGGATTTGTTAGCAGGCCGCCTCTCGCTGCGATGGTGTCGGTTCCGCTGACCGACACCCGCGCTGACCCATTGCGCGCAACAGCCGATGCGCCTGATTCCCGGAGCAGGCCGCATCCGTAGCCAAACAGGCGCAAACGCCCAAACCGCCGGACAGACGGGTTACACACGGCCCGGCGTAAACGGCAGCGCTGCCGAAACCAGTCGCTTCCGTCCGTAACAGAATCGTTGTTGGCCTTCGCCCGCCCGTCCTGCGTAAATGACAGGTGATCTTACGGGGGAACGGGCATTGCGGAGCGTCACGGGAGACAGCACGGCGGCAGACTCGGCAGCAGCCACCACCTACGCTGTCCTATTCCGCACCCACCTCTGGGACGAATACGTGGAACGCCAATACCAGCGCCTTCGCGCCCAGGTCGGCCGCGGCGACCTGTTCATCCTAGTGGACGAGACCAACGGCCCCGTGCCCATCCCGCACCCGAACGTCATATCCCACACCCAGGCCGCGGTGCTGGGCCTGGGGCTAAGCGGCGCCGGACACGGCAATATGCTGTGGTTCAACGGCGACTATCCGCTCTACTATTTCTACGAGCAGCATGGCAGCTACGATTACTACGTCATGACCGAGTATGACGTCGGCGTGCAGCGTCCGCTGGACGGCATCGTGGATCGGATGGCGCACGACGGCACCGACCTGGTCGGCCTCCCCAATGAGGAGGAGGTCGCCGTATGGCCTCTGACCCACACCTGCCTCGACGCCTACGCCGAGGACGAGATCAAGAAATGCCTGATCTGCATCTCGATGTTTTCCAACCGTGCCGTCAGCCGCCTGTATGACCGCCGCTTGGCGATGTCGAAGCTGGAGCAGGCCGGCCTGATGCACCATTGGCCCTACTGCGAGGCGTTCATCCCCACCGAAATCGCCTTGGCCGGCTTCAAGATGACAAGCCTGGCGGAGTTCGGGCCGCTTGACCGTTACGACTGGTCGCCCGCCGTGATCGAAGCGGACTTGCCGGACCTCGCCGGACAGGCATTCGTCCATCCCGTGCTGGACGCGCAAAGGTTCGTTCAGCACACGATGAAGAACCTCTGGCCGCCGGAGTCATTCTTCACCACACAGAACCCGGTCGCGCGCAACCTGCGCCGGGCGCCGGTCAGCGTTTACGGGCCGCCCCTGGCCCGGGCGCTCTACCGACGTGCCGGCGCGCCGTTGCGCAAGCTGTCGCCCGGCCTGACTCAACGGGTCTAACCCGGCTAGCTTCGCGGGCGGCGCGCCAGACACATACCAAACGTCTGCGCAGGCTGGCCGCAGGCATCGGATGGTTGTCCGGCTGCCGGCATGCGCTCCCGCCTCACTGGACTTCCGCACACCCACCGCGTCGCCCGCCTGTGCACCCGGCGGATCATAAACCGCGACACCGTAATTCCCTTGACATCGACCAGCTTGCCGTATGAACAGCCGGCGCGACCGAAGCACTGCCGGCGCAGCCGCCCAAACCGATTGACCCTCGGGCAACAAGCCAACCAACGGCGTCCTGGACGCGACGTCAGCCCCCATTTGTTAACCTTCTTGCAGGTATGCTTGACAGCGCGACGCCCGCCTGCCGTTTTGACCGTTGTCGATGACCAAGGAATTCCACCTGTGCGTGCATTGAGCGTAAACGAGGCGGTTCGGCTACTATTCGGCCGCATCACCACCGAGGATCATCGCAAGCGCCGGGTCCTCAACATCATCCAGAGCGTCGTCACGAACCTTGGCAACAAGGGCATCTCGATGGTGGTCAGCTTCCTGTCGGTGCCCCTGACCATCCGCTATCTCGGCCCGGAGCAGTATGGCGCCTGGGTGACCATCGGCTCCGTGCTGGCCTGGCTGAGCCTCACGGACTTCGGCCTGGGCAACGGCTTGACCAACGCCGTGACCACCGCCGCCGGGCAGGACCGGCCGGACCTCGCCCGCATGCACCTGAGCAACGGCATCTTCCTGCTGACAGCAATTGCCGGCGCAACAGGGCTGGTCGTCCTCGCCGCCTGGCCGTTCATCGACTGGGCCGCCCTATTCGGGGTCAAAAGCCCCGAGGCCAAGGCCGAACTCGGCCCGGCAGTCGCCGCCGCGCTCGCAATCTTCCTGCTGCAGTTCCCGCTCGGCATGGCCGGAAAGGTTTACCTCGCCTACCAGGAGGGCCGGATCGGCAGCTACTGGGGCGCTGCCGGCAACATCTTGAGCCTGGTGGTCCTGCTGATCGTAACCCAAACCCACGGCGGGCTGATCTGGCTGGTGATCGCCCTCTCCGGCACCTCGCTGATGGTGAACATCGCCAGCAACCTATGGGTATTCGTGCTGCACCGGCCCGTCCTGTCGCCCCGGCTGCGCCACGTCGAGTTCGGCCCCATGCGGTCCCTGGGCAAGGTCGGCGGCAAGTTCTTCCTGATCCAGATCATGGCGCTGGTGGTGTTCCAGACCGACAACCTCGTCGTCGCCCACTACCTCGGCTCGGCGCACGTGCCTGAATACAGCCTGACCTACACCCTGTTCAACTACACCTCCCTGCCGCAGAGCGCGCTGTTCTCCTACCTATGGGCCGCCTATACCGAGGCCATCGCCCGCAAGGACATCGCCTGGGTCAGCAAGACCTTCCATCTCAACCTCGCGCTGGGCATGGCGTTCACCGCGGTTGCGGTGGTGGCCATCGCCTTCATCGCCAAGCCGTTCATCGGCTGGTGGGCCGGGCCGGTCGTGGTGCCGTCCACCGCGCTGATTGCCTGGATGGCGGCTTGGAGCCTCATCAACGCATTCACCAACCCGATCGCCTGCCTGCTGGCCTCGGCGTCGCACCTGCGGCTGCAGATCATCTACTCGGCGTTCTCGACCGTCTCCAACGTCGTGCTTTCCATCTACCTCGTCCAGCGCTGGGGGGTGGAGGGCGTGATTGCAGCCACGGTCATCTCGTATGTATTCTTCGTCTGCGGTCCCGTTTACTTCGACGCGGAGCGTTTGCTGAGGAGACTACGCGATGCAGTGTAAAGTCTGCGGCTCGACATCCGAGTTCGCCTTCAAAGGCAAATTACTGCAGAAACATGACATCTCCTACTTTCGATGTCCGAATTGCGAGTTCATGCAGACCGAAGAACCCTATTGGCTCGAAGAAGCCTACTCCTCCGCCATCAGCGACCTCGACCTCGGCCCCGTCAACCGCGCCATCACCGGCTCCCGCATCATCGAGAGCGCGATTCTTCTAAATTTTGACCCAAATGCGAAGTTTATTGATTGGGGCGGTGGCTACGGCGTATTCACCCGCCTGATGCGTGATAAGGGATACGATTTCTACTGGCGCGATGCCTATTGCCAAAACCTTTTCGCCAAGCAATTCGTCGCCGATACCAACACCAAATACGAACTTATGACCTGCTTTGAAGTCTTCGAGCACCTCGTGCACCCAATGGCCGAAATCGAGGCAATGCTGAAATTGTCGCCAAACATCCTGTTCACGACCATGTTGCCCCCAACACGGCTTCAGACGGCGGCCGACTGGTGGTATCTGACACCGGAACATGGTCAGCACATCTCCATCTACTCAGTTCCGGCGCTGCAGTTCATCGCCGGCAAGTTCGGCCTGCATCTCAGCACGGACGGATCGGCGTTCCACCTGCTGTCGCAAAAACCGGTGTCCAGCAGGCTGTTCAGGGCCGCCGTGCATGACCGGCGGGCGTTCCACGTCGTGCGTAAGGTCGGGCGGAGAAGGCTCCGTAGGAAGTCGCTGCTGATGGACGATTTTCGCGCCGTCACCGGCTGGAAGGTATGAGGATCGCTGTCTGGCACAACCTGCCAAGCGGCGGCGGCAACCGGGCGCAATATGACCACGTCCGTGGACTGGTCGGGCGGGGCCACACCGTCGAGGTTTGGTGCCCGCCGACCGCAGACCGCAAGTTCCTGCCCTTCGGCCCCGAGGTGCGGGAGCATGTCGTGGACCTCGAGCAGGTTTCGGCGCCCCGGCGCAGCGACACATGGCAGCTCACACTGGAAATCGAACGCTCGCTGGCCGCGATGGAGGACCACTGCCGCCAGTGCGCCGCCGAGATCGACCAGGGCGGGTTCGACGTGCTGTTCGCCAATAGCTGCATGGCGTTCCGGACCAACCCGATCGCCCGCTTCGCCAAGACGCCGGCAGTGCTATACCTACAGGAGCCGATGCGCTGGCTGTACGAGGCGCAGCCCATCCTGCCCTGGGTGGCCCCGCCACGTGACGCATCGTCGCCATTGCGGCCCTCCACCTACCGCTCCACGTTCAAGGACGTACGCAGGCTGCGGAACAACCGGGTCCAGGCGCGGGAAGAGGCCAACAACGCCGCCGCGTTCCGCCGCATCCTGGTGAACTCCTACTTCAGCCGTGAAAGCGTCCTGCGCGCCTACGGGCTGGACTCGGACGTATGCTACCTCGGCATCGACGCCGGGCACTTCACCGACCGCGGCCTGCCACGTGGCACCGACGTCGTCGGCCTCGGGTCATTCACCCCCGAAAAAAACCACACGCTCTGCATCGAAGCGATAGCAACCATCGCCCCGCCACGGCCCAGGCTGGTCTGGATCGGCAATGTCGCCGGCCACTCATACCTTGACGAGATGCGCCAGCTCGCCGCCGCACGCGATGTCGTCTTCGAGCCGATGGTGAGGGTCAGCGACGAGACCGTGCTGGATGTCCTGAACCGTGCCGCGGTGATGGTTTACGCCCCACGGCTGGAGCCGTTCGGCCTGGCGCCGCTGGAGGCGAATGCCTGCGGCGTGCCGGTCGTGGCGGTCGCGGAGGGCGGGGTGCGTGAAACCGTCATCGATGGCGAGAACGGCCTCCTCGTCTCGCACGACCCCGCAGCCATGGGGGCGGCCATCAGCCGCCTCCTGGCCAATCCCACCCTAGCCCGGCAACTCGGGGCCAATGCCCGCCGGGCCGTCGAGACGAAGTGGAGCTTGTCCGCCGCTACCGACCGGATCGAGCATTACCTGGCGCGCTACGCCCGGATGCCAGCTCAGTAGTTGCGCAGCCTCCAGGATGTATTCTCCATGACATCAGCCAAACGGTTCAGGCTGCGTCGTGCCAGCCGCCGCGCCCTGCGCTTTAGCGATGGCTTCATCACTCTGGCCTGCATTGCGACGTGCGCCGGTTGCTGAACCGCGGCATCGCGCACACGGAGCGGCGTCAACTTGCTCAGCACCCGCGCCGTTTGCGCCAGGTAAGCGTATCCGAAGTGCCGGTCCGGCTCCAGGTAGGCGCCTTCAGCCCACTCGTTCCAGGCGTTGATGAACACCAGGCGCTCGTCGCCGGGGAAAGCACGCATCGATGCGTCGCACGCCGCCTTAAGCCATCGGCCGTAAGCCTCTGGGGTTGAATCCGTGAAGCAGACCCCCCGCCCAGGCCTACGGGCCTCGTTGTCCCAGCTTGGGCACACGCCGGGGAACACCCGGTCGTTCATCGCGTAGCTGGCGCTGGTTTCTGCCGCCACTTCGGCATAGTCGCGCACATCGCATTGATGGTTCGGGTCAAACAGGTTCGATACCTCTTTGCTCGCCGTTCCCACCCAGAACGGCGGGAAGCCAACCGCGGCGTCCATGCCGTACTTTGCCGGGTCCTTGTCGCCGAACGCCTGAGCCATCGTGATATACGGGTCACCCAATCCCGCCGCCTTGAAGTGCGTGCGCCACCGTGCCACCGTTGCCGCCGCATCGGGGAGGATGCCCGGCCGGTACAGCATCAAGAGTGGCCGCCCATCGATCCGGATGTAACGCGGATCGCGGAAGTATGGCTCCAGGGACTTGGCGAACTCTATGTCGTCTTCTGGCGAGTGATGTTGTTCCATGAGTACGGCCGTCTCGTGTCCGTCCCAGCGCCGGGTCCAGTTCTCATTCGCCCAATTTATGCAAAACGGCAGGTCAATATCTGGATTTTCCAGCAGAATCTCTAATGGCTTCTGCAGCAGACGCCTACCGTTGAACCAATAATGGTGAAAGCAGAAACCCGCGATCCCGTAGCGTCGGGCCAGCGCCGCCTGGCGGCGCAAAACGTCCGGCTGGGTGACATCATAGAAGCCAAGCTCTCCGGGCAGCCGCGGCTGGTAGTGCCCAGCAAACCGCGGAACCGCCTTAGTGACATTCGTCCACTCTGTAAAACCCTTGCCCCACCACGCATCATTTTCTGGAATTGAATGAAATTGTGGTAAGTAGAATGCGATTAATCGGACCAGGGGGTTCGCAACCTTAAGGGCCGAAGGATCATCCTTCTCATAATACGGACCAGCCGAAGTATTGAAGGTGATCTGTTCCAAAAGAGTCATTTGCGACACTGCATCAACCTCCCTGTAGCACGTTGCGACGAACATATCACCGGAGGGTACCTCCAGCGTGAAGAGATAGTTGCTCGCTCGACCAATACCGCTCCGAACGTTACACTCCGGTTAGGTACATGCAATGCTTTTTATTTAGAAATGATCCTGACTTTGCGGCCCCGGTCAACGCGGCATTGAAGCTGCCATGCAGCAACGGTCAGAAACAGACTTTCCGCCCTGTCACCCGATCCGGGCAAAGAAACATTGCCTTATTGCGAGAACGCACGTGCGTTTTCCACTCCAGGGCAGCACCTGGGACGACGGCGGTCAAGTGACTCTTGCATGATGCCGCGGTTAACCCCCCAGCCCACCACCAATAGATGCAGAAGTTGCCAAGCCGCATCAGATCGTGACGGCGATCGCCCGGCTGCATCCAAACCGTCGCACCCAGGATCAAGCCGAACTAGCCGTATCCCCACGCAGAACATCAGCCACAACTTGCAGGTAAGCCGTGCCATACCGCAGGTCAGGCTCCAGGTGGTTACCCTCGGCCCACTCGTTCCATGACTTGAGGAACACCAATCGCCGGTCCACCGGCCGGCTGGACACAGCCTTGACCGCAGCCCGCAGAACCTCCGCAAACAGTTTGGGATCGGGATTGCGGTAGGCGACGCCGTTCCTGCCTGACCGCGGCGTGTTGTCCCATGCATGGACAACGCAACGGTAAACCTCGTCGCCCTCCCGCGCCGTCATTTGGCTGGCCGCGAGTTCGGCATAATCATGGATGTGCGGAACGCCACGCAAGTGGTTGACCTTCTGCCGTACCCTGGCCAGCGGGTTGCGCCAGTCGTTCCGCCATCGCTTCATCTTCGGATTATGGCTATGTATCAGCGCGTCGTAACCGAGCGGCAGATACTCCTCATCGACCGCCAGGGAGTACGCCACGATATGCAGCCCCGGCAGCCCCGCCTCCTCCGCCATCGCACGCCAAAGCCGGAGGGTTCCGGCCACATCCGGCATCTTGAGCGGCTGATAGATGATGAACATCGGCTTGCCGTCCACCCGGATATAGCGGGGGTCGCGGAACGCCGGCAGCAGCGCGGCGAAGTGGGCGCGATGGTCGGCCTCGCCGGGGTAGGTCTGCTCGATCAGGACCTTGTTCGGCACGCCGTGCCAAACCCCGGACCAGGTCTCGTTCGCCCAGCACAGGCAGAACGGGAAATCGGGGCTGGATGAGGCGACCATCTCGTTGAACGGGCGCTCCAGGATACGGCGGCCCCCGAACCAGTAATGGTAGTAGCAGAACCCCTCGATCCCATAAGCCGCCGCCATCTCGGCTTGCTGAACACGAGTTTCAGCCACGCGGAGATCATAGAAGCCGAGGTCCGCCGGCACATGCGGTTGGTAGTGGCCGCGGAACATCCGGCGCGCCTTGGCAGTGTTGGTCCACTCGGTGAACCCCTTGCCCCACCATTCGTCGTTCTCCGGAACCGGATGGAACTGCGGCAGGTAGAACGCGATCAGCCGTGCCGGCGGTTTGATGGCTCCCGAGGCCAACGGCCCATTCTTCTCGTGTCGAGGATCAGCGGCCGGGTTGACGGTGATCTGTTCAGGATGATCCACGCAAGGCACTCCCGTCATTGCAGGGCGGATGTACCGCGTCTGGTAGGCCATCCCGCTGCTCGCCAGTTTTACGCTTCGTCGCCTGTAACGGGAACGTTACGGTTACGTCGAAATCCAAGCCGAATGCGCATCATGGCAACATGAATGCGACACCCTATCATTCTGTTTTAACAATGAAACATTACTGAGTTGGACGCCCGCTCCGCTCTCGTCCCCACCCCGGCTCCAACCGCTACCCGCGTCATAGTTTGTCAGGAAACGGCCGAATGGCTTGAACAAGCGGTTTCGCTGGCAGATGAGTGCAGGGCGGACAGCCGGTCCCCATTTCAGGAACTACGCCTTCCATGAGCGATGACGTCGTTGCCACCCATGGCTCGCTGACGCGCAAAACAGTGATCGGCACCGCCTGGCTGCTGCTGTGGCGGGTCGTGACACGTTCGTTGGGCCTCGTCAGCACGCTCGTGCTGGCGCGGCTGCTGGTGCCGGCGGATTTTGGGCTGGTGGCGATGGCGACGACCTTCTCGGCAGGGGTGGAGGCGCTGTCGCAGCTCGGCCTGCAGGATGCCCTAGTGCGGCGGCGGGAAGACGGGTTCGACTTACACCACACCGCCTTTACCCTGCAACTCGGCCGGGCGGTCGTGACGGCGGCAGTGATCGCGGCCGGCGCCCCGGCGGCAGCCCGGTGGTTCGCCGAGCCTCGCCTGCTGCCCGTGGTGCTGGTGCTGGCGGGGGTCACGGTCCTGAACGGGCTCGAGAACGTGGGCATGGCAGAATACCGCCGGGCCATGCGGTTCGACGCGCAGTTCAAGGTGAACCTGGCGACGCGGCTGGCCGGGTTCTTCACCACTATCGCCTGCGCACTGGCTTGGCAGAGCTATTGGGCGCTGATGGCCGGGATCGTCCTGGCCACGGCGTCGCGCATAGTGATGAGCTACCGGATGCACCCGTTCCGTCCGCACCTGCGGCTGACGCGGTGGCGGGAGCTTGGCCGGTTTTCCTTCTGGACCTGGGCGACGGCGGCGGTGAGCCTGGTTTGGGACCGCTGCGACCCGTTCGTGCTGGGGCCAGTCTTCGGGCCTGCGAAGCTGGGTCTGTATGTGCTGGCGATGGAAATCGCTTTCCTGCCGATGACCGAACTGATCGCGCCGGCGTCCGATGCGCTGTTCTCCGCGTTCTCCCAAGCGCAAAAGGACGGCGACTCCTCCCTGCATCATGCACCCGAGGCGGCTGGCATCATCCTGCTCGGCGTTGCGCCGATGGTGTTGAGCGTGTCCGCAGCCTCGGGACCAGTCATCGAGGTGCTGCTGGGAACGAAGTGGGCCGACGCATGGCCGATCGTCTCCGTACTGACCTGGGCCTGCATCTTCTCGCCCTACAGCTTCATCTGCAGCATGGCGATGGTCGCGAACGGGCGCGTCCGGCGCAACTTCGGCATTAACGTGATCGTGGCGGCGATCAAGCTAATTACGCTGCTGGTCACGGTTTCGCTGACGGCTGATCCCGTCATCATCGGCGCGATCACGGCGGCGTGCATCGCGGCAGAGTCGGTGATCTTCTTGGTTCTCTTGCGCGGCACCGGGGCGATCCGGTTGAGGCCAGCGCTGGGCGGGCTGCTGCGGACCGTGACCGGCATGGGCTTAGCCACCGCGGCGGTCGGCTGGTCGGGCCTGGGCTGGCAGGCGGGCACCGGTTCGCTTGGACTGAACCTGCTACGAGGCCTTGAGATTGGCATCCTGAGCACGTGTGTGTTCGGCTCGGCCGTGCTGTTGCTATGGCAGGTGACCGGGCGGCCGGAAGGCGCCGAGCGGCGTTTGTCCCAGCTCGCCGAAGGGCGGATGACGAAGTTCCGGATCGCGCATTGGGCCCGGTCCAGGCGATGAATGCAACGGGATCACCAGCCTGCCGCCCGGCTGGCTTGGCTACTGATCGCACGCAGTAAGTTCGAAAATTTACGAGCGCCAGTGCTGGGAGCGCCAGTGCTGGCGGCGATGCGGACGATTGCAGCCGAAGATCCGGGATTAAAGGTCTGGGACGCTTCCCCGATCCTGTGCCCGGATAAGACCTGTTCCGCCATGACCCCGGACGGGCCACTGTTCCTCGACGGCGACCACCTTAGCGGCCATGCCAACGAGGTGATCTACCCCAACCTGAGCCGTTCGCTGCTGGCGATTTTGGCAAGGCTGCCAGACTCGCCGGATCGCCTATAAAGAGAACCATGCCCAGGAATTGACCCCTTACCCGCCGTCGCTGGTTCGTACCTCCGCTGCTGTTCCCAACATACATCGTAAAAAAGAACTCTTAATCAAACTGATGCGAAGTCTCGTCATATCCAAAGTATTGCCGATCTCGCCGCTTGAAGGCATGCACGGCACGGTTCGGCGGCAGCAGCTATTCCTGTCAGCCCTCCAAAGGCTCAGCCAGGGCATCGAGTTCGTCTGGTTCATGCCGCGTCATGCGATTGAGGCGCTTGGCCCATTGGCCCGGCACGAGGCCGCGCTGTCCAGCGAGCTAGGTGTGTCCGTCCGCCTCTCCCCGGTCATTGCGCGGGAGCAGCGCGGCAAAAACAGTGGACGGTTTATGGGGCCGGGGCGCTGTCGGCATGGGGACCAGCGGACTTCTACCATTCGACAGGACCAGACCAGGTTGCCAAGTTATTAGAAAGTCTGGCCCGCCAAACCGGATCTTGTCTTCGTGTCACGGCTGCTGGCGATGGGTCCTCTGATGCGCGCGGGCAAGGCGCCTCAACGGTTATTCTTCGACCTTGACGACATCGAGCATAGAAAGCTGATCCGCACCATCCGCCAGCCTCCCTTCAGGCCGGGCAGGCTGTTGTATGCGACCCATGTCCCGCCGTTGCTGCTGGCGGAGCGCCGCCATCAAGCTGGCGGACGCAGCATTCGTGTGTTCGGAAGAAGACCGGCGATACTTGCAGCGCATCGGGATGGCCCGGGGTGTGGAGGTGGTGCCGAATGGCCTACCGGTCCCATTAAGCCCGGCGCCGCGGTGCCCGGATCCAACAGTCCTTTTTCTCGGGACGTATGGCTACAAGCCTAACAGCGACGCCGCCCACAGGCTCATAACGCAAATTTTCCCGCTCATTCGGCGCCAAGTGCCGGAAGCACGGCTGATCATCGCCGTTGTCCTGCCCGAACGGATTGCAAGCTTCCGGTCTGCGCCGCCTGGAGTGGAGTTCACCGGCTTCGTCCCGGACCTCGCCGCACTGTATGCCGAAAGCCGGGTCGTCGCCTGCCCGATGATAGTGGGCGGAGGCACGCGCATAAAGCTGGTGGAGGCGGCGTCGTACGGACGGCCCATGGTGTCCACCCGGATCGGCGCCGAGGGACTAGCCTTCGACGATGGACGCGAGATCGTCCTGCGCGACGACGATGCCGACTTTGCCGCAGCCTGCGTGGAACTCCTGCTTGACGACGCCGCATGCGCGCGGCTGGGCCTGGCAGCCAGGGCCAAGATGCAAGTAACCTACGCCGCCGAAGCGATCGTTGACTGCATCGTGGACCTCATGACACGCCGCCGCGGATAATGCTCGGCTTCGAATGAAGGGCAGCTTCGGGGGTGACCGGTCAACAAGCTTCCTGCAACCAATTAGCCGCTGGAGGCGAAGACAGCCGCAAGTATCAGAGCAGCAAGCGCAGCTTCAGTGCCATGGCAATCGCCGGCAAACAGCCAACGCACCCAGGGACGGAGCTTTAACCCCCAACTTCACCAGGCAACCGGACTGCCAGCAATCTGGACCACACCCGCAATTTGCCGCCATGTCCATGACAAGCATCTACGATCCAGCGCAGTATGTCCCAGCACCTCCAAACTAAACTGCGCCGGTGCTCTTTGGGTAGCACTGCTGGCGAGGAAGCCTCAGATATATCTCCTGAGCATATGATAGGCCGGCAATAGAACCGGAGCATGCCGACGGAGCGTCTTAATGACGATGTTATGTGGGTAGCGGTCGGCCGGGCGCTCCGCACGCCAGGGTGTACGAGCCTTATAAGACAGATATTCCCTCTTAAACGGATGTTCATCCATGTAAAGCCAGGGCCGGCCCGGCGCATTGAAATGCACGATACGCGCATGGGACGCTAGTGCCGGGCGCGGCTGGAAGTATCGAACCTCACCATCCACCATCTCCGCAAGAAGAAACGTCTGCACGTTCCATATCGCATCCAGCTCCAGCCAACGGCCGCGCAGGATCCAATTTAGGGCACACTGGTCGTCATAGGTAACCCGCTCTGGATGCGACATCCGAAAATCGAGGGTACGTTTCCCGATCTCCTCATCCCGCCATCGTGCTATGTCGATCAGCATAACCCCAGCATTGAAATACAGCGCATTGTCCGCCAATCCAAGACGATTGCGCTCCGTAAAGGCCGGGTCTGCTACCGCGGCCGCAACCGAATCACCAAGCGAGGTGCGCCACAGTTCGGCAAGATCGCCGCAAATCAGCATATCACAATCAAGGTAGATCACCCGATCCACCTCCGGCGGCAGGCATTCGCCCATATGCAGCCGATAGTAGGTGGCAGAGGTTAGATCGCTACGCTCCTTCGGCCCGGGCATGTCCTCAACGTCGAGAATGTAATATGCTAGCTTCGCAGCGTCGCCGCCCAACGCCTCTTCCAGCAAGAGCTGGCTGGAAAATTGTGGAGGCACCAGGACGTGAACCATCACCGGGCAGGTTTTGGCGTGTTCGAACAAAGAAAGTAGCATGACGCCAAGGTGACGAGCATAGCCATCATCACAACCGGCGACGATGTGGATCGTACCAGCTTGGTCGGCGTCAGAAAGGCATGTGGCTGCAGAGGGCGCCTGTTCAGACTTCAACATTTTCACCCGCAGACTCAACCTCCCAAACACGCTTATTAACATAGACAAGATTTTGGCCTTGCAGGAACAAGCCTGATCCGATTCCCCCCAGTGCCTTCTGAAAGTTGGCGCTCGTCTGCTTTCCATGCAGAAGCCAGTCATGCGGCTCAACGATAATGACGTCCGGGCCAGAAATCCAATCGATGTTTTTACTAAAAAGACCGCTCTCAAAGCCTTCGATGTCGATCTTAAAAATGAACGGCTTGGCACGGTCAACCAGCTTGAGAAGGTCGTCAACCGTATAGACCCGGATGCCAGTGCCCCCGCTATGCCTAACTGTCCGGATCGCGTTTGACTCAGCTTCTGTGTTCTCAAGGGAAACGAAGCCAGATTCAGCTCCAATTGCCCCCTCGACCAAGGTGACATTTGCTAACTGTTCTATGTTCTCACGGATAATCCTGATATTATCTGGATCCGGCTCAATCGCCACGACATGAGCTGCCGGAAATTGTCTGGAAAACCAGACCGTCGCAGCGCCCATATTTGCGCCAGCATCAATGATGGTTGGCACCAGGCCATTCTTGATAGACTTCTCGTAATGAGCCATCAGGTCACGAAAATGCGGATTCCTTGCGAGATCATACTCCCGAAGAGAAAATATCTCACGAATCGTCTCTGCGTCGCTTCCAGCGAGACGAAACCGCAACTTGCCAGCAGTTCGTATTGGAACAGCGACCTCCGTTTTCCTCATCAAAATCGCCGCGTATCTGAGGTGAAATCCCCAGCCAAGAGTGAGGACATCCCTCACATTCTTCCTGAGCAAGGTCAGCCTTCGGCGCGTTTTATAGTAGGCACGTCGCAGACGGGACATGGACATAACCTTACAAAAACTGATTAAGGAAGCACTCTCCACGCGACGTTAGACGATCCCATACAGTTCGCATTGAAGAAAAAGTGGGACGATCAAAACTGGCAAGGTAAGCGACAAACTTAAATGACCGGGCGGGAATGCTGTGGCGCACCGACCGGCAGGATGTCAACGATAGTTGGCTGATCCGCCGTTCCTGCCCCTCAATCCCCTACTCCTTCACCACCCCCCGATAAACCGCATAC
>CAXTOB010000071.1:18290-19521 GCA_964245505.1 uncultured Acetobacteraceae bacterium | reverse complement strand
CCGCATCCTGCGATACGATCAGCGCGGCCACGGCGGCAGTGCCATGCCGCCGGATGATTGCACGTTCGATGCCCTGGCGGACGACTTGGCGGGGTTGCTGGACCACTTTGGGGTAGCGACGGCGACGGTCGTGGGTGTCTCGATGGGCGGGGTGACGGCGCTGGCGCTTGCGGCGCGCCACCCTGGCCGCGTTGCCCGGGTCGCGGCTTGCGACTGCCAGCCGGCCTCGACGCCAGCCGGGGCCGCGGCGTGGGACGAGCGGATCGCGGTGGCGCAGGCAGGCGGCATGGCGGCACTGGCGGAGCCGACGGTGGCCCGGTGGTTTCGCCCGGACACGGTTCGGCAGGATCCGCCCGCTCTGCGCCGGGTTCGCGCCGGGATTGGGGCTATGCCGCTGGACGGTTTCATCCGGGCTGCACGGGCGCTGAGGGATTACGACTTGCGCTCGGTGCTGCCTACGCTGCGCTGTCCTGCCGCATTTATCGCCGGTGCGGAGGACGGCGCATTGCCCACGGTGATGCGTGGCATGGCCGGGTTGTGCACTGGCGCGGCGTTCACGGTTATTGCCGACGCCGGGCACTTGCCGAACGTCGAGCAGCCGGTGGCGTTCAATGCTGCGCTGTCCACTCTGCTTGATCGTTCACTATACCGAGGCTGACCCATGCGTGTCCGTGACCTGGCTCCCGATGAGATGACCGCTGCCCAGCGCCGGGTGGCCGAGGCCGCGGCGGCGGGCAAGCGGGGCCGGGTGCCGGCGCCGCTGCGTGCCTGGCTGCATAGTCCGGAGATGGGCGACCGGGCGCAGCGGCTGGGGGAGTTCCTGCGCTATGATACGTCGCTCAGCCCGGCCTTGTCGGAGCTTGCGATCCTGGTGACGGCGCGATTCTGGACGTCGCACTACGAGTGGTATGCCCATAAGCGGGAGGGGTTGAAGGCCGGGATCGACCCGGCTGTGATCGAGGCCATTGCGGCCCGGCGGACACCGGACCTTGCCGACCCGGCGGCACAGGCAGTTTACGACTACGCCACGGCATTGCATGAGCGGCATGGCGTGCCGGATGCGGTCCACGCGGCCGCTGTGGCGGCGCTGGGCGAGGCCGGGGTGGTCGAGCTGGTGGGTTTGCTGGGCTACTACACGCTGGTCTCCATGACGCTGAATGCTTTTCAGATCGGCCTGCCTGAGGGCGAGACGCCGGAGCTGGCGCCGTGACGGAGGCGCATTCCACTGGGC
>CAXTOB010000071.1:0-18280 GCA_964245505.1 uncultured Acetobacteraceae bacterium | reverse complement strand
TTGGCGGGCAAGGTAGCCATCGTGACCGGGGCCGGATGCGTGGGGCCGGGTTGGGGCAACGGGCGCTCCGCGGTGGCGATCTTTGCGCGGGAGGGCGCCCAGGTCTTTGCCGTGGACCTCGATGTGGCGGCGATGGAGGAGACGGTGGCATGTGCCGGGGCGATGGCGGGGCATGGCGGCACGATCCGCACCCACGTCTGCAACATGACCGATGGCGCGGCGGTGGCCGCGATGGTGCAGGCCTGCGTGGCGGCGCTGGGCCGGGTGGACATTCTGGTCAACAATGTCGGCGGCTCCGCCCGGGGTGGGGCGGTGGCGCTGACAGAAGCGGCGTGGGACGGGCAGTTCGACTTCAACCTTAAAAGCGTGTTCCTGGCTTGCAAGCATGTCATTCCGGTGATGGTTGCCGGCGGGGGTGGCGCCATCGTCAACACGGCATCGACCTCGGGCCTACGGTGGACAGGGGCGGCCCAGGTTGCCTACGCCGCGTCTAAGGCGGGTGTCATCCAGTTCGGCCGCGTGACGGCGGTGGAGTTTGCGCCTCAGGGTGTCCGGGTGAACACGGTGGTGCCGGGCCAGATGCATACGCCGATGGTGGAGGCGCGGCTGGCCGGGCAGCGGGCCGGCGGCGATGTGTCGGCGCTGCTGGCCAGCCGGCAAGCGCGTATTCCACTGGGGTTCATGGGCGATGGTAGGGATACTGCCCATGCCGCGCTGTTTTTGGCGTCGGACGAGGCGCGGTTTATTACTGGGACGGAGATCGTCGTCGATGGCGGCATGACCGCTCGGTGCGATTGATAGGCGCCGCCATGACTGACGGTGTCTTGCCGGGGTTTCATCCGGACCCCTCCACGCCGCGGCTGCGCCTGCCGCCGGGGACGTGCGATGCGCACGTGCATGTCTATGGGCCGCAAGCGCAGTTCCCGTTCGCGGCGGACCGGACGTTTACGCCTGGGGATGCGCCGAAAGAGACGCTATTTGCCCTGCATGCTCGGCTGGGTGTTACACGCTGCGTTGTCGTGCAGTCGGGGGCGCACGGGTTTGACAACCGGGTGGTGGCCGATGCGCTGGCGGCGAAGGCGGGCGCCTATCGCGGCATCGCCCTGGTCCGGCCGGAGATCGCGGACGCGGAACTGCGCGCATTGGATGGACAAGGCTTTTGCGGGGTGCGTTTCAACTATATGGGCCACCTTGGGCGGCAGGTGCCGATAAGTGAGGTGCTGGCCCTGGCGGGACGCTTGGCCGATTTGGGTTGGCACTTGCAGATCCATCTTGATCCCGCTGGGTTGCCGGAGATGGTGGCGACGCTGCTGCAATCGCCAGTGCCGGTGGTGATCGATCATATGGCTCGCATTCCGGCCGACCTTGGGCAGCGCCATCCCAGCTTTGCCCACCTGTGCCGGCTGTTGGATACGGGTCGGTGTTGGGTCAAGGTCAGCGGTGCTGACCGGGCTACCTTGCAGGGGCCGCCTTATGCGGACGCGGTTCCGATGGCGCGGCGCCTGGTGGCGGATTATCCGGACCAAGTGCTGTGGGGTACGGATTGGCCGCACCCGAACCATGCCGGGCCGGTGCCGGATGACGGGGAGCTGGTGGACCTTCTGGCCGAGATCGCGCCCACGGCGGCGGCTCGGCAGGCGCTGCTGGTGGATAATCCGCACCGGCTCTATCGTTTCACAGGTTGACGTGCGGGGATGCAGACCTGTCCGTTAGAGACATCGTAGGGTGCCAACTACGCAGGCGGCCGACGTAACTCCAGCGTCTCCTGATGCTTCATGGGCGGATGTCGTGGACCGCGTGATCCGGCTGGATGGCTGCTCCCCGACGATGATCCGCACCGCCTCCTTCCTTGAAGCGATCAAATCCGTCTTAAGCGGACCAGGTAAGCAAGCAAGTCGTTCGGGGCTGGACGGTTGGCTAGGCAGCTTGTGTTGTCGAGTGGGAGCGGGTCTGGTCGCCTCTGCCTGCCAGCAAGCCGGCAATGGAAATGTCCTCGTCCAACACCTCCCAGTGCAGCCCGCGACTGCTGATTTCCACCTGCTCGCGTTGCTGGGCCGAGGCGTGCAGCAGGCGGGGGAACCAGGCCAACGGCACGCCCAGGGTGCGCCCGTCCGACAGCTCCACCCACATGCTGTCCTGATCGAAGCGGACGCTGTTAGCCTTCACCGAAGAACTCATCCCATGCCCTCGCAATCTCGTTCCGGCGCCCCTCGATGACCTCGGTCAGCTCGCGGAGGACCCTGGCGTTGAAGCCGTCGTTGTAGGCCGGCTTGACCTCCGGCCACAGCCAGAACTTAGCATCGATCCCGTCCCGCAACGCGTGAATATGCACTGGCTCCCGCGGGCTGCCCTCGTTGGCGTAGAACAGGAACCGAAAGCCGTCCTGGCGGAAAACGACCGGCATCTAAGCAGACCACTGGAGGTTTGCGCACGGATGGAAAGTCAACCAGGCTCGCACGCTCATCGGTCATCTGTGTGACAGGCTGCGAAAGCCTGCTTAGTCAGCATTCCAGCACCGGTGCGGCCTCATAAGGCCGCCCTCACGAGCCGCCTGCCGGTGCATGGGCGTTCTTGAGGGCGTCCAGGGTGTCCACCAGGTCGAGCTGCTGGGCCGGTGCGGAGGGCGCCTTGGCCTGCGTTCCGTTGGTCGGCACTTCATCCGTGTTCGATCCCGTCAGCGCGCGGCGGAACTCCGCAACCGAGCTGACCCAGCCAAAGAACGTCTCGATGTTGTAGAGCGCCGCCTGCTGCGCGAAGGCTGGCCCGGCCTGGTGCGTCGCGTCCGCCAGGACCACGCCGAAGTATTCCAGGTGGAACGCGTCGCGCAGCGTGGACTCCACGCAGACGTTCGTGGCGATGCCGGTGAAGACCAGGGTTCGGATCGCGCGGGCGCGTAGGATGCTGTCGATGTTGCTGCTTGGGAAGGCACTGTAGCGTGCCTTGGGCACGACGATGTCGCCGGGCTGCGGGGTCAGGCGGTCCACCAGCGCGTAATCCCAGCCGCCCTTCGCCAGCAGCGTGCCGGCCAGCTCCGGCCGGGTCCGCATGGTGCGCAGCGCGTTGGACTTGTGCCAGTTGGGTGAGCCGGGTCCGCCGGCCTCCTGGTAGGCGAGGTCCCAGCCGTTCTGCAGGTAGATAACCGGGATGCCGGCGCGCCGGGCCACCTGGATGGACGTGGCCACCGCATCGATCGTTGCGGCGGCCCCGGAGATGTCGAAGCCAGCCAGATCCAGGTAGCCGCCTGGCGAGGCGTAGGCGTTCTGCATATCGACCACGATGAGCGCGGTATGCGCGGGGTCGAAGCGGAGCGGCTCCGGCCGGGCTGGCAGGACGACCGACTCTCCGGAAACGTCGGGCAGCCCGGCGATGACGGTGCTCATAACGCTGGCTCCAGCGTGGCTGCGGAGGCGTCCACTTGGCGATAGGATCGCATCAGCGGCTTTTTGTGTTCGATCACCTCGGCCGCGATGTGGAACTCTTGGACGGGAGTTGAGGACGTTGTCATGCCTGGCACGATGCCACGGCTCGCCGATAGCAGGTCAACCTCAATCCGTCCTGGAAGCGTCAACCCGGCCCTACCAAGCCCCATGTGTAGCTTGGCTTTGAACCACGCCAGAACTTCAACCGGGAGCCTTGTCGGCGCGGCCTTGGCAAAGCACGACCGGGTTCGATAACGCGTAGGCGAACCCGCCGCCCTGATAGACGACCGCGTTCGTCACGCCGACCGGAAGCAGGAACGAGCCGCTGACGACGGACTGCTGGTTGGCAGTCGTCATAAGGGTCCAGCTAAAGGAGCAGGTCTGCGTCGGGGCATCCGGATCGGTTTGACTGCAGAGCAGCTCTGCGCCGCCTGCAACGGCCGCTCCGGCACAAATGAACGGCGCCCGAGCCAGGGCCGTTCCCATCGATATTACCAGGTACAACCCGACCAAGGCTGCTCGTGTGCTGCCCATGCGCTCAGCCTCCCGCTGCTTTTCCAAAATCGGCCCTAGCGGCCCAGATCATGTACACTTATATGAGTGGCAGTGACATGATGTGCAAGCGTGGAGGATGGCAAGGTGGCGGTTGCACAGCAAAGTGCCGGCGAGGCGGACGACGACCTGCAGCACCGGCTATCGGCGATCGGGTTCGTCCTGCACGACGTGGGACGCCTGATGCGCAAACGGTTCGAGCAGCAGGCCGCCCATATGGGCTTCAGCCGGTCGCAGTGGCTGGTGCTGCTGCACCTGGCCAAGAACGAGGGCATCCATCAGGCCGGGCTTGCCGAGATCCTGGAGATCGAGCCGATCACCTTGGTTCGCATCCTCGACAAGCTGGAGGCGCGTGGACTGATCGAGCGGCGGCAGCACCCGAGCGACCGTAGGCTGTGGCTGCTTTTCCTGGATCCCAAGGCGCATTCGAGCTTGGAGGCGTTGCAGGCGATGGGGGAGATCACCCGCTCGGAGGCATTGGCCGGGCTGTCGGATGAAAATCGCGAGGTGCTGCTCGGCATGCTTGAAGCTGTGAAGACGAACTTGGTCGAAGCGTGTGCCCGGCCGAGTGCCAAGAAGAAGGCGGGCTAATCCCGAACAAACGGGTAGGAAGATGGATACGAACAATACGAGTATCGCTGATGAGCAGCCGCTCACGCGCATAGATGCCGGCGCGGAGGAGAGCGCGCGCCGGTTGCTTGTCCGGCCGACGGTTCCCCGTCGCCGCCGGCTGTTGCGCCCGCTGCTGTTTGCCTTGTTGCCGCTGGCGCTCGTCGCAGGCGGTTACGAGTATGTCGAGGGCGGCCAGGTCATGTCCACGGACAATGCCTATGTGCAGGCGCAGTCTTCTGGCGTGTCCACGGACGTGTCGGGCATCGTCGCCTCCGTGGCGGTGCGCAACAACCAGCACGTCAAGAAGGGCGACGTGTTGTTCAAGTTGCGGGACGAGCCGTTCCGTATCGCCTTGGACGGTGCGATGGCTCAGCTTGGCACCGTGCGCAACCAGGTGCTGACGCAGCAGGCGAGCTATAAGCAAGCCGTGGTGCAGATCGACCAGGCCAAGGCGGACCTGCCCTACTACACGAGTGTGTTCAAGCGTCAACAGGACCTTGTGTCGAGTGTCGTCGCATCGCGCGCGACCTACGATCAGGCAGAGCACGACGTGACGTCCACGCGCGAGAAGATCATGGTCGCCCAGGCGCAGGCGCAAGCCATGCTGGCCCAGCTCGGCTACGACGAGAACCAGCCGGTGGAGAACAACCCATTCTACAAGCAGGCCAAGTCCGCCGTCGATGAGGCACAGCGCAACCTGAACGACACTACGGTGCGGGCCCCGTTTGATGGGATCGTGACCAACGTGGACTCGCTGCAGGTGGGCAGCTACCTGCGCGCGTCGCAACCCGCCTTCAGCCTGGTTTCCGATAGCAACATCTGGGTGGATGCGAGCCCGAAGGAGACCGAGCTCACCTATGTCGAGCGCGGACAGAAGGCGGTAGTGACGGTGGACACCTACCCCGGGGTCGTGTGGACCGGCGTGGTGGACAGCATCAGCCCGGCGTCCGGCTCCTCGTTCTCGCTGCTGCCGGCGCAGAACACCACGGGCAACTGGGTCAAGGTCGTGCAACGCATTCCCATGCGGGTCACGCTCGACCCGTCGGACGGCAAGCCGCCGCTTCGCGTTGGGATGAGCGTCGTGGTCGAGGTTGACACCGGCCATGCGCGTGGCCTGCCGTTGGCCATACAGGGTCTGCTCGACCGGTTCCATGGCTGGCATGGCTAACGTGCCGGACCCGGGTGCGGTTGGCCCTGTTGCCAACCGAGGAGCCATCACCGCCTGCGTCATCCTGTCGGTGATCATGCAGGCGTTGGACACAACCATCGCCAACGTGGCGCTGCCGTATATCCAGGGCAGCGTGGCCGCCAGCGCCGACCAGATCAACTGGGTGCTGACGTCCTATATCACCGCCGCAGCCATCATGACGCCGCCGTCCGGCTACCTCGCTGCGCGTTTCGGCCGCAAGCGCATGCTGCTGGTTTCGATCAGCGGGTTCGTCGTGGCGTCGGTGCTGTGCGGCATTGCGCAGTCGCTTATGCAGATCGTGGCCTTCCGCCTGCTGCAGGGCTTCTTCGGTGCCGCCCTGGTGCCATTGTCGCAGGCGATCCTGCTCGACATCTACTCGGCCGAGGAACGCGGGTCGGCGATGGCGCTGTTCGGCGTGTCGGTGATGGTTGGGCCGGTGCTCGGCCCGGTGATCGGCGGGTGGCTGACGGATAACATCAGCTGGCGCTGGGTGTTCTACATCAACGTCGGCATCGGTGCGGTGGCCTTCGCCGGGGTGAGTGCCTTCGTGACGGAAACGCGGGCCGACACGGGCAGCCGGCTCGATTGGACCGGCTTCGGCGCACTCAGCATCGCGATTGCGGCGCTGCAGATGTTCTTGGACCGGGGCGAGCAGCTCGACTGGTTTTCGTCTGGTGAGATCATCATCGAGGCGCTGATCGCCGCGAGCGCGTTCTATGTCTTCCTCGTGCACACCTTCACCGCACGGCAGCCCTTCGTGAACCCGCGCCTGTTCCTCGACCGTAACTTCGCGCTGGGCATGGTCTTCATCTTCATCGTTGGCATCTCTTACCTTGCCTCGATGGCGCTGATGACGCCATTCCTGCAGACGTTGATCGGCTATCCGGTGGTCACGGCGGGCCTGGTGATGGGACCACGTGGGATCGGCACCATGTTATGCATGTTCGCCGTTGGTAAGCTGATTGGCCGTGTGCAGATTCGCTGGCTCTTGCTCATTGGTCTCGGCCTGACCGCCTGGGCGATGTTCGACATGACCGGCTGGACTCCCGAGGTGTCGAAGGCAACGATCGTGGTCACGGGCTTCATCCAGGGCGCCGGGCTTGGTTTCCTGTTCGTCCCGCTTTCGGTGGTGACGTTCTCGACCTTGCCTGCGGCTAGCCGCGGCGATGGGACAGGCCTTTACAACCTGTCGCGCAACATTGGTTCCAGCGTCGGCATCTCGGTCGTCTCGGCATTGCTGACCGAGAATATCCAGGTCAACCATGCGAACCTTGCAACCTATCTCACGCCGTTCAACCCGGTGCTGCGAATGCCGGCAGTCGAGCAGATGATGAGCCCCTACACGGCGGCGGGCCGTGCCTCCCTTGACGCGATGATTACGTCGCAGGCGACCATGATCAGCTATATCGATGATTTTAAGTTGCTCATGGTGACGTGCCTGGTCGTGATGCCGTTGGTGTTCCTGCTCCGCCGGTCGAGTGGGCCGGTTGCCGTGGATCACTCGGCCATTATGGAGTAGCTGCGTTGACAAGCATGGTGCCGGGACACGGCGGTCCCGGCGCGTGCTGCACATCGGCTGCGACGCCGGCGCCGGTCAGATCGTTGCGAAGGCGCTGAGCACGAAAGCAGTTAAGTGTGGCGCCACTGCTGGCGACCTACTCGATCAGGTGCCAGGACCTGGCGTACTTGACTGCTGACGGCACAGACGACCAGGACGGCATCGCCGCCGCCGTCGCTGATACGAATCTGGAAGCCGGCCATCACCATACCTGCTGCGGTGAAATCGTCTCCACGGCCTAGCCCCTGCAACTCGCGCGCTGCAATTTTGTTCAGCAGCAACGATGGTAGGATGCACCGCGTGACCCGTACCGGCTTCCACTGCTGCCGCGAGCAACCCTCCTGGCCCGGCCAGCGGCGGCCCTTGTTCACGGCCAGGGCTGACAGCATCCACTCGCACGCCGAAGCCAAAGGTCAACCCGTCAGCCGTGCCGCCCCATGACGGACACGCCGGAAATCGAGACCGACATCCCTGCGCGCCTGGACCGTCTGCCGTTCAGTCGGTTCCACCTGCTCGTAATTGCGGCCTTGGGCATCACCTGGGTGCTGGATGGGCTGGAAGTGACGATCGTCGGCTCGATCGGCCCGGTGTTGCAGGACAAGCAGACCTTGGGACTGTCCACCGAACAAGTGGGGGCCATCGCGTCCTGCTATGTGGTTGGGGCGGTTTCCGGCGCGGTGTTCTTCGGCTGGCTCACTGACCGTGTTGGCCGGCGTCCGCTGTTCAACGTTACGCTTGGGCTTTACTTCGTCGGCGTGATCCTGACGGCGTTGAGTTGGGATGGCTGGAGCTTCGCAGCCTTCCGGCTGCTGACCGGAATCGGCATCGGCGGCGGCTATGCCTCGGTCAACTCGGCCATTGACGAGTTCATCCCGGCCCGGCTGCGCGGCCGGATCGATATGATCGTGAACGGCAGCTATTGGTTCGGTGCGGCTGTTGGTGCTGCCGGGTCGCTGGTGCTGCTCGGGGGCACCCTGGTCGGGTTGAACCTGGGCTGGCGCATCGGGTTTGGCATTGGCGGCGTGCTCGGCATCTTCGTGGTGTTCCTGCGCCGCTTCGTGCCGGAAAGCCCGCGCTGGCTGGTCACCCATGCCCGCCAGCGAGAGGCGGATGACACGATGCGCGAGATCGAGGAGCGGGTGAAGCGCGATACCGGCCAGGACCTGCCGGAGCCGGAGGCGAAGACACTGAAGCTGCGCCCGAAGCCCTACGTCGGGATCGCGCCGATCTTCAAGGCCATGCTTGGCAAGTATCGTGCCCGCAGCATTTTGGCCGTGGTGCTGATGACTGCGCAGGCTTTCCTGTTCAATGCGGTGTTCTTCACCTATGGCCTGGTGCTCGCGACGTTCTACCACGTGCCAAATGCGCGCATTGGGCTTTACATCCTGCCCTTGGCGGCGGGCAATTTCTTCGGTCCCATCGTGATCGGCCCGTTGTTCGACTCGATTGGCCGCCGCAAGATGATCACTGCGACATACGGCTTGAGCGGTGTGTTGCTGGTTGGGGTCGCGGTGCTGTTTGGCAGCGGCGTGCTGACCGCTTGGACACAAACGTTCACGTGGATGGTGATCTTCTTTGTGGCGTCTGCCGCCGCGAGTTCCGCCTATATGACGGCGAGCGAGATATTTCCGCTAGAGGCCCGGTCGCTTGCGATTGCCCTGTTTTACGCGATCGGGACTGCGGTCGGGGGTATCTTGGCGCCCTGGGTCTTTGGTCGCCTGATCGGCACCGGACAGGTTTGGTTCGTGGCTGGTGGCTATGCTGCTGCCGCTGTGCTGATGATGGTGGCTGCGATGACGGAGCTGGCTTTGGGGATCGACGCGCAGGGCCAGTCTCTCGAAAATGTGGCGGAACCCCTGTCTAGCTAGAACACATGTGGCCCAGGCAGCGCCATCTGGGCCGGACAAATGCCAGTTAAAACACGAGGTTGGAATATGTTTGGTGTCTCCACTTGGACCAAATGTGCTCCCGAAGACCTGCCCAGAGAGCAATGGCTATGAAGGGCGGCGATGCCAGTCGGGCAGCATGGACGGAGACGGGTCCCGCCGTTGCCGGTTGCGGCCCTGCCTTTCCATCGCTGGATTTCACGCATACCTTCCCAACATGTATGACGCGGAGACATGAGGCGTCCGCGGCCAGGAAGACTGCCGCTGGGCTGCTTGGGGAGAACGGCCATGCCGGACCATGAGACCGTAGGGATGCGGCGGCGGCGCATGCTGCAGCAGGTGGGCTGGACCTTGGCTGGCGCGTCTGCGGTATCGGGCGCCAGCACCGCCGCGGCGGAACCATCCCAGACGCCGCCGCCCTGGATGACCCGGCAAGGCGCCGCGGCGGACGATACGCCGTATGGCAGCCCTTCGCCGTTCGAACGCTCGGTGGTGCGCCGCGTGCGGGACAAGTCGCCCTTCATGACCACCGCGTCCGCGCAGGCGCCGCTGCAGGATCTGGTTGGCATCATCACACCGACCGGCCTGCACCACGTCCGTAGCCATGCGGGCACCCCGGCGATTGACCCGGGCCGTCATAGGCTGCTGGTGCATGGGATGGTGGATCGCCCGCTCAGCTTCGGCATGGACGACTTGGCGCGCTTTCCCTCCGTGTCCCAGATGCACTTCCTGGAATGCTCGGGCAACACGCCGTTCTACAACACTGCGAAGATCGACGCGCATTGGACCGTGCAGGATACCCATGGACAGGTGAGCTGCGCGGAGTGGACCGGGGTGCGGCTTGCGGACGTCCTGGCCGAAGCTGGGGTGAAGCCTGGGGCTGCTTGGATGCTGGCGGAGGGGGCTGATGCCGCCGCCATGAGCCGCTCGGTGCCGATCGAGAAGGCGTTGGATGATGCCATCCTGGCCTATGCGCAGAATGGGGAGCATCTGCGGCCGGAGAACGGCTACCCGCTGCGCCTGCTACTGCCGGGCTATGAGGGCAACATGAACGTGAAGTGGCTGCACCGCCTGAAGCTCGGTGACCAGCCGTTCGAGACGCGTGAGGAGACGTCGAAGTACACCAGCCTGCTTCCTGATGGGACTGCCAAGCAGTTCAACTTCGTCATGGAGGTGAAGTCGGTGATTACCCGGCCCTCGCCGGGGCGCGGTCCGGACCGGCCGGGTTTTTACGAGGTTAGCGGGTTGGCTTGGTCTGGCCGCGGCCGTGTTGCGCGGGTCGAGGTTTCGATGGACGAGGGGGCCAGTTGGCGGGATGCGGCGCTGCAGGACCCGGTGCTGCCGAAGTGCTTGACCCGGTTCCGGCTGCCCTGGACCTGGGATGGCGGCCCGGCCATGCTGCAGAGCCGTGCCACGGATGAGACCGGCGCCGTCCAACCTACGCGTGCGAGCCTGGTGGCCGAGCGTGGGCCAAACTTCATGTATCATTACAATGCGATCAATACTTGGCGGATCGCGCCGGGCGGAGAAACGTCGCTTGCGGTATAGCATTATTCTGCTGGCCGGTTTTGGCGTCCTTGCGGGCTCTGCCGCGGCGGAGCCTCAGCATTTCGGTTTTGGCCGTCCAGCGACGCCGCAGGAGCTTGGCTCCGAGGATATCGACGTGCGCGCGGACGGCGCCGGGCTGCCGCCGGGCCAGGGCAGCGTGGAGCAAGGGGCAGCGGTGTTTGCCAGCACTTGCGCGGCCTGCCATGGCGAGCGGGGCGAGAAGCCGGTCATCGGGGCGCTACGTCTGGTCGGCGGGCGCGGCACGCTCGCGACCCCCGGCGCAGTGCAAACGGTGGGCAGCTATTGGCCGTATGCGACGACGCTGTTCGACTACATCCGGCGTGCGATGCCATTCAATGCGCCGGAGTCCCTGACGGCAGACCAGGTCTATGCCGTGACTGCCTATGTTCTGAACCTGAATGGCATCGTGCCCGATGGCACCGTGCTGGATGCCGCTACCCTGCCGAAGGTGCAGATGCCTAACCGGAATGGGTTCACCAGCGTCTATGTTCCGAATCGCTGACGCGGGGTTCAGGGTCGGGCGGGTGGAACCGTGCTGAGCTGCACCTGATCGCGTCCTTGAGCCTGGATTGCGATGGCGGCACTCGGCCAATGAAAGCAGGGCGCTATTTTATATCGAACGCCCTTTGTTCTGACCGTTTTCGTCATTGCGAGGAGCGCAGCGACGCGGCAATCCCCGGCGGCAAGGACTGCGCTCGCCGCCCTGGATTGCCGCGCCGCAAGCGCGGCTCGCAATGACGGCTCGGCAACGTCTGGGTCAGTGTGAAGGGTCGTTGATATTACGGCATTGTCACTTGCGACTTGCTTGGTGCCGTCGCCTATGTGGACCATGGACAAGCCACATCCAGTCACTTTCAACCTCCATCTCCTTATCGGTCCCGCAACGTGACCCTGCTCCCGCTCGACCCGGACGTGCTGCAGCATGGTGTCCGTTCCCGTTTCATCGACGGGGTCAATGGTCTGCGTATGCACCTGCTGGAGGCTGGTGAACCTGCGGCCCCTTGCGTCTTGTTGCTGCACGGCTTCCCGGAGATCGCCTATTCCTGGCGCAAGACCCTGCCGAAGCTGGCGGCGGCAGGCTACTATGCTGTTGCACCCGACCTGCGCGGCTACGGTCGCACCGCTACGCGGCCGGTGGCGTTCCAGGAGGACTTGGCACCTTACCGGATGACCAACCGTTTGTTGGATGTGCTCGGCCTGCTGTCGGCACTTGGGCGCCAGCAGGTCGCCTTGGTGGGGCACGATTACGGCTCTTGGATCGCCGGCTTTTGCGCCTTGGCCCGGCCTGATGTGTTCACTTCGCTTACACTGATGAGCGCGCCCTTTGGTGGCGCGCCCTCGGTTGCCGACATGCCAGCCTCGCTCCGCCCACCGATTGACGACCCGATCCACTCGGCACTCGCTGCCCTGAGCCGCCCGCGCAAGCACTACCACGCCTACTTCGCAACTCCTGCCGCAGCCGCTGATATGGATGGGCCGGAACACCGGGTTGCCGAGTTCCTGCGCGCCTACTACCACCACAAGAGCGCCGATTGGCCCGGCAACACACCTCATACCCTGCCGGGGTGGACCGCCGACGCACTGGCCGAGATGCCGACCTACTACATCATGGACCATGACCGGACGATGCCGGAAACGGTGGCGCCGGAGATGCCGGCTGACCGGGGTGCCGCCTGTCCTTGGCTGACACCTGCGGAGCTTTCCGTTTATGCCGGGGAGTATGTCCGCACTGGCTTCCAGGGCGCACTGCAGGGCTATCGGGTTCGGATGGATGGCAGTCTGGCCCATGACCTCGGCCTTTTTGCTGGTCGCCATGTCGAGGTGCCGGTGCAATTTATCTCTGGCCGGCAGGATTTGGGGCCGTTTCAGGGCCCGGGTGCCATGACGCGCATGCAGACGGTGTCCTGCCCTCGGTTCGAAGGGTGTCACCTGCTGGAAGGCGCGGGCCATTGGGTGCAGCAGGAACAGCCGGATCAGGTTGCCGAGTTGCTGATCGGGTTCTTACGTCGTCACTTACCCCCAGCTTGATTTCCGTGCCGACCCGGTTTGGACCGATTTCGGAGTTCTTGCTGCTCGCCGGGAAGTGGCGCTACGAGGCGCAGTTAACCCAACAAGCGTGGAAAGCTGTGCCAGAACAGGCTTAAGCAACGCCATGTCCAGCAAGGCTGGCTAAGGCGCCCTCCAATGCCCTGCCCTGCTTACCCTAATTCAGTGCGACGCCTGGCAGCAGCCCTGCACCGTCATCAACGTTCCAGTCAGCGCACGGCCGTGCTGTAGTCGTGACGCGTGAGCATGGCGCACGGACTGCCGCCGGGTCAGTTTCGGCGACTCTTGAACAGGCGGGACGCTGATGTCGGAGCAGGCCAACCGGACGAGACGGCGGACATTCGAGATCCTCGACTGCCTTGATGCCAGGAACCGCCCGGTTCGGCGCCATCCGTCCGGTCACGCGGTGCAGCAGTGAGGCCGTCCCGGTGACCCCCCGCCCGTTTTCACCATCCGGAAAGCGCAGCCGCGCGCTTTGCGCCGGCAGGGTCCGGCACCTCATTCCCTCTGCTGAACCGATGGAGATCAGCGTATGAGCGATCAGCTTACCGATAGCGCCGCACGCTTGTTCGCGCTGAACACCGGCAAGGAAGTGATGCGCGCCGCCGATGGCGGGCCGTTCCCGCAGCGGCTGTGGGATGCGGTGGTGGAGGCTGGCTTCACCGTGGCGCTGCTGCCGGAGGAGGCCGGAGGCTTTGGCGCGACAGTGGCCGAGGCGATAGCGCTGCTGCAGGTGTCCGCCGCCCATGCCGCGCCCATCCCGCTGGCGGAGACCATGCTGGCGGGCTGGCTGCTCGCCAAGGCCGGCCTGGCGGTCCCGTCCGGCATGCTGACCCTGGCGCCCGTGCGCGTGAAGGACATACTGCAGCTCCGGCGGGATGGCGCGGGATGGCGGCTGACTGGGACCGCAGCCCGGATTCCCTGGGCACGCGACGCCGCCGCGGTGGCCGTGCTGGCGGAGGGTCCCGGCGGTCCCGCGGTCGCCGTGTTGTCGGCGGGCGCGTTCGCGGTGGTGCATGACGCCAACCTGGCGGGCGAGCCGCGGGATGCGATCACCGTGGATGCGGCGTTGGCCGGGGATGCCGTGGCGCAGGCGCCTGCCGGTGTTGGTCCGGCGCAGGTGCGCGCGGCGGGTGCAGCGCTGCGCACGGTGCAGATTGCCGGTGCCCTATCCCGCGCGCTGGTGCTGTCGGTCCAGTATGCGCAGACCCGGGTGCAGTTTGGGCGGCCCATCGGCAAGTTCCAGGCGGTGCAGCAGAACCTGGCGGTGCTGGCGGGGCAGTCGGCTGCCGCGCTCGCCGCCGCGGACATGGCGACGGACGCGTTGGCGGACGTGCTGGCGGGTGGTGTGGACACCCTGCTGATCGGCGCCGCCAAGGCGCGTGCCGGAGAGGCTGCCAGCGTCGCCGCCGGGCTGGCGCACCAGTCGCACGGGGCCATCGGCTTCACGCAGGAATATGAGCTGCACTACCTCACGCGCCGCCTGTGGTCCTGGCGCGACGAGTTCGGCAACGAGGCCGAATGGAACGCCCTGGTCGGCCGCGCCGCGCTGACGGCAGGGCCGGACGGGCTGTGGCCCCTGCTGACGGCGGCGTGACGATGCTGGATACTGACGGCGGTGTGAGAATGCTGAACACCCTGCTGTCGCCGGGGTCGGTCGCGGTGATCGGCGCGTCGCCGGACCCGCATAAGATACGCGGCGCGCTGCTGCACCTGCTGTGCAAGAACGGGTTCGGCGGCCGCATCATCCCGGTGAACCCGAGCTACACGGAGATCAACGGGCTTCCTTGCTACCCAACCGTTGCGGCGGCCGGCGGAGGGGCCGACCTGGCGCTCATCGCCATCCCGGCGGCAGGCGTGCTGGCGGCGCTGGAGGAGTGCGCGGCGGCCGGCGTCCGCAACGCCGTCGTCATCTCGTCCGGCTTTGCCGAGGACGCCGCGGCGGAGCCTGATTTGCAGGAGCGGGTGGCCGCGCTGGCCCGGCGCACCGGCATGAGGGTGTGCGGCCCCAACGGCGAAGGGTTCCACAACGAGGTCGCCCGCGTCAGCGCCACCTTCAGCCCGGCGGTGGACCGCGACGCCGACGACAACCCCACGGCGCTGCAGGCCCGCATCGGCATCGTCGCGCAAAGCGGGGGCATGGGCTTTGCCCTGTATAACCGCGGCCGCGCGCTCGGCCTGTCGTTCAGCACGGTCGTCAGCACGGGCAACGAGGCCGACCTGACCGTCGCCGATTTCCTGGCGCATATGGTGGGGGACCCGGATACCGCGGCGGTGCTGCTGTTCCTGGAAAGCATCCGTGACGCCGCTGCCTTCGCTGCCGCCGCCACGGCTGCCATCGCCGCGGGCAAGACGATCGTCGCCATCAAGGTCGGGCGTTCCGCCGCGGGAAAGCTTGCCGCCGCGTCGCATACCGCCAGCATGACCGGCTGGGACGCCGGCTACGACGCCCTGTTCCGCCGCCACGGCATCGCGGTTGCGACCGAGCTGGACGAGGCGCTGACCGTCGCCGCCGCCCTCGCCGTGCAGCCGCCCGCACGTGGCGGACGGGTCGCGGTGGTGACGGTGTCCGGCGGGGCCGGCGCTTGGGCAGCGGATGTGCTGGCCGCCGCCGGGCTGGAGCTGCCGGAACTCGGCCAGGCGACCCAGGCGGCCATACGCGCCTTCATCCCCAGCTACGGCTCCGCCCGCAACCCGGTGGACATGACCGCAGGCGGCATCCAGGGCGGCGGGATGCTGCGGGCAATCCGGCTGCTGATCGAGGACCCGGCGGTGGACCAGGTCGCGGTCGTCATCACCCTGTCCAACCCGGCGCGGGTTTCGATTGATATCCCGGACCTTGCGGCGCTGCTCGCCCGGCGGATCAAGCCGGTGCTGTTCTACAGCTACACCCTGCCCTCCCCGCTGGGCCGGCGGCTGCTGGCCGACGCTGGCGCGGTGATCTGCCCGTCCATGGCTGCGCTCGCTGCGGCGGCGCGGGCGTTGGCGGAGCGGGGGCGCTTCGTTGCCGCGGCGCCGCGTGCGCCCTATGCGCTGCCCGAGGCCGTCCGTGCCCGGCTGTCCCTCGCGGGGCCGGTTGCGGAGTATGAGGCCAAGGCGCTGCTTGCGGCCTGCGGGGTGCCGATGGCCCCGTCGCGGCTGGTGCGGGATGCCGCCGGGCTGGCGGACGCGGCGGCGCTCGGCTTTCCGCTGGCACTCAAGATCCAGTCCCCGGCGATCCCGCATAAGACGGAGGCCGGGGGCGTGCGGCTGGGGATCACGGGCGTGCCGGAGCTGGAGGCGGCCTATGCCGACATCCTGGACAACGCCGCCCGCCATGCCCCGGACGCCCGGATTGACGGCGTGCTGGCCGAGCCGATGGCGGCGCCAGGCGTCGAGGTGATCGTCGGAGTCGTGCGCGATCCCGACTTCGGCCCCGTTGTCATGGTCGGCGCGGGCGGCACGGCGACGGAGCTGTTCGGCGACACGGCTTACCGCCTCGCCCCGGTGACCGAGGCGGAGGCGACCGCGATGTTGCGAAGCCTGCACATTGCGCCGCTGCTCGACGGCTTCCGCGGCAAACCCCCGGCGGATTTGCCGGCGCTGGCGCGGCTGGTCGCGCTTGTATCCCGCGTGGCCAATGCCGGGCGCGACTGCGTGGCCGAGATCGAGCTTAACCCGGTGATCGCCCATCCCGCTGGCCAAAATTGCACCGTTGCCGACGCCCTGATGACTTTGGCGCCGGTTTAACCCTCCAGGAGCATGACCGCCATGCCAGCACTCGCCTTCGCCACCCCGCCACGGACCTCGCCGGAAGCCGAGACCCTGCGCCAAGAGGTGCGGGAGTTCATTGCCGCCGAGCTCCGGGACCGCACGCCGCAGCAGCGGGCGGAGTCCTGGAGCGGCAACGACCCGGCATTCAGCCGCAAGATGGGCAGCCGCGGCTGGATCGGCATGACCTGGCCGAAGCGGTATGGCGGCCATGAACGGTCGGCCCTGGAGCGTTACGTGGTGCTGGAGGAGATGCTCGCCGCAGGCGCCCCCGTGGGCTACCACTGGGTCGCCGACCGGCAGAGCGGCCCAAACATCCTGCGCATTGGGACCGAGGCGCAGCGTGAGCTGATCCTGCCGCAGATCGCCGCCGGGGAGTGCTCGTTCTGCATCGGCATGAGCGAGCCTGATTCCGGCTCCGACCTGGCGGCGGCCCGCACCCGCGCCACGCCGGTCCAGGGCGGTTGGCTGGTGAACGGGACCAAGGTTTGGACGTCGGGCGCGCACCGGGCGGACTACATGATCCTGTTCTGCCGCACGGACGCGAAGTCCGACGACCGCCACGCCGGCGCCAGTCAGTTCCTGGTGGACATGAAGCAGGCGCGGGGCGGCGGGATCACCGTGCGGCCGATCCTGGACATGCGTGGCGCGCACCACTTCAACGAGGTGGTGATCGAGGACCTGCTGCTGCCCGAGGACACGCTGCTGGGTCGGGAGGGCGACGGCTGGAAACAGGTCACGGCGGAGCTGGCCTACGAGCGCAGCGGCCCCGACCGCTTCCTGTCCGCCTTCACGCTGCTGGTCGAAACCGTGCGCGCGCTCGGCCCGGCGGCGCCGGAGCGGGCCGCGGTCGCGGTCGGCCGGCTCACGTCGCACATCCTTGCCCTCCGCCGGTTGTCGCGCTCGGTGGCGGGGATGCTGCAGGCGGGCGAGGACCCGGCGCTGCAGGCGGCGCTGGTCAAGGACCTGGGCAACGTGCTGGAGCAGGAAACGGTGGAGGTCGTGCGCCTGCTGGTGGATGTGGAGCCTTCGGAGGCGGACGGCACGCCGTTGACGGCGGTGCTGGCGCACCTGGTCATGACCTCCCCGTCGTTCTCGCTACGTGGTGGGACGCGGGAAATTCTGCGCGGCATGATAGCCCGGGGGCTTGGCCTGCGATGAGCGACGTCCGGACCGGGATGGAGGGGCACGTCGGCATCGCCGAGATCTGCCGCGGCCCCAACAACTACTTCGACCGGGTGCTGATCGCCGACCTGGCCGCGGCGTTCGAGGCGTTCGACCGGGATCCGGAGTGCCGCTGCATCGTGCTGGCGTCCGAGGGCCGGAATTTCTGCGCCGGGGCGGATTTCAGCTCGCCCGCCCGCGAGGTGGTCGGCGATCAGCAGGGTGGGCACCTTTATCAGCAAGCCGTTCGGCTGTTCCGGTGCGCGACGCCGGTGGTCGCGGCGGTCCAGGGCGCGGCGGTTGGTGGCGGGCTTGGGCTGGCGCTGGTCGCCGACTTCCGGGTGGGGTCGCCGGCGTCTCGGTTCACTGCGAACTTCAACCGGCTGGGCTTTCACCCGGGCTTTGGCATCAGCGTCACGCTGCCGCGCGTGGTTGGGGCGCAGCGGGCTGCCCTGCTGCTTTATACGGGCCGCCGCATCGGCGGGGAGGAGGCATACGCAATGGGGCTGGTGGACCAACTGGCGCAGGAGGGGGA
>CAXTOB010000070.1:0-19527 GCA_964245505.1 uncultured Acetobacteraceae bacterium | reverse complement strand
GTGTTCGAGCCGTAAAGGCAGCCATTCCCTTCGCCCCCATCCGCGCCCACATCGTTGCCATGCCCGACCATGCCCCCCTGGCTGCCCCGCACCCGTTCGAGGATTTCCTCGCCGGAGTACAGCCGCAACCTCCGTTGCGCGCCGCCATCACCGCCGCCTACCGGCGGGCGGAGCCGGACTGCGTCCAGGCCCTGCTCGCCGGCGCCACCCTGCCGCCCGACACCGTTACTGAAGCGGAGGCCCTGGCCACCCGCCTAGTGACGGCCCTGCGCGCCAAGGGCAACCGCGGCACCGTCGAGGGCCTGGTGCGCGAGTATTCGCTGAGCACCCAGGAGGGCGTCGCCCTGATGTGCCTGGCTGAAGCCCTGCTCCGCATCCCCGATATCTCAACGCGCGACGCGCTGATCCGGGACAAGATCGGCGCCGGCGACTGGCTGGCGCATGTCGGGCACTCGCCGTCCCTGTTCGTGAACGCTGCCACTTGGGGCCTGGTGGTCACGGGCAAGCTGACGGGGAGCACGTCCCAGCCTGGTACGCCTCAGTCTGGCACGTCACAATCCGGCCTTGGCGCGGCGCTGACCCGGCTGATCGCTCGCGGCGGCGAACCGCTGATCCGCCGGGGCGTGGACCTGGCGATGCGCATGATGGGCGAGCAGTTCGTCACGGGACAGACAATCCAGGAGGCACTGGGGCGCAGCCGCCGGCTGGAAGCACGGGGCTACCGCTACAGCTACGATATGCTGGGCGAGGCGGCGATGACTGCCGGGGACGCCGAGCGCTACTATAGGGACTACGAGACGGCGATCCACGCCATCGGCACGGCCAGCGCCGGACGCGGCATCATCGGCGGGCCGGGCATCTCGATAAAGCTGTCGGCCCTGCACCCCCGCTACTCCCGCCTGCAGCGCCCACGGGTGATGGCGGAACTGCTGCCGCGCTTGCAGGCGCTGGCGCTGCTGGCCAAAAGTTACGGCATCGGCCTGAATGTTGATGCGGAGGAAAGCGAGCGGCTGGAGCTGTCGCTCGACCTGTTGGAGGCGCTGTGCTTCGATCCGGCGCTGGTCGGCTGGGACGGCATCGGTTTCGTCGTGCAGGCTTACCAGAAGCGGGCGCCATACGTGCTCGACTGGATCGTGGACCTGGCCCGGCGCAGCGGACACCGGCTAATGCTGCGCCTCGTCAAGGGCGCCTACTGGGACAGCGAGATCAAGCGCGCCCAGGTGGACGGGCTGCAGGGCTTTCCCGTGTTCACTCGCAAGGCGCATACCGACGTGTCCTACCTGGCATGCGCCCGCAATCTGCTGGCGGCGGCCGATGCGATATTCCCGCAGTTTGCCACCCACAACGCCTATACCGTCGCCGCCATCCACCAGATGGCAGGGGACTGGCGGCCGGACCGCTACGAGTTCCAGTGCCTGCACGGCATGGGTGAGGGGCTGTATGACGAGATCGTCGGCCCGCTGGACCGGCCCTGCCGTATCTATGCCCCGGTAGGGACGCACGAGACTTTGCTGGCCTATCTGGTGCGCCGGCTGCTGGAGAACGGCGCCAACTCGTCGTTCGTGAACCGCATCCAGGACCCGGCGGTGCCGGTATCGGAACTGGCCGCCGACCCTGTCCGGCAGGTGGCGGCCGAGCATCCGGCTGGTAGTCCACATCCGATGATCCGCCTGCCGCGCGACCTGTTCGACGGCCGCCGGAACTCCGCCGGGCTGGACTTCTCGAACGAGCAGACCCTTGCGTCCCTGGCGCCGGTCCTGGACGGGGCGGAGGCATGGACGGCCGGTGACGGCGCCGCCCCACCGCAGCCGGTCCGCAACCCGGCCATCGCCGCGGACATCGTAGGCTGGGTGCGGGAGGCCATACCCGCCGAGGTGGACGCTGGCTTGGCCCGCGCCGCCGCCGCCGCGCCTGGCTGGGCCGCGACCCCGGCAGCGGACCGTGCCGCCTGCCTGCTGCGCGCCGCCGATGCGCTGGAGGTGGAGATGCCGCACTTGCTCGGCCTTATCGTCCGGGAAGCGGGCAAGAGCCTGCCGAACGCCGTGGCCGAGGTGCGGGAAGCCGTGGATTTCCTGCGCTACTACGCCGGGCAGGCTGCGGGCTTCGGCGCGGCGCATGTGCCGCTTGGGACGGTGGCCTGCATCAGCCCTTGGAACTTCCCGTTGGCGATCTTCACCGGCCAGGCTTCGGCGGCCCTGGCGGCGGGCAACACGGTGCTGGCAAAGCCGGCAGAGGAAACGCCGCTGATTGCCGCGCAGGCCGTCCGCATCCTGCATGCCGCCGGCATCCCGGCGGATGTCCTGCAGCTCCTGCCCGGCGCCGGGGAAATCGGCGCGCAGATCGTCGGCGACCCGCGGGTCGGGGGCGTGGTGTTCACCGGCTCGACGGAAGTGGCGCGGCTGATCCAGGCGCAACTGGCCCGGCGGCTGCGGCCGGACGGCCGTCCGGTGCCGCTGGTGGCGGAAACCGGTGGGCAGAATGCCCTGATCGTGGACAGCAGCGCGTTGACGGAGCAGGTGGTCGCCGACGTGCTGGCGTCGGCCTTCGACAGCGCGGGCCAGCGGTGCTCGGCGCTGCGGCTGCTGTGCGTGCAGGAGGAGGCGGCGGACCGCGTCCTTGCTATGCTGCGCGGTGCGCTTGCGGAGCTGCGGGTCGGCAACCCGGCGCGGCTGGATACGGATGTCGGCCCGGTGATCTCGGGAGCAGCACGCGAGGGCATCCTGGCGCACGTCGCGGCAATGCAGGCGGCGGGGCACGCGGTCCATGCCGCGCCGCTGCCGCCGGGGTGCGATGCTGGCACCTTCGTTGCGCCAACCGTGATCGAGGTCGCCGCAGTTTCGGACTTGCAGCGGGAGGTGTTCGGCCCGGTGCTGCACGTACTGCGCGTGGCGAGGGACCGGCTGGACGCGGCGGTGGATGCGGTGAACGCCACCGGCTATGGCCTGACGTTCGGCGTTCATACCCGGCTGGACGAAGTGGCCGAGCGCATGGCCGACCGGGCCACCGCCGGAAACGTGTATGTCAACCGCAACCTGGTCGGCGCAGTGGTCGGGGTGCAGCCGTTCGGCGGGCATGGCCTGTCCGGCACCGGGCCGAAGGCGGGCGGGCCGCTGTATCTGCGCCGGCTGCTGGCGGCTTGCCCGGCCAACCCCGGCCTTCCGGTTGGGTCCGCCCCGGCACAGGCGCGGGCTTGGGCGGATTGGCTGGCGGTGGAACACCCCGCGGAGGCAGCAGCGTGCGCCGAATGGATCGCAGCCGCGACGGTTGGGACGGCGATGGAACTGCCGGGGCCAGTGGGTGAGCGGAACCTGTACCGGACGCAGCCGCGCGGAACCGTTGCCTGCATTGGTCAGGGAGCGGCGGCGTTGCGCCAAGTGTCGGCGGCGTTGGCCACAGGCAACCGGGCCGTGGTGCGGGAGGTGCCGCCGGGCTTGCCTCCGGCGCTGGCGGGTTGGGTTGCAGCCGCGCCGGATCTGGCCGAGACCTGCGATGCAGTGCTGTTCGACGGCGAGCCTGACGATCTGCTTGCCCTGCTGAACCGATTGGCCCGGCGGGAGGGGCCGGTCGTGCCGGTGCTCACCGGACCGGACTACGTATTAGATATGCTGATGCAGGAGCAGGTAGTCAGCACCAATACGACCGCAGCCGGCGGCAACGCCAACCTGATGACGATCGGGTAATGCCTAATGTTTGACGGCGGACGTCGAAGCGAGCGGCTCCGTTTCGATGGCGGCTAATGCTGCACGTCAACTCGACCGGCCGGCCATAACCCGGGCGTTGTGCAATAGCTGCACATTCATGGTCGTGAAGCCGCAGACAGAACGGGGGCGACGTGGCTCGGCAACACGGCTGCGGGTTCCCGAGCCAGGCAGTGACCGCCCTTGATTTCAACGGGACCATTCGGCGCCGGTCACGGAAGGCGCGAGCAGATCAGGTGCCATTTTTGGGGATCAGCGCCAGACTTCGACGACGCTTACGGCGAAAATAATCAGCCGCGCCTACGGCCGATGAGGACACTACCAAGAGTGAACGCGCAGAGCAGGGCAAGGGAGGCCGGCTCCGGCACTATTACGGCTTGCAGCGACACGTTGGTAAGCTCGTTGCCCACGGTAGCGCCGCCGCCGATATTCTGCGCAGCAAAGCTCAGGACCTCAGATGCGGAAGTCGCCAATACATTATATGTGCTGACGGTCCACGGATTGCTCGCGCTGTTGAAGTCATGCTCCAGCAGGGTGCCGCCGAAGCTTACGTTCATCTCCTGCGGCCCCGAGCCGTTGCGGCCAGAATAAGCCCAGGTCAGCGCGTAATTGGCGCCGACGGTCAGCCCCGAGATGGTCTGCGTCAACGTGTCAAAGGCATTGGCGTTGACTTCGGCATTGACGCAGGCAGCGTTGAAGCAGGTCAGGCCATAGACCCCGCTGGAATGCACTTCGACTGAGTCACTTGTCCCCGGATTCTGGGTCTGAAACGCAGTCCAGCCTGTGCCTCCGGCCGCGAAGGTGCCGTTGGTCACCAGATCGGGGGTCGCATGTGCGATGTGCAGGTTGGACAGCAGCAGCATAGCTGCAGCGATCGGCACCGCAATACGGTTATTGATTAGACGGCGCACGATCTGCTCCGAGATGATGGTGTGATGCCATTGTGTAAGATTTAGATTTGGAAAGGTCAAATCCAAACTGGAAATGTATCGTCAGATTTTGTCAATGTCATTGTAGAGCGAAATAGTTAATTATTTGCGATGGAGATAATTTGCAGGCCGTTTTACATCGGCCTGCTGGCCAAACCCTTTGCGTGATGCCGTCTGTCGAGCTTCCCTTGGCCATTCACGCCCACCATACCCGGAAACTCCAAGCTACCGGCGGCAAGGTGGACAACCCTTTCCAGCGCCTATGCCGCCTCAGTCATCCGCTTCGTTTTGGAACGTGGCGCCCAGAGCAGTTAGCCATCAGGCTCGGACGCGGCGACCTGAAACGGCAAGTTTCTGCTTGCGAACAACAAAGCTGGCGAGGTTTGGGGCCGGTCTGGATGCAAACCGGTCTTAGCCAGCATGCGCCGGGTCATCGGCTCGCGGCTTGATGGCCCGCATGAACTGTCCGGCGCGCCTCCACCTTGCGGGTCCACGCCGCCCAGAACCGGGTGCTGTCCACGAATGCGTGACCGCGCGGCGTCCGTACGGTGGGGGCCGGCAAGGGCGGCAGTTCCAGCGCCAATGGCGACCCAACCGACGCCAAGTAGGCCCGCACCCGTGCACAGTAGTCCACGCTGCGCTGCGACATCGCATCCTCCCCGTGCCCGGCGCGATACTTCATCAGCGCCGTGCACAGGTCCCCGCGCGCCAGGAACCAGGCGTCGCCCAGATATCTTATGCCGAGCCGCACGTTGGTCACGGGATCGGCCAGCTCAGCCAGGGTTCCGCGGAACCCCAGCATGACCGCGGTGGCGGGCAAGACCTGCATCAGCCCGACCTCCCCGGCAGTCCCGGCTGCGTCTGGGTTCCACCCGCTCTCGACCGTCGCGACGGCATGGCCCAGGGCAGGGGGGATGCCGCGACGCTCGGCAGCCTGCGTGACAAGCGCCAGCAGCGCGGGAGGTGGAGCTTGCGCCAGCGCCGGACAAACCAGAAGCAGCAGGAAGAACGCGGCGCGTGCAGCGGCCATGACGTCCCTTCGGTCCCCGAAAATTGGGAGCCGCCTGGCTCCCGGAGTTGGACTCGAACCAACGACCGAGCGATTAACAGTCGCTTGCTCTACCAGCTGAGCTATCCGGGATCAGGCGGGACGCCCCTATAGCGCCGGAGGCCGGCGGACGCAAACCGGTTTTTACGCAAATCCTGCCAAGGGGCGGCTTGGCGGGCGGGAGCAGGGTCGTGTATAGGATACGCGCCGTGCGGGTGTGGTGGAACGGTAGACACAGCAGACTCAAAATCTGCCGATCGCAAGATCATGTCGGTTCGAGTCCGACCACCCGCAGGCCACTTCCAGACAATGTTGAATAAGCGCGCTGGAGGTCCGGGCCGGAATCGAACCGGCATTCGAGGATTTGCAGTCCTCTGCATCACCACTCTGCCACCGGACCCCCGGGGACGCAGGGCGCCGTATATCGTCCACTGCCCGGCCCCGGTCAAGCTTCGTCCTGCTTTGCCTCCTCACGCGCACGCACCTATAAGGCCGCACCACCAGAACACAGGACCGTCATGGACCAGCCCGCCCCGCAAAGCGCCCCGCCGCCCGTCCAGGACTTCGCCCAGGCCCGCGACCACATGGTGGACGGCCAGATCCGCCCCAACAAGGTCATCGACCCCCGCGTTATCCGCGCCATGCGCAGCCTGCCGCGCGAGCGGTTCCTGCCGGCGCACCTGTCCTCGCTCGCCTACGCGGACGAGGACGTGCCGCTGCCCCGTGGCCGCGCGCTCATGGAGCCGATGGTGATCGCCCGCCTCGCCCAGCTCGCCCGCGTGCGGGATGGGGAGCGTGTGCTGGTCATCGGCGCCGGCGCGGGATACGGCGCGGCGCTGCTGGCGGCCTGTGGCGGCTTGGTGACGGCGCTGGAGGACGACGAGGCGCTGCTGGCCATCGCCCACGCCGTGCTTCCGGCCCTGGCGCCCGGCGTCCGCATACAGGCCGGGCCGCTAACCGACGGGATGCCGTCCGGGGCGCCATGGGATGTGGTAATGATCGAGGGCGCGGTGCGCGCCATCCCCGACAACCTCGGCACGCAGGTGCGACGCGATGGCGGACGGCTGGTGACCGTGCTGGCTGAGCGGGCCGGCGCCGGGCATGGCGTGTTGGCGGAGCACAGCGGCGCCGCCGGCGTCCTGCGGGCCCAACCGATGTTCGACTGCGCGACGCCCTTGCTGCCCGGCTTCGCTGCCCGCCCCACCTTCCAATTCTGACACTGCCCCAATCCTGGCATGACGCCAGTTCTACTGCCGTCCTGCCTGTTGGAACGCCGGGCCGGGTTGTGGCAGGATATGCCGTCCTGGCATCGACCCGGCATCTGCGGAGACCACAGCCCATGCGTCAATTGATCCTGTGTGCGTCCTTCTTGCCGGTCCTGGCAGCCGGCCTTGCTGGCCCGGCGCGCGCGCAGCCCAAGACCATCCAGGATGCGCTGGCCGCCGCCTACTCCAACAACCCGACGCTGCAAACCTCCCGCGCCTCGCTGCGAGTCACCGACGAAGGCGTGCCGCAGGCACTGTCGGGCTGGCGGCCCTCGGTGATCATCGCCAGCAGCATCGGCTTCAGCGGCGGGGATGTCTCGACGACGGCGCGGAACGCCTTCACCGGGCTAAACACCACCACAACTGGCCGTAACAACCGGCAGATCGACACCAACCAGATCACGCTGACCCAACCGGTTTATTCTGGCGGCGCCACGCGGGCGAGCACCAACCAGGCCGACAACCGCGTCTATGCCCAGCGCGGCCGGCTGATCGCCACCGAGCAGACGGTGTTCACCAACGTCGTGAACGCCTACGTCAACGTCATCCAGCAGCAGCAGGTCCTACAGCTCAACATCAACAACGAGCAGGTGTTGACCCGCCAGCTCCAGGCCACGAATGACCGCTTCCGCGTCGGCGAGATCACCCGCACGGACGTCGCCCAGGCCGAGGCTGCGCTGGCCGGCGCCCGCGCCACCCGGCAAACCAGCGAAGGCAACCTGCAGATCGCCCGCTCGCAATACCGGCAGTTCGTCGGCGAACTGCCGGAGCAGCTGATCGAGCCGCAGCCGCTGAAGCTGCCGATCAAGAACCAGGCAGAGGCTGTGCAGCTTGCCGTCCAGAACAATCCCAACGTGATCGCCGCCACGTTCGACGACTCCGCAGCGCGGGACAACATAGACCTGCAGTTCGCCGCCCTGATGCCGCAGCTCAGCGTGCAGGGTGTCGCCGCCCAGGCGGATGGGTCGTTGAGCGCCGGGGTATCCACCCGGGCAGGGACCGTCCTGCTGAATGCCTCGATTCCGCTGTATCAGGGAGGCGGCGAATACTCCCGCGTGCGCCAGGCCCGGCAGCAGCAGCAGCAGACGCGAAAGACGCTCGACGACATCCGCCGGCAGGTCATCCAGCAGGCGGCCCAGGCATGGGAGACGCTGACCAGCAGCCGCGCGACCATCGACAGCACGCGGGCCGCCATACGCGCCAACCAAATCGCGCTGGAGGGTGTGCAGCGGGAAGCCATCGTCGGCAGCCGAACCACGCTGGACGTTCTGAACGCCGAGCAGGCGCTGCTCAACTCCCGCGTTACGCTCGTGCAAAATCTCGCGGCCTACCTCAATGCGTCGTACTCCGTTGCCGCCGCCATCGGGCGGCTGACGGCAAAGGATCTCGGCTTGAACGTGCCGCTGTATGACGAGACCGCCTACTACAACGCCGTGCGGCAGAAGCTGTTCGGCACCGGCGATTATGCCGTGAACCAACCGGGACGGTAACTGTGGCAGTGCCGCCCGTCCCGTCGCCGCCGGGCGCCGATCCCTCGATGGATGAAATCCTGGCGTCCATCCGTAAAATCCTGAACGAGGACGACGCAAAGGCCGCCCAGGGGGCGCAGTCCGCCCCGGCAGGTGTGACGGCGCAGCCGGACTCTCCTCCCAATCATCAGCACGAGGTGCCGCCTGCCGATGACGTGCTGATGCTGGATGAGACGATGATGGTGCCTATCGAGGCGCCCGTGCCGGACGTACCGGTCCCTGCGGCCGTTCCATCGCCCCCGGCCAGCCCGGCCCTCATTGAGCATCTCCCGGAGCCGGCGCCGGCGCTGCTGATGCCGGCGCCAGGTCCCCCGCCATCTGTCGTTGACCCTCCGGCGCCAGCCTTCACGCCGGTTCCGTCGTCCCTCATGCATGACCCAGCGCCCGCTCTGGTCAGTCCCGCGGCTGCCGTCGCGGCCAGCGCGTCGGTGGAGGCGCTGGTCCGGACACTCACACGGGAGCGGACGACCGCAACCCATCGCGGCGGCCCTACCATCGAGGACCTCGTACGGGAGGAAGTGCGTCCATTGCTCAAAGACTGGTTGGATACCCACCTTCCACCGTTGGTCGAAAGGCTGGTGCGGAACGAGCTTGAGCGATTGATCACCCGCACGACCTCGTGACGTCAATCGCTGCCTAGAGCAGATCGCAGTCGGGTTCAGACTTATCTGAACCACCAGAAGTTTCGGCCTGTCGATCCTGACTGGCCCATGTCATTGCGAGCAGGCTTCCGCCCGGCAATCTCCGACGGCGAGACCTAAGCATGCAGTCCTGGATCGCCACGCCGCAAGAGCGGCTCGCAATGACGATGCCCTCGTCAGCGGCCAGCATTTTCAGCGGTGGATACTATAATGGCAGGACCACCGCCAAGTGCCTCTTCCCAAATAGAAACCTAGACCGGTTTGCGGCCAGTCTGGACGCAAGCCAGCCTAATGTCCGTTGGCTTTGATCTGCCCGGGACCGCTCTGGGTGACGGCTTATCAATAACGCGGCGGGCCATCGTCCCGGTCTGGCCGGAACCGGTCCTGCTCCACACGGCGGCGGTCGTCATCGCCGCGGGGATCGCGGCGATACTCGCCGCGGCCGTATTCCCTGCGCCCGTCAACCCGGCGGTCGCCATCGCGCTCGGCTTCCCGGTGCCGCCAAGCCTCCTCCCGACGTGCCTCCTCGTCACGGCGGCCCTGCTCATAGATCGCCCGGTCGCGGTCGGCCTGCTCCCGCGGGTCGGGGCCTTGTTGACGGGGGAGGATGCCTCCCTGCTGGAGCAGCCGGCCCACATCAACGCCTTGCGCCATCACCGGGCCAGCCAGTGCCATGCCCATTGCCGTCGCCATCAGGATAACGCGCATCACCAGACCTCCGTGTTGATTCGACACTAGCAGCCTCATGCGGCGGGGTTGTGGCTCCCATGCGGCGAATCAGGGCCGAGTTCGTCACGAACCTTCCTGAATTG
Organism: uncultured Acetobacteraceae bacterium; assembly: GCA_964245505.1. Classification (GTDB taxonomy): domain Bacteria; phylum Pseudomonadota; class Alphaproteobacteria; order Acetobacterales; family Acetobacteraceae; genus DASWOJ01. The sequence continues at coordinate 9,605 of CAXTOB010000070.1, read as the reverse complement.
TTACCTGCACATCAGAACCGGCAGCTTCGCGTTCTCCAGCACATGCCGGGTCACGCCGCCCAGGATGAGTTGGCGCAGGCGCGAATGGGAGTAGGCGCCCATCGCCAGCAAGTCTGCCCCGAACTCTGCCGCCGCGCTCAGCAGCCCGCGCCCGACTTCGCGGTCAATCGGACGGAACTGGGCGGTCTCCACGTTGATGCCGTGCAGGCCCAGATATTGGGACAGCGCCGAGGCGAGGGGGCCGCGCCGCTGATATTCGTCGGCCGACAGCACGCGGACCGCCTGGGCCCGCTGCATCCAGGGCAGGGCGGCCTGGACGGCGGCGGCGCTTTCGGCCGTGCCGTTCCAGGCGATGCAGATGCGGGTGCCTATGGTGGGCAGCGCTACCTGCGGCGCGATCAGCACCGGACGTCCGCTGTCGAACAGCACAGCATGCAGGGCGTCGCTGCTGCTCACGTCGTCGCCGGCCTCCGGGTGCGGCACTACGGTCAGGTCGGTCAGGCGGGCAAGCTGTGCGACCAGGTCCTCTTCCCGGCCAGTGGCGATGGCGAAGTTGGCGGTGGCGCCGGCGCCGCGATGCGGTTCGGCGATGGTCACGCCGTGCTGCGCCACGAAGCGGTCGAACATGGCGCGGACGGCGGCGCTGCGCTGGCTGCCTTCTTTTTCGGTGGCGGACATCATCTCCTCGATCATGGCGCCGGACAGGCCCTCGCCCGCCAGAGGCGCCACGTCGCGGCTGTCCACCTGGACGTGCAACGCCGTCAGGTGCGCGTCCCAGATCCGCGCGACCATCAGAGCCGTCGTCAGCGCGGCTTCCCCGGCGGCGGTGCCGGTCAGCGGCAGCAGCAGCGTGCGTATCGGCATGGCAGGCGCTCCTCGTTGTGCGGTTCGGGGGAGGCTAGACCAGGCTGGCAGGAGACTGGAAGCGCCGTGCGCCAGGGAAGCCTGGGTTCGCGGACAGAAGCCTACGATCAGGGATACAGGGCTTGCGTCGTCCACCCCCCCGCTGTCCGCGTGTAAACCCGGCGGTCATGCAGCCGGAACGGCATGTCCTGCCAGAACTCGATCACGGCCGGGCGGACGCGAAAGCCAGACCAGTGCGGCGGGCGGGGAATGGCGTCGCCGGGATGCCGCGCATCATACTCGGCCACCCGGCGTTCCAGCTCGGCGCGGGAGGGCAGGAGGCGGGACTGATCGGACGCCCAGGCGCCCAGGCGGCTGATGCGGGCACGGCTAGCGTAGTACGCGTCGGCCTCCGCATCCGTCACGTCGGACACCTCGCCCTCGATCCGCACCTGGCGCTGCAGGGTCTTCCAGTGGAACAGCAGGGCGGCGCGCGGGTTGGCGCGCAGCTCACCGCCCTTGCGGCCTTCCCGGTTGGTATAGAACACGAAGCCCCGCTCGTCATAATCCTTGAGCAGCACGATCCGGGCCGATGGGGTGCCATCCGGCGTGCAGGTGGCGACCGTCATGGCGTTGGGGTCATTGGGCTCGGTGCGCGTGGCTTCGGCCATCCAGGCGCCGAACAGGGCCAACGGGTCGTCGGACTGCGGGATGCCTCGGGTATCCAGTTGGGGCAGGGGGGTGTCGGGCATGGTTATCGTCCTTTGGCTGCCTGCACAATGCCCTGGATGGGCGATGGCCGTAAGGGCAGGCTTGTTCCCCAGCGCCGACTGCCGGCCCATCCGGTGACCGCGGGCCGTTCGTCAGGCGTGGCCGCCAGCGCTTGCCGCCATCCCATCGAGGGCGCTCACTGCATCGCCCGGCAGCTCCAGCTCGCCCGCGGCCAGGTTCTCCCGCAGGTGCGCGACAGACGAGGTGCCGGGGATCAGCAGGATGTTCGGCGAGCGGCGGAGCAGCCAAGCCAGCGCCACCTGCATGGGCGTGGTGCCGAGGCTCGCGGCCACCTCGGACAGGGCCGCCGATTGCAGCGGGTTGAACCCGCCGAGCGGGAAGAACGGCACGTAGGCGATACCGTCGCGCGCGAGGCCGTCAACCAGCGCCTCGTCGTCGCGATGCGCCAGGTTATACTGGTTCTGCACGCAGACGATCTCGCAAATCCTGCGCCCTTCCGCGACCTGCGCCGGCGTGACGTTGCTCAGCCCGATATGCCGCACCAGGCCTTGCCGCTGCAGGCCGGCCAGGACTGTGAGCGGCGCCTCCAGTGATCCCTCGGCCGGGCCTTGTGCAAACATAAGGCGCAGGTTGACGACGTCGAGCACGTCCCGCCCGAGGTTGCGGAGGTTGTCGTGCACCGCCTCCGTCAACTCCTCAGGCGAGAAGGCCGGGTTCCAGGATTTGTCCTCGCCGCGGCGGGCGCCTATTTTCGTAACGATCACGAGGTCTTCGGGATAAGGGTGCAGCGCCTCGCGGATCAGCCCATTGGTGACGTGCGGGCCATAGAAGTCACTGGTGTCTATGTGGTTCACGTCGCTCGCGACCGCCTCCCGCAGCACCGCCAGCGCCGCGTCGCGATCCCTGGGCGGCCCGAACACGCCGGGGCCGGCAAGCTGCATGGCGCCGTAGCCGAGCCGATGCACGGCATGGCTGCCGAGCGTGTATGTGCCTGAGTTTCCAGTGGTGGGCATGTTCGGTCTCCTTTGGACTGCCACCAAGCTGGGCATTGCCCACCCGCTCGATAATCCGGTAAAGTTCGCACGGGCTGTGCGGATTGGCGAACAATGGCGGCGAACGTCGCGGACCTGAACGCGTTCCTCGCAGTGGCCCGCGCCAGGAGCTTCCGTGGCGCCGCGCGGGCCAGCGGCGACAGCGCATCCGGACTGAGCGAGGCGGTGCGGCGGCTGGAAACGCAACTTGGCGTCAGGCTGCTCCACCGCACGACGCGCAGCGTCGTCCCGACCGAGGCCGGTGCGCGCATGCTGGAACGGCTCGGCCCGGCGCTCGCCGAGGTGCAGGCGGCGCTCGACGTGGTGAACGGCTACCGCGACCGCCCCGCCGGCACCCTGCGCCTCAACGTCCCAGTCAGCGCGGTGCGGCTGGTGCTGCCTGCGATCGTGCCGCCATTCCTCGCCGCATACCCCGACATCCGGCTGGAGGTCATCGCCGAGGACGGCTTCGTTGACGTGCTCGCGGCCGGCTGCGACGCCGGCATCCGCTATGACGAGCGTCTGGAGCAGGACATGATCGCGGTGCCGATCGGCCCGCGGGTGCAGCGCTTCGCCGCCGCGGCATCGCCGGGCTACCTCGCCCGGCGCGGCTGCCCTGAGCATCCGCGCGATCTGCTCGCCCATGCCTGCCTGCGCGGCCAGTTCGGCAGCGGCGCGATGGCGACCTGGGAGTTCGAGCGCGATGGCGAGGTGGTGCGGATTGATCCCAGCGGTCCGCTGCTGGTGCGCATCGGTACCGCAACCGATCTGGCAGTTGACGCGGCCGTCGCCGGCACCGGCATCATTTACCTGTTCGAGGGTTGGCTTCGTCCGTATCTCGACAGTGGTGCCCTCGAACCCTTGCTGGAACGTTGGTGGCCGTCGTTCTCGGGGCCGTTCCTTTATTACTCTGGCCGGCGATTGCTGCCTGCGCCGCTGCGGGCCTTTGTGGACTTCATCAAGACGAGCTGACGATCTTGAACTCAGCCTGTGCTTGGGCTTAGCCCGTGCCTGCGGGAGTAGCTGCCAAATTCAACCCGCCGCCGCCCGCCCGCGTGCCCCGCCAACCGTCGTCAGCCCGTGCCGGTCCAGCACGTCCTGGATGTCCCGCGCCAGCCGCTCCGCCGAGGCGTCCACCTGCACCGCCGCCGCGAGCGATCCGAAATGCGCTTCCAGGCAGGACAGCAGCAACGCCTTGATCCGCGCCTCGTCCGGCACAGCGGGCAGGCTGCTGTTGGCGTAGGCAGTCTCCAACGCACGCTCCTTCGCATCGAAGTGCGCCCCAAGCGCGTCCAGCGTCCACTCGCCCCGGCGGAAGCTCTTCAACTGCTCGCGGTTGCGCTCCAGGTCCAGGTCGCCCTCGACCAGGATCTGCTCCGCCTCATCCAGCAATCGGACGACGTGGTAGGCGAACTTCACATCGTAGCCGTATCGCTCGATGCTTTCGGCCCGTGCCGGGTTGGCTGCGTTCACCTTGCCTTTGATCTTGCCCATCTGCGCGTAGGCGTAGCCGCGGAAGCGGTGCCAGGCGGCCTTGTGCAGGAACAGCTTGCGCCCGTCCCGCACCATTTCGCCCACCTGGGTCGAGTGCATGACACAGCGCCGGGGCGTGAACAGGCTGTCGATGACGTTCGGGTTGCACTCCATGCAGAGCTGGAACATCCGCACGATGCCGAAGATTTGGAAGTCGTAGCTGGTGTCCCGCCCGTCCGGCGGGCGCACATGGTGCTGCTGCCACTGCTCGAACCGTGGCCCCGTCGTGCCGAAGCCGGTGATCTCTCCTGCCAGATTCGGGAAAACCATGTCCTTGGGCGGGATGCAGAAGCCGTAGATGTCCACGTCGGACGCGTCGCCCGATACACCGTAGGACTGGCTACCCATGACGGTCAGGTAGGCCGTGTTGTCCACCAGCCAGCGCGGCGGGTGGATCACAGCGGCCGAGCGCAAGGTCTGTAGCAGCACGGGCGTTGCCCGGCGTCAGAAGTGAAAAACGTCCGGCGCGAACAGGCCGATCCCGGACAGCACCAGGCCGCCGGCAGCCAGGGCCAGGCTTACGAACAGCAGCGAGGAGATGCTGGTGATGATGGTCGCCGATGCGATCACGATCGCCACCTGCAGCAACGCCGCCGCGTATTCCAGGAAGTGATACTGCGCCATGTAATGGTCCCGCTCCTGCTCGGCATGGCGGGCGTTTGCGGTCAGCTCCTTGCGGCCATCCGTTCCATTGCTTTCCCAGCCTGCGACCTGATCGCGCCACGCCTTTTGCTGCGCGTCGATCTTGGCCTGCGCGGCGGGATCGGACGTCGTCAGCTTCTGAATATCTGCGGCGGCGATGGCGACGTTGTTGGTGGTCTGCCGCACGGTGCGAGCCTGGAAAAACGACCACAGGTTGGCCGACTCGACATTGAGCGTGATCGCGTGGGTTTGGGCGCTTTTGCCGCCGGTCTCGACGATAGCGAGGAACAGCGCCAGTATTGCGATCACCAGTGCGACCCGCTTGTCCTCACGTTCCGTGTGGACACCCTCGATGCGCCCGTCAGTTACCCCTTCCATCGCTGCCTCCCCATGTCGCGGTGGTGATCGCACGAAGGGGCAGGGGTGTCAGCCCCCGGCGTCTCTGGCGGCGGCCTTGCGACCGATCACAGCCCATAACGGATCGCCCTTCCGGTCGCCGCGTACGACCTCCCGGCCCTCCACCTCGGCGAACCCGGCACGGCGCAGATAGAGCCCGATCAGCCCGGCCTGGTCCGGACCGTCCAGCGCCTGCCAGATCGCCACCGCCTTGGTTGGGAAGCAGCGGTTGCTGTAGCTGATGACGACGAGTCCGCCGGGCCGCAGCAGCCGGGCCACCTGCCGCAGCACCTCGACGGGATGCTGCAGGTATTGGACGCCGACGCAGATGCATGCGGCATCCATGCTGGCGTCCTCCAGGGGCAGCACTTGGTTTTCGTTCAGGTTCTGCACAAAGCGGCGGTCCAGGCGCGGATTGGCTTGCAGCTCCTGCATGTTCATGCCGTGCCCGACGACCTCGGCATATTGGACCTCCGGCGGCAGATGGCTGACCCAACTACTCATCAAGTCCAGCACCCGCCCACCTGCTGGCAACACCTCCCGATACAATCCCGTCAGCCCGGCAATGGCACGGTCGTCGATGTGGTTGACCAGCCGGGCTTGTGCATAGAATTGCGTATCGGACGAGGTGTCCGCCTTGGCGAAGGCGCCTGGCGGCAGCTCCGGCAGGTCGTTCATTGGTTATGCCGGCTCGAAATCGAAGCTGCCGTCCTTTGACTGCCAGGTTTGTACGGTGAGCACCTTGGCACCTCCCTTGCTCTCGTGCGGCCCGTGCACCTGCCCGGCGGCGTGGGTCAGGAAGGCGCCGGGGCCGTACTGTTCCCCGGCATCCTGCAGGTCGCCCTCCAGGACATAGTGCATCTCGGACCCGGCTTTGTGCTTGTGCGCCGGGATCACGCCGCCGGCCGGCAGGTGGACGATGGTGGTGACCACGCCGCGGTCCTGGTCCTCGTTCAGGATCTGGATGCGGAACTCGCCGGTCGCGCCGGGGATCTGGAACGGCGTTGCCTCGATGTTATCCGCCGACAGCTTGATGCCCTGCGTGTCCATACCTGTGTGCCCCTCGCGTTGATGTCCCGGGGCAACGCGGCACCCTTCGCTGGGTTCATGCTTCCGTGCCGGGTGTCTCCGGGACTACCATGCGCCGCATAAAGCGGAGGACCGCCCCATGGCGCACACCAATTCGACCCATCCCGAAACCCTGGCCCTGCACGCGGGCTGGCGCAGCGACCCGGCGACCGGCGCCGTCGCGGTGCCGATCTACCAGACCACCAGCTTTCAGTTCGAAAGCGCAGAGCACGCGGCCGACCTGTTCGCGCTGAAGCAGCTCGGCAACATCTACACCCGCATCATGAACCCGACGGCCGACGTGCTGGAAAAGCGCGTCGCGGCGCTGGAGGGCGGAGTGGCGGCGCTGGCCGTGGCGTCGGGTCAGGCTGCGTCGGCGCTCGCGGTGCAGAACCTGGCGGTCGCCGGGGACAACATCGTCAGCTCCACCGACCTGTATGGCGGCACCTGGAACCTGTTCGCCAACACCTTGCGCGACCAGGGGATCGAGGTCCGCTTCGTGGACCCAGCCGACCCCGAGGCGTTCGAGCGGGCGACCGACGACCGCACCCGCGCCTACTACGCCGAGACGCTGCCGAACCCGAAGCTGCAGGTGTTCCCCATCGCCGAGGTCGCGGCCATCGGCCGGCGGCACGGCATCCCGCTCATCATGGACAACACGGCGGCGCCGTTGCTGGTGCGTCCGTTCGACCATGGGGCGGCGGTGGTGGTGTATTCCGCCACCAAGTATCTGGGCGGGCATGGCACCACGATCGCCGGGCTGATCGTGGATGGCGGCAACTTCGATTGGGCGGCGTATCCGGAGCGGCAGCCGACGATGCACCGGCCCGATCCCAGCTATCACGGAGCCGTGTGGGTGGAGGCGGCCAAGCCGCTCGGCCCCATCGCCTACATCCTGAAGGCGCGCGTGACCCTGCTGCGCGACCTTGGCCCGGCGCTCAGCCCGCACAGCGCCTTCCTGGTGCTGCAAGGCATCGACACCGTAGCCCTTCGGATGGAGCGGCATTGCAGCAATGCCCAGGCCGTCGTGGACTTCCTGTCCAACCGGCCGGAGGTGGCGCGGGTGATTCATCCATCCAAGCAAACGGGGGAGGCCGCGTCGCGCACCAAGCGCTACATGCCCCGCGGGCTTGGTGGTCTCGTCGGGATGGAACTGGCGGGCGGCGCAGACGCCGGCCGCGCATTCATCGACCGGCTGCAGATGGTGCTGCATGTCGCCAACATCGGCGACGCGCGTACGCTGGCGATCCATCCGGCCAGCACGACGCACTCACAACTGGAGGCGGAGGAGCAGATGGCGGCGGGCGTCAGCCCCGGCTATGTGCGGCTGTCCGTTGGGATTGAACATATTGAGGACATTCTGGCCGATCTGGGCCAGGCGCTGGACGCCGTGACGGTGCGGGCGGCGGCGTAGCGCGGGCATTGCCCGTTTCCGGCTGCGGCGGCGTGGCTCGGCTTCCCCTGCTGCAATCCGCCGCGTCCTGTCGTAAGACGCCTTCCCTGCTTCGATCCCGGGCGCCCGGTTGCGCCTGGGATCACGCAGCATCCACCCGTTCCACCCACACCAGGATACCCAAATGGACGACATGAAGGCAGCGGCAGCCAAGCATCACGAGGATGCCGCGCACCACTTCGAGGTGGCCGCCAAAATGCACCACGACGCGGCCAAACACTGCGCCTCGGGCAACTACGAAAAGGCCGAAAGCCTGGCCACGTCGGCAGCCGAAGCCGAGGGCGTGGCCAACCGGCACGCCATGCAGGCCGTGGACGGCTACCGCCAGCACGCCCAGGAAGTCGCGGACCGCAAGGCCGAGGCGGATGCGGAGGAGGCGGCGCGCGTCGCCAAGCATGACGCCAAGGCTGCCGCGAAGGGGTAGCCCTCCGCGTAGGCATACCGCAAGCAGGGCGGCTGGAGCACTTGCCGCTCCGCTTGCGGCATGACCACAGGATGCACCAGCGGTGATCCGCTGTGATCCGCCGCCCAATGCGTTACGACCGCGGACCGCTTGCGGCGCGGTGGCCCAGGCGCCCGCAGGACGGTGCTAGGGGTTCCTGGAACAGCGCGGCGCCCCATGCCTTGCGGCGGCGGGAGCCGTCCAGGCGGAAGGTGGCTGGATCAGGACGTGGGCTGCGCTTCTGCCGCCGTGTCTGAAATAACCTTCGATGCCGCCTTCCCGATGCAATACCGAGAGACAAGCATCGTCTTGCCCGGCGGCAGCCGCCGCGCTATCTCTTCGGCAACGCGGGCGTAGCATAGTGGTAATGCGGTAGCCTTCCAAGCTACTGATGAGGGTTCGATTCCCTCCGCCCGCTCCAGCCCTGCCGCTGCTAAGACCTCTGAATAAATTTGAGCGTCAGGACGACTCTGATAGCCGGATCACCGTCCTCTGCCGGCAAGGGCGTGACTTGTGCGTTGCGCCAAGTGGCCACGGCGGCGAGGTCCAGCCTGGGCGATCTGCTGGAACAAACCACGCGCACCGACTGGACTCGGCCGAGACGGTTGACGTTCAACATGACCTATACGCTGCCGCCCTCGCCTGCCCTGGCCGCGGCGGGCGGGAAATATTTCTCGCGTCGCCAGTATTCGGCCGATCCTTCGATCCAGGCCGGGCCGATGTTCGCCGCATAAGTTTCGGCAAACGTGGCAGTCCCGCCCTCACCGCGCCGCCCGCAACGGTGCGGCGTCGCCTGCATCATGGCCGCGTCAGCCCGTCCCGACATTAGGGCCATTGCCGCTACCGCGCACATGGACCGCCAAGCCCCCATTTGGGCTCTCCAGCCCGGCTGCTTGTTCCCGCCCGAAGACAGCGGCAGCCGTGGTTGTGATGGTTTTATCGCAGCAAAATATAGTTGATCGTCAGCGGGATCGTGATCGTCGGATTGGGGTTCTCCGCCGGCAGCGGTGCAAGCTGCGCGTTCCGCCACACGGCAACCGCCGCCATGTCCAGCCAGGGCGAGCCGCTGCGCGTCTTCACTTCCACCGACTGCACCCGGCCCAGGCGGTTCACCACCAGGCTGATCTGGACCATCCCATCTTCACCGTTCTCCGCAGCCTGCTGCGGATAGAAGCGATGGCGCCGCCAATACTCCGCCAGCCCCTGTGCCCAATCCGCTCCGACATTCGCCGCGCGCGCGTCGAAGAACGCCTCCGACCGGTTCGGCCCGGCCTTCGGCGTCCCGAGCGAGAAGTCTATCGCCCGTGACCCAGTGGAGCCCCGTGGCGCCGGGGCGCGGCTGGACGCCTGGCCGAAGTTCAGGTCCATCGGCGCCCCCAACGTGCCCAAAGCCTGGCGCTGCGGCGAGGGCGGCGGCCGCGGACGGGGCGTCACCGGCGGCGGCACCACCGGCGGCGGCGCAGGC
>CAXTOB010000069.1:12200-19531 GCA_964245505.1 uncultured Acetobacteraceae bacterium | reverse complement strand
GAACCACGTCGGTGAGCGGGAATTAAGACGAGATGACAGCAGGGTCAAGGGGAAACTTCTAAAGTTACGCTTTCGCGACAGCCAACCTCTTAGATCTCATGCACCATCAACCCGGGCGGCAACGTCGCCAGCAGCTGTTCGAAGTACGGGATCGTCCGGCGCAGCCCGTCCTCTAGCGACACCTTTGGCGTCCAGCCTAGCTGCTCCTGCGCCATCGATATGTCGGGCCGCCGCTGCCGCGGATCGTCCTCAGGCAACGGCCGATGCACGATGCGCGAACGTGACCCCGTCAGCTCGATCACCTGCTGGGCCAGCTCCAAGATCGTGAACTCCCCCGGATTTCCCAGGTTTATCGGACCGACGATGTTCGCCGGGCTGTCCATCAGCCGGATGAATCCGTCGATCAGGTCGTCCACGTAGCAGAACGACCGCGTCTGCTGACCTTCGCCGAACACCGTGATGTCCTGTCCCGTCAGCGCTTGAACGATAAAGCTCGACACCACCCGCCCGTCACGCGGATGGGTCCGCGGCCCATACGTGTTGAAGATCCGCGCCACCTTAATGTCCAGCCGATGCTGCCGCCGGTAGTCGAAGAACAGCGTCTCCGCACACCGTTTCCCCTCGTCGTAGCAGGATCGCGAGCCGATCGGGTTCACGTTCCCCCAATAACCCTCGGGCTGCGGATGCACGGAAGGATCGCCGTAAACCTCGCTGGTGGATGCCTGGAAGATTCGCGCGCCCAGCCGCTTGGCTAGACCAAGCATGTTGATCGCCCCGAGCACGCTGGTCTTGGTCGTCTGCACCGGGTCGCGCTGATAATGGATCGGCGACGCCGGGCAGGCCAGGTTGTAGATCTCGTCCACCTCGACGAACAGCGGGTGGGTGATGTCGTGACGCACCAGCTCGAACTGCCGATTGTCGAACAGGTGCGCGATGTTGCGGTGCGTGCCGGTGAAGAAGTTGTCCACGCACAACACGTGGCACCCCGCCTCCAGCAGCCGCTCGCACAAGTGCGACCCCAGGAACCCGGAGCCGCCGGTGACCAAGACACGTCGTTCAAGGTGCATCGGCGGCCTTCCTAATTCCTGTTCACAAGTCTTTTTCGTCGGCTTCCGGCTCCACCTCGATATCGGTGCCGATCGCGTCGGCGTCGTCTTCCAGGTCGGAGGTGTCCTCTAGCACATCCTCCTCCGCTTCGTCGTCGGCGGTCTCCACCTCGACGTCCGTGTCCTCCAGGCCCGGCGCAATCACCTTCTTCGGGCGCTTGTCCTCCGTCACGTTGCCGCCGGCCCGGCGCGCGCGCGGCTGTTCGGACGGCTGCTCCGTGCCGCACTTTGGGCAGACGGCCGGGACCTTCAGCAAATCATAGAAGCGCGTGCTGCACGACACGCAGACACGCTTGGTTCCAAGTTCAGGTTTCGCCATCGGGTACCTCGGTTTGCTGCCGCCAGCGGGCACGCGAGGCGTACCCATCAAAGGGCGGGGGCCATGCCATTGCGGCGGGCCGCTGTCAAACCAGCCCTCGCCATGCTAACCGCCTAGCCCCGAATCGGAACTCCATTCATGGCTCACATCATCAGGCCCCTGCAGGCCCGACGCACCGCCGAGCCATTGCGAGGCACGGTCCGCGTGCCCGGCGACAAGAGCATCAGCCACCGCGCCCTGATGTTCGCGGGCCTTGCCGTGGGGGAGACTCGCATCCAGGGCTTACTGGAGGGTGAAGACGTGCTCTGCACCGCCGCTGCGATGCGCGCCCTGGGTGCGGAGGTAATCCAGGACGCACCTGGCCAGTGGCGCGTAGCAGGACGCGGGGTGGGCGGCCTGGTTGAGCCAAACGACGTCCTGGATACGGGTAACTCAGGCACCGCGGCACGGCTGCTGTGCGGCATCCTAGCCAGTCACGACCTGTTCGCGGTGATGACCGGGGACGCCAGCCTGCGCCGCCGGCCGATGGGGCGGGTGACGGACCCGCTGGCGGCCTGCGGCGCCCGCTTCCAGTCTCGTGCCGGCGGACGGCTGCCTCTGGCGATTCAGGGCGCCCGGGATGCGTTGCCGCTTGAATACACCCTGCCCGTTGCTTCGGCCCAGGTGAAGTCCGCACTGCTGCTGGCTGGGCTGAACGCGCCGGGCTGGACCCGCGTCACCGAGCCGGAGCCAACCCGCGACCATAGCGAGAACATGCTCCGCCACTTCGGCGCAGAGGTCGTCGTGGAGCACCGGGGCCATGGCCGCCTGATCAGCCTGATGGGACAGCCGGAGCTGATCGCCGCCGACGTGGTGATACCCGGCGACCCGTCCTCCGCGGCGTTCCCGCTGGTTGCGGCGCTGCTGGTGCCCGGGTCGTGCGTGACGGTGCAAGGCGTCGGGCTGAACCCGTTGCGGACCGGCCTGTTCGCCACTCTGCGCAAGATGGGCGCAGACCTTGCTATCACGAATGAACACCTGGAAGGTGGTGAGCCTGTGGGCGACGTGACCGCGACCTATACCGGCCTGCACGGCGCCGACGTGGCCGCGAACCGCGCGCCTAGCATGATAGATGAATATCCCGTCCTGGCTGCCGCCGCCGCGTGTGCCACCGGCACTACCCGGATGCGCGGCTTGCAGGAACTGCGGGTGAAGGAAAGCGACCGCCTATCCGCCACCGCCGCGCTCCTGTCCATCAACGGCGTCCGCGTGGAGATCGAGGGTGACGACCTAGTCGTCCATGGCGGCGGCCGGGCGCCATCCGGCGGCGGCCTGGTCGAGACCCACATGGACCACCGCATCGCGATGAGCGCCCTAGTGCTGGGCTTAGCGACGGAGCAGCCGGTACGGGTGGACGATTCCGCGTTTATAGACACCAGCTTTCCCGGGTTCGCGGCGCTGATGCGCGGGCTGGGCGCAGAAGTGTCTTGACCACCACCATTGCCATCGATGGGCCTGCCGCGGCCGGCAAGGGCACGCTTGCCCGGCGCCTGGCGACGGCGCTCGGCCTGCCTTACCTCGACACCGGCCTGCTTTATCGCGCCGTTGGCCGCCGTGCGCTGGACGCCGGCGCCGATCCTGCCGACCCCGCGGCGACCGAGGCCGCAGCCCTGGCGCTACACCCCGACGACCTGGCCCGCAACGACCTGCGCGGCCCTCAGGCGGACGCCGCTGCGAGCCAGGTCGCAATCCATCCGGGCGTGCGCGCCGCGCTGGTGCGATTCCAGCGCGAGTTTGCCGCCGGAGGCGCCGTGCTGGACGGACGCGACATCGGCACCGTCATCCTGCCTGGCGCCACGGTGAAATTGTTCGTCACCGCCGGCCTTGCCGCCCGTGCGCACCGCCGCTGGCTGGAGTTGCGCGCGCGCGGCGCCGAGGTGCTGGAAGCACAGGTTGCGGCTGAGCTGGCGGCCCGGGATGCCCAGGACGCCGGCCGTACGGCAGCGCCATTACGCGCCGCGCCCGATGCCATCGTGCTGGACACCACCGGCCTGGATGCCGACGCCGCCTGCGCCCGGGCTTTGGAGATCGTGCGGGCACGCCTCAGGTAGTGCCCTCGTGAAGGCCGGGGTGCTCGTTCCGGGCGGAAGACGCCGGTCCGGTGCGCTCATCGAACGCCCGCTGCGCCTGCTTGATGTCGGACAAGTGCTGGACCGTCCAGCCATACAGCGCGGCGAACGGCTGCTCCAGGGTGCGGCCGAGCGGCGTGATCGAGTACTCGACTGCCACCGGCGAAACCGGGACGACCCGCCGGGCCACGAGGCCGTTCCGCTCCAAGCGCCGCAGCGCCTGCGTCAGCGCCTTCTGGGTGATGCCCTCAAGCCGCCGCTTGATCGCATTGAAGCGCAGCGGACCGGCGCAGAGCACGGCGAGGATCAGCATGGACCACTTGTCCGCAATCTGATCGAGGATGGGGCGGCTCGCGCAGTCCGCCCGGTAAACTTGGTCCTCATGGCCCGGCATCTAGGTCTCCCTCGGTATACCAGAGCACCTTGGAGTGCGTCATTGAAAGCAGGTATACATGTTATACCTGCCTGTCTGAGTTTTTCTGGGAGACATCTGATGACGTCATCGCGTGCTGATATCCTGTTCCAGCCGTTCCGGCTGGGATCGCTGGACCTGAAGAACCGCATCGTCATGGCGCCGATGACCCGTTCCTTCTCACCGGACGGCATACCCGGCGAGAACGTGGCGACCTATTACCGGCGCCGGGCCGAAGGCGAGGTCGGGCTGATCCTGTCGGAAGGGACCGTGGTGGACCGGCCGGCGTCGAGGAACGAGGCAAACATACCTTTCTTCCACGGCGACGCCGCACTGGCTGGCTGGAAGCGGGTGATTGACGGGGTCCATGCAGCCGGCGGCAAGATGGGTCCGCAACTCTGGCATACGGGTTCGGTGGTCAGCTTCATGTCGGACTGGGTGCCCGCGGTCCCCGTGGAAAGCCCGTCGGGCCTGATCGCCCCGGGCAAGCCGCGCGGCCAAGCCATGAGCGAGGAGGACATCGCTGACTGTGTGGCCGCCTTCGCCCGTGCCGCCGCCGATGCCGAGCGGCTGGGCTTCGATGTGGTCGAGATCCACGGCGCCCATGGCTACCTGATCGACCAGTTTTTTTGGTCCGGCACGAACCAGCGCACGGACCGCTACGGCGGTGCCACCTTGAAGGAGCGGTCGCGCTTCGCTGCCGAGGTCGTCGCGGCGATGCGCGCCGCGGTCGGTCCGGAGTATCCGATCATCCTGCGGCTGAGCCAGTGGAAGCAACAGGACTTCGCCGTCCGGCTCGCCGAGGCGCCCCATGCGATGGAGGACTGGCTGGCGCCGCTGGTGGCGGCCGGCGCGGACATCCTGCACTGCTCGCAGCGCCGGTTCTGGGAGCCGGAGTTTCCGGAGGTGGACGGCGAGGCCGGGCTGAACTTCGCCGGCTGGGCTAAGAAGCTGACGGGCGCCGCGACGATCAGCGTCGGCTCCGTAGGCTTGTCCGGCGACTTCATGGGAGCGTTTGCCGGTGAAGGCTCCAAGGCCGCGAGCCTCGACACCCTCATTCACCGGATGGAGCGCGGGGAATTCGACCTGATCGCAGTGGGCCGGGCGATCCTGAACGACCCGGATTGGGTGGCAAAGGTGCGTGCCGGCGACGCGGCAGGCATGCGGGACTTCACCGCCGCTTCCCTCGGCGAACTGGTCTGAGGCGGACACCGGCGCAGGCGCAGAGTTTGTAGCAAAGCTGCCCGGGTTCCCTAATCCCGGTCGGGAGTAGGGGCGGGCAGCAGCGCGTTTTTGCAGCAGTCAGCCCGGCCGGGAGCAGGTTGTGCTTGACACTGCCTCCCGAAAACGTATGTCTGCCGCACGAGCAAGGCCCTGCCATCCGGCATGGGCCTGTTGCCGTTAAAACCGGCCCGCAGCGCTTTAGTCGCTGCGCAGGCAAGACGTCGTCCGGGAGCACCTGGGCCGCGCATGACAGATGACTCCGGCCTAGCCCGGCGCTCACTTACAGGAACCACCACACCACATGGCATCATCCGCCACCGCCCTCCTAGACCGTCCCAACAGCATGAGCGGTATGGAGGACTTCGCCTCCATGCTCGACGAGAGCATGAACCGGGAGGCGGGCTTCGAAGGGTCCGTCGTCACCGGCCGCGTGATCCGGCTCACCGAAGAATATGCGATCGTTGACGTTGGCCTGAAGTCTGAGGGCCGTGTTGCCCTTAAGGAATTCGCCCAGCCCGGCCAGAAGCCCGAGGTCCAGCCCGGCGACAACATCGAGTTGTTTGTCGAGCGCTATGAGGACCGTGACGGCTCCATCGTCCTGTCCCGCGAGAAGGCCCGACGCGAAGAAGCCTGGACCAACCTGGAGAAGGCGTTCGAAGCGCAGCAGCGCGTGAACGGAACCATCTATGGCCGGGTCAAGGGCGGCTTCACTGTAGATCTGGGTGGCGCGGTGGCATTCCTGCCCGGCAGCCAGGTGGATATTCGTCCGGTGCGCGATGTCGGACCACTGATGGGAACGCCGCAGCCGTTCCAGATTCTCAAGATGGACCGGGCCCGCGGCAACATCGTCGTCAGCCGCCGTGCCGTTCTGGAAGAGACCCGTGCAGAACAGCGGAGCGAGCTGATCCAGGGGCTCAAGGAGGGCATGATCCTCGACGGCGTGGTGAAGAACATCACTGACTACGGCGCCTTCGTGGACCTGGGCGGCGTGGACGGGCTGCTGCACGTGACCGACATTGCGTGGCGCCGCATCAATCATCCGAGCGAGGCCCTGCAGATCGGCCAGCCGGTGCATGTGCAGGTCATCCGCTTCAACAGCGAAACCCAGCGCATCAGCTTGGGCATGAAGCAGCTTGAGGCCGATCCATGGGAGGGCGTGGCCGCCAAGTATCCGCCGGGCGCCAAGTATAGCGGCCGCGTGACCAACATCACCGACTACGGCGCCTTCGTGGAGTTGGAGCCGGGCGTCGAGGGCTTGGTCCACGTCAGCGAGATGAGCTGGACCAAGAAGAACGTCCACCCCGGCAAGATCGTCGCCACCTCGCAGGAAGTGGACGTGCAGGTCCTGGACGTGGACAGCAGCAAGCGGCGCATCAGCCTGGGCATCAAGCAGGTGCAGCGCAATCCCTGGGAGCAGTTCCAGGACGAGCACGCCGTGGGCACGACCGTCGAGGGCGAGGTCCGCAACATCACCGAGTTCGGGCTGTTCATCGGCATTGCGCCGGACGTGGACGGCATGGTGCATATGTCCGACCTGTCGTGGGACGAGGCTGGCGAGCTTGCCATCACCAAGTATGAGAAGGGCCAGATCGTTAAGGCCAAGGTTCTGGACGTCGATGTCGAGAAGGAGCGCATCAGCCTCGGGATCAAGCAGCTTCAGGACGATCCGGCCGCCGATACGCTCAGCCGCGTCCACAAGAACGACATCGTCACCTGCGTGGTGACCGCGGTGCAGGCCAACGGCATTGAGGTGAAGGTGGACGAGGTGCTGACCGGCTTCATCCGCCGGGCCGAGTTGGCGCGGGACAAGTCGGATCAGCGTCCGGACCGCTTCGCGGTCGGCGAGAAGGTGGACGCCAAGGTGACGGCGATTGACCGGGTTGGACGCAAGCTGTCCCTCACGATCAAGGGCCGGGAGATGGAGGAGGACAAGCAGGCCATCCAGGAGTTCGGCACCACCGATAGCGGTGCGTCGCTGGGCGACATCCTGGGTGCAGCGATCCGCCGCCGGAATCAGGCCAGCGAATAAGCTTTGGCCCTCGAATCCGATCTTCTATTGGACAGGCGGCGCCTCAAGCGCCGCCTGAACTTTTGGTGGGCGGCGGCGGTGCTGGCTGTGGTGGCGGCTTTGGTTGCTGTCGGCAGTCGGTCGCGCTCGCTGG
>CAXTOB010000069.1:0-12190 GCA_964245505.1 uncultured Acetobacteraceae bacterium | reverse complement strand
GGGTGGGACTGGCACATGTCGCGCGGGTCAACGTGACCGGCATTATCACCGAAGACCGCAAGCTGTTGGAGGCCGTAACCGACCTGGCCAATGATGGCACGGTTCGGGCGGTGATCGTGTCGATAGACAGCCCCGGCGGGTCGGTCGCCGGTGGTGAGAGCCTGCGCGGCGCGCTGATCCGGGTTGCCGCGGCAAAGCCCGTGGTGACCGTGATGCGCGGCACCGCCGCCAGTGCGGGCTACATGGTGGCGTTGCCGGCGGCTCGGATCTTTGCGCGGGATGCGACGCTGACGGGCAGCATCGGCGTGATCCTGGAGACCGGCAACGTGGGCGGCCTGCTGGATCGCCTGGGCGTGTCGGCAGAGGCGATCACGTCCGGTCCGTTGAAGGACCAGCCCAGCTTCACCCGCGGCCTGACGCCGGAAGGCCGGGACTACCTGCACGGGCTGGTGAACGACATGTTTGACCAGTTCGTCACGATGGTCGCCGATGCCCGGCACCTCGACCCGGCCCGTGTGCGCGAGCTGGCCGACGGACGCGCCTATACCGGACGGCAAGCCCAGAAGCTGGGCTTGGTGGATGAGATTGGCGGTGAAACCGAGGCGCGGGATTGGCTGGCGCGTGAGCGAGGCATTGCCGTCACGACTCCGGTCCACGACTTGCAGACCGGAAGCTTCTACGAACGTACCTTAGGTGCAACGCTCTCGGGCATATGGCGGTCAGCGGTGGGCAGCACGCTCCCGGCTGGGGGTGCTTGGGCCATCTGGCAGGGCGGGATCGGAAGCTAGGCCCGTAGCGGCTGGCCCTGGGTCAGTGCCGAATCGGCCGTGTCGCAGGAATTGGATGGTGTGCCGGATCACTCCGGCATTCTGCACCATAAAGGTGTGGGTGGCGTGAACCGTCACATGCCCGGCCATACCGTCTAGACGGGTCCGGTCCACCGTAACCCTGCCGTCATTCGGTCTTGGCAGCAGCAGCCAGCCCAGCGGGTCAAGCGCGCGGTCTCCGGCAATGATGCCAACAGGATAGTCCACAACGCCAAAGAGTTGGGAGAGCTTCCCCTCGGGATCGGTTCCTAACTGCTGTCCCGCCGGGCCGAAGTAACCGCGGTAAAGCAGGCGCCGCGCCAACAGGTCTGCCAGCTCGCTTCCCGTATTGGGCGGCCCAAGCATGACAACCCGTCCCAGGACCGGCGGACGGTGCCGGGCGATATAGGCGCGAGCCAAAAGCCCACCCATCGAGTGCGTTACGACGTGCGCCTGTCCACCTGGCTGCGCCAGGAACGGAGCCGCTTCCTTATGAATGTGCTCGACCAAGTCAGCGAGGGACTGCTTGCGTGAGGGATAGTCTAAGTTCAGCGTTGCAAAGCCCGCCGCACCGAGGCTCCGCGCAAGCTGCGCCAGGGAGGCCGAGGTGCGTGCGATCCCATGCAGCAGCAAAACCCGGTCCAATGGACTCTCCATGCGTGGCGCGCGCTACCCCGATGCTGCTTGGCAATCGAAGGAACTACAACGCCTGAGCATGGCCTTTCCTTGACGCACTGGGCGCCCTCCGGCATCGTCCACTCACCTCGCCGCGCCGCGGCCAACCAGCATGGCACCCCAGAATGACCAAGTCCGAACTGATCGCCGAGCTAGCCGAGGCAAATCCCCATCTGCTCAGCCGTGATGTGGAGCTGATCGTGTCCACCATCTTCGACGAGATCACCGCGGCCCTGGCCCGCGGCGCCCGTGTCGAGCTGCGCGGCTTCGGCGCCTTCACCGTCAAGCGGCGCGATGCCCGCACCGGCCGCAATCCCAGGACCGGAGAGGCTGTGCCCGTGCTGGAAAAGGCCGTTCCGTTCTTCAAGGCCGGCAAGGAGCTGCGCGAACGCGTGAACCTGGGCGGCAAGCAAAGCCGCGCGCCGGCCCACGCCGACCGGGCGGCCTGATCCGATGCGCTTTCTTCTTGGCGTGCCCGCCCTTGTGCTGCTGGTCTTGTTCGCGCTGTCCAACAAGCAGCCGACACGGCTTTATCTTTGGCCGACCGACATCACGCTGGACGCGCCGCTGTCCCTGGCGGTGCTGGTGGCGTCCGCCGTGTTCTTCCTGGCCGGCGCATTCATGACCTGGGGCACCAGCCTGTCGATGCGCGCCCGCGCCCGCCGGGCGGAGGAGCAGGTGCGGCAGTTGCGGACGCAGGTCCGCACTCTGCAGGCCCGTCCGGTTGCCGAGCCGCGCATCATCCCGCCTGCCAAGCCGCAGCAGGCTGGAAATGGTCCCGGCCTTTCATCCTCCCGGCCGCTGCCCGCGCTGTCCTCCAACCGGACGTAATGGCCGGGCTGATCGCTGCGCTGGACACCGCCGACCCGGCACAGGCGGCAGCTTGGGCAGATGCGCTAGCGCCGCATTGCGGAGTGCTGAAGCTTGGCTTGGAGTTTTTCTTGGCCGCTGGACCTGCCGGAGTGCGCTGCGTCAGTCAGCGCCCCGTGTTCCTGGACCTGAAGTTGCACGACATTCCCAACACCGTGGCCGGAGCCGTGCGCGCCGTGCTGCCGCTTTCCCCTTACATGCTGACGCTGCACGCAGCCGGTGGCGGTGCGATGATCGAGGCAGCGCGGCGAACGGCCGATGGCGCGGACCGGCCCTTACTGCTGGCCGTAACTGTCCTCACTAGCCTCGATAGCAGCGCCCTGCATGCGACCGGGGTCGCCGGCGGACCGCGGCAGCAGGTATTGCGCCTAGCCCGCCTTGCCCTAGGCGCCGGAGCGGACGGGTTGGTGTGCAGCGGTCAGGAGGTGGCGATGCTGCGCGACGTCTTGGGCGCCGGGCCGGTGCTGGTGGTACCCGGCATCCGGCCCGACGGCACGGCATCGGCCGATCAAGCCCGGACCATGACGCCTCATCAGGCCGCCGAGGCCGGTGCAGACTGGATCGTGGTCGGACGCCCGATCACCGGCAGCCCCGACCCGGCCGCCGCCGCGGCCGCCATCGCCGCCGATCTCGCATGACCACGCGCGTCAAGATTTGCGGCATCAATAGCCCAGCCGCCCTGGATGCAGCAGCGGATGCGGGGGCGGACTGGATCGGCTACGTGTTCTTTCCGTCCTCCCCGCGGGCCGTCACCCCGGCGCAGGCCGCAGCGCTGGACCGGCACCGCCGCGGCCCCGCGCGCGTCGGCCTGTTCGTCGATCCCCGGGATGAGGAGGTGGCGGAGGCACTGGCGGCGTTGCCGCTTGACGTGCTGCAAGTCCATGCAGATGCGGAGCGTGCGGCGGCGCTGCGCTCCCGCTTCGGCGTTCCGGTCTGGCACGTCGCTGGCGTCGGAACACTGGCGGATCTGCCGGCCTCGGCGCCCGGCGTGGACGGTCTGCTGCTGGACGCCAAGGCTCCACCCGGCGCCACCCGTCCCGGCGGCAATGCCCTCGCCTTCGACTGGTCGCTTCTACGCGGCTGGGCGGCGCCGCAGCCTTGGCTGCTGGCGGGCGGCCTGACGCCGGGCAATGTGGCAGCGGCGGTGCGGGTGTCGGGCGCCACGGCGGTGGATGTGTCTTCGGGGGTGGAGAGAACGCGTGGAATGAAGGATGCAGGGCTGATCCGGGCGTTCGTTCAGGCTGCTAGATCCACCCCTTCCGCTTGAACCACCAGAACGGCAGCACTCCGCTCAGTACGATGACTGTCAGGCCATAGAAGTAGCCGTACTCCCACTGCAGCTCCGGCATCCACCTGAAATTCATACCGTAGATGCTGGCCAGCAGGGTCGGCGGCACGCCCACCACCGACACCACCGTCAGAATTTTGATGCCGTTGCTCTGCTCGATGTTGATGAAGCCCAGGGTCGCGTCCAGCAGGAACTGCACCTTGTTGGCCAGTTGAACGTCGTAGTCCGACAGGGATGCGATATCCTGCCGCAAGGTCTTCAACCGCGGCTTCAAGTCCGCTGGCATCCAGGCATCTGCAACCTCCGCGGTGTAACCCAGGATGCGGTTCACCCCCAGCAGGCTGTCGCGTATGTTGGATAGCCGCTCCCCTGCCCGGCCCACGCCGCGCAGGGTGCCGCGGAGCTTTTTGTCCATCACGCTGGCGTTGTAGGTCTGATCGCCTTCCTCGCGGAACACCTCGCGGGACATGCGCTCCAGCTCGCCGCCGACCTGCTCCAGCACGTCCGCCAAGCGGTCCACGATCGCCTCCAGCAGGCCCAAAAAGGCGGAAGCGCTGCAGGGTAGCCGGGACGACGCGGCGAAGCGGGTGGCGAACAGGTCGAACACCGGCATCTCCGCGAACCGCACCGTCATGAAGCGCTCCGGCGACAGCACGAAGCCCAATGGCCCCACCCGGCTGGTCCCGTCCGGGCCGAGGTACGTCATTGGCGTGCTGAGGGTCATCACATCGCCGGCCACCGACAGCCGGCTGCTGCTCTCGATCTCCGCCAGGTCCGCCTCGGACGGGACGAGCAGTCCGGTCGTACGCTCGGCGAGGGCACGCTCGGCGTCGGTCGGCGAAACCAGGTCCAGCCATACGCCCTCGATCTCCGGCGGGTGCGGCGCAGGGTCTAGGGCCAGGCGGGGCGCGTGTCCGGTGTTCACGTATAACATGGTTCAGCCTAACCCGCCGCAATGGGCGCGGCCAAGGCAGTCAGGACAAAGCGGACAAGGTGAAGGTGGGGCGTGACCCCCGCGGGCTGCTGCGGTATGACACCCCCTAATCCCCCTGGCGCGTCAGCCAGGCGCGCCATCCCGGAGGATGCCTTGAACCAGATCGCCCCGTCCCGCCCCAACAGCCTGCGCCTCGGGCCGGATGCCCGCGGCCGCTTCGGCGGGTTCGGCGGGCGCTTCGTGGCCGAAACCCTGATGCCGCTTATCCTGCAGGTTGAGGAAGCCTATGAGGCCGCCAAGGCGGACCCGGCGTTTCAGACCGAGTTGGACGCCTATCTCAAGGATTATGTTGGCCGTCCCAGCCCGCTGTGGTTCGCCCAACGGCTGACGGCGAAGCTTGGGGGGGCCCGCATCTACATGAAGCGGGACGAGCTGAACCATACCGGCAGCCATAAAATCAACAACTGCATGGGGCAGATCCTGCTGGCCCGGCGGATGGGTAAGACCCGCATCATCGCCGAAACCGGCGCCGGGCAGCACGGCGTGGCGACGGCGACCGTCTGCGCCCTGTTTGGCCTCCCGTGCACGATTTACATGGGCGCCACCGATGTGGAGCGGCAGAAGCCCAACGTGTTCCGGATGCGGCTGCTGGGCGCCGAGATCAACTCGGTCACGTCTGGCGCCGGCACCCTGAAGGACGCCATGAACGAGGCGATGCGCGACTGGGTCGCCAACGTTGCCGACACCTACTACCTGATCGGCACCGTCGCCGGCCCCCATCCGTACCCGGCGATGGTCCGCGACTTCCAGAGCATTATCGGCACCGAGGCTCGCGTGCAGATCCAGGAGGCTGAGGGCCGTCTGCCCGACGTCATCGTTGCCGCCATCGGCGGCGGCAGCAACGCGATGGGCCTGTTCCATCCCTTCCTGGACGACGACGCCGTGCGCCTGATCGGCGTCGAGGCTGCCGGCCGCGGGCTGGACACGCAGGAGCACGCCGCCAGCCTATCCCGCGGTCGCCCGGGCGTGCTGCACGGCAATCGCACCTACCTGCTGCAGGATGACGATGGCCAGATCCAGGAGGCCCACAGCATCAGCGCCGGCCTGGACTATCCCGGCATCGGCCCGGAGCACTCCTGGCTGCATGAGATCGGCCGGGTGGAATATGTGGCCGCGACCGATCAGGAAGCACTGGACGCCTTTCAGCTGTGCACCCGGACGGAGGGCATCATTCCCGCCCTGGAACCGGCCCACGCCATCGCCCACGTCGCCAAGATCGCGCCGGAGATGGGGCCGGAGGCGGTGATCCTGATGAACATGTGTGGACGCGGCGACAAGGACATCTTCACGGTGGCTGAACACCTGGGGGTGAAGCTGTGAGCGTGAGCAGCACTCTCTGCTCCCTCTTCCTCCGGGAGAGGGTTGGGGTGAGGGAAAACGCAAGCGCTGGCCTCTGCAGGTGTGGCGCTGGTCCAGCATGGGGCAGGCATGGCGCACGCTGCTTGCCGCACCCCAACCCACACCCCGAGGGAGAGGGGGCAGCGGTATGAGCCCGATCGCCGCACGGGTTGGAGCACGCCGCCAGGAGGGCCGCGGCGCCCTGATCCCGTTCCTAGAGGCATACGACCCCGACGCCGAGACCAGCATGGCAATTCTGCGCGGCATGCCCGGCGCCGGCGCCGACCTGATTGAGATCGGCATGCCCTTCACCGACCCGATGGCGGACGGCCCCACAATCCAAGCCGCCGGGCTGCGCGGCCTCAAGGCCGGCGCCACCCTTGCCCGAACGCTCGCGATGGTCCGCGACTTCCGGCTGGAGGATGCCGGCACCCCCGTCATTCTGATGGGCTACCTGAACCCCATCGCCTCGTATGGCCCTGAGCGGTTCTGCTATGACGCCGCCGCCGCCGGGGTGGACGGGCTGATCATCGTGGACCTGCCGACCGAGGAGGCGGACCTCATCATCGCCCATGCCGCGGCCAACGACCTCGACATCATCCGCCTCGTCGCCCCTACTACGGACGATGCACGGCTGCCGGTGGTCCTGCACGGCAGCAGCGGCTTTGTTTACTATGTCAGCATCACCGGCATTACCGGCACGCGCAGCGCCACCACCGAAAGCCTGGCCGCCGCCCTGCCCCGGCTGCGCGCCGTGACCAATCTGCCGGTCGCCATCGGCTTCGGCGTCCGCACCCCGGCGCAGGCTGCCGACGCTGTCCGCCATGCCGATGCCGCCGTGGTCGCATCCGCCCTGATCGAGACCTTGGCTGCCAGCCTGGACGAGCAGGGCCGTGCCACGCCCGACACGGTGCAGCGCGTGCTGGACCAGGTGCGCGCCCTGGCCGACGGCGTGCGCCACGCCCGCGTGCCGGCCTAGGGCCCCGCCATGAGCTGGCTTGCCGAATACGTCCGGCCGAAGATACGCACCTGGCTCGGCAGGCGCGATGTCCCCGATAACCTGTGGACCCAATGTCCGAACTGCCAGCAGATGCTGTTCAGCCGCGACCTGCAGCGCAACCTGAAGGTTTGCACCTCCTGCGGCTACCACATGCGTCCTACGGCGGCGGAGCGCCTGGCCTACACCTTCGACGGTTTCGACCCCGAGAGTGACAAGCCCGGCCAGCTCACGCGAATCGAGCTTCCCCGCGCGCCCGACGACCCGCTGAAGTTCCGCGACAGCAAGCCCTATGCCGCCCGGCTGAAGGAGGCCCGCGAGCGCACCGGTCTTGACGACGCCATCCTGGTGGCGCACGGCACGATCGGCGGCCATCGTGCAGTGGTCGCGGCGATGGCGTTCGAGTTCATGGCCGGCAGCATGGGCGCAGCGGTAGGCGAGGCCATCGTCACTGCCGCCCGCCTGGCAGTACTGCAGCATGCGCCGCTGATCGTCTTCACCGCAAGCGGTGGCGCCCGGATGCAGGAGGGTGCGGTCAGCCTCATGCAGATGCCCCGCACGACCATCGCGTCGCGGATGGTGAAGGAGGCCGGGCTGCCCTTCATCACCGTGCTGACCGACCCGACGACTGGTGGCGTCACTGCCAGCTTCGCTATGCTAGGGGACGTGCAGATTGCCGAGCCCGGCGCCCTGATCGGCTTCGCCGGCGCCCGTGTCATCGAGCAGACCGTGCGCGAGAAGCTGCCCGAAGGCTTCCAGCGCGCCGAATACCTTTATGAGCGCGGCATCCTGGACATGATTGTCCGCCGGACCGAGATGCACGAAACCCTGGCCCGGCTGATCGGCCTGCTGACGCTCCCGATGCCCGTGCCGGAGATCAATCACACTCCCGTCGAAGGAGTCGCGGCGGCGTGACGGTTATAGCGGCCCCTAACTCGAGCGATGCTGTGAACGTGGACGGCGTTTGCGGCTCGAAGGCGCTGGGGCTGCCGGGATCGTCGCTTGACGACCGCGGCCTACCATGGCTAGCGCCGAGGGAGCAAGGAATGCGTCTGCTGCCATGAGCCAGGTCGAGCCGATCATAGACCGTCTGCACGGCCTTTATCCTCGTTTGATCGACCTGAGCCTGGACCGGCTGCAACGCTTGCTGGCCCAACTGGGACACCCTGAGGACCGGTTGCCCCCGGTCATTCACGTCGCAGGCACCAATGGAAAGGGCAGCACCTGCGCCTTCATGCGCGGTGTCGGCGAGGCCGCGGGCTGGCGAGCGCATGTTTACACCTCACCGCACCTAGTCCGCTTCAACGAGCGAATACGGATTGCCGGGCGGCTTGTGACGGACGACGTCCTGTCGGAAGTGCTGGAACGGATTGAGGCTGTCAACGCCGGGGCGCCGATTACGGTGTTCGAGGTCATCACTGCCGCCGCTTTCATGCTGTTTGCCGAGGTTCCCGCCGACCTGTGTCTGCTGGAGGTCGGGTTGGGCGGCCGGGGCGACACCACCAACGTGATCGCCCGGCCTGCTGTGTGCGCCATAACGTCGATCTCGATGGACCATGCCGAGATGCTGGGCGATACGCTGGCCCTGATCGCCGCGGAGAAGGCAGGGATCATCAAGCCCGGCGTCCCCGTCGTCACCGGCGCGCAGCAGCCCGAAGTACTTGCTGTATTGCAGGCGCATGCCGATGCAGTTGGGGCGCCGCTGCTGGCCCGCGGACGCGATTGGACCATCGGTCCGCAGGGCGCGGGCCTAAGCTACGCCGATAGGGCTGGGACGCTTGATCTGCCCATGCCCTCCCTGCCCGGGCCGCATCAACATGACAACGTCGGCATCGCTGCGGCAGCTCTGAGAGCGCGCGGTCCTGTTCCGGATACGGCATGGTGCGGGGTAGCGCATGCGGAGTGGCCCGCCCGGCTGCAGCTCCTGCACGGCAAGCTTGCACAGGCGTTGCCAGAAACCTGGGAACTTTGGCTGGATGGTGGCCATAATCCGGGCGGCGGCGCCGCTTTGGGAGATTACCTGCGATCCTGGTCGGACCGCCCGGTGCACCTGATCGTCGGCATGAAGCAGTCCAAGGATGCCGCCGAGTTCCTGCGCCCGCTGCTGCCGCACGCTGCGACGGTCTGGGCGGTTCAGGAGCGGGATCAACACCTTGCATTATCCATTCCCGACATTGTCGCCGCATCCGGCGGTGTTGCCCGGCCCGGCCCGACCGTGGCCGACGCACTGCATCAGTTGCCGCGGCGGCAACCGTCGCGCGTATTGGTATGCGGAAGCCTTTATCTTGCCGGCGAGGTGCTGAAAGGTGACGGGTGGCACGCGGAATAGTTGAAAGCCTACATTCGGGAAGCTGGGGGGTTGGCGTTCGGCAGGACACCCCATTTGATGCAGCTACCGCGGCGCCACCGCGTTCCTCGCCGCATTCGGAGCCATCTATGGACGGACAAGACGTGCCGCCGACGCCAAAGCTGCGCGTTACTCCAGAGGAGGCACGCAGGCTGCCAACCGATCCCGGCCGGGCAACCGCATTGGTTATGGCGCATGGCACGATGGAACTGCGTTGGTTTTCTCCCACGGGCCGTGATCCACAGACCCCACACGACCGGGACGAGCTATATGTGGTGATTAGTGGCACTGGCATCTTCAAACGTGCGGTAGATAGTTGTCCGCTGGGTGATGACGTCAGCCTGCCGCTCATGGGGGAGGACCGCGTGGCATTCGGCCCCGGCGACGCCATCTTCGTCCCAGCCGGAACGGAGCATCAGTTCGAAAGCTTCAGCGACGACTTTGCCTGCTGGATAGTGTTCTATGGTCCAGAAGGCGGAGAGGGGCATGGGAATCGAGGTTTCACGGTTGCATCCGCCGGACCGGACGCGTTGGGCTGACCTGTGGCGCGCTTACCTGGCGTTCTACGGGACGACTTTGCCGCCGGAGCAATTTGACGATACCTGGGCGCGGTTGCTGCACGACACCGTGGTGCACGGCCTAGCCGCCCGGCAGGACGGATACATTGTTGGCATTACGCACTTCCTGTTCCATGCGCATTGTTGGACGACAGCGCCAGCTTGCTACTTGCAAGACTTGTATGTTGACGAGTCCGCCCGTGGCGCTGGCGCAGGCCGGGCGTTGATCGAAGCGGTGGCGGGCCGGGCTCGGGAACGGGCGGCGTCGCGGATGTATTGGCTGACACAGGACCACAACGCGGTCGCTCGCCGTCTCTATGATGCTGTGGCGAGTCATAGCGGCTTTATTCGTTATGAGTATAACCTAGGGTAAACGGCCGGCGCTCGGTTCCGCTTGGGAACGCCCGAGTCAGGAACCCAGCCCGGGCCAGTGATCGCTGGAGCCCGCTGCTATGGCACTCCTGCTTTGCGCCAACCCGGCCTATACGAGCTGCCAGGTGCATGACCCGCACTTATACCATGACGCTTTAATAGATAGTGTTTTGGAAAACGGGATTAGTCTCCTGGTGGAAGACAATGTTCTCCACTGCATTTTGTTGCTTTTGTGTCACACTGATATCAACTGCCGGATGTCTTGACCTGCCGATTCCAACTGGTCCCGGTTGTTGCGAGCTGCTCTTGCGGCACGGCAATTCCCAGTGGCAAAATTTGGGCCTGCAGCCATGGGTTGCCATGCTGCAAGAGCGGCCCGCGATGACGATGCACTCGCCAGCCTCAGAACTTAAGACGGTTGCAATAAACTGCTTACGACCAACCAGTGCGCAAACTATCCGAGGTTTGCGTGGACACCCCTGCCTCTTCTCGTAGGAAGATGAAGCGTGTGGGTCAAAGCCCGCCTTATTTTAATCAAAATTAAGCGGTATTGCGTCGTTAACCGGGTGTCCGGCTCGCAGGTCTATGTTCCGCTGGTGCTTACATCTCATACCGTAACAGACGAATTCTAACTAAGCCAAGAGCCATTTACCTCGTATAACCTTAATGACAGCAATCAAGGCGTGTGCAATGGCGAAGTATGAAACGGACGTGCATCTCCCCTCAGTCGCCGGCGTCCAAAAGCCAGGTGTCGAACGTTATGCGATACCCCATAAGATTGCCGAACAGATGAGGGAGAAACTCGCTGATGGCAGCGACGTCGAGGCGAGCTGGGAAGACGGCTGCAAACTTTCCGTTATCATCGAGCAGAATGGCAATGACTCGAACCAAACCATGCAAGCGGCCCAGCAAGCACTCCAAGATGTAGTCGGACCCAACGCGTCGGTAGCACCGTTTCACCCACTGACGGGAGACGCCTAAAAAAACCCGGCGCCGAAAGTAACTCGACTGCGTTGCCGCGCCTGCCAACGACAGGCGCGGCTTACTAGATCACAGGTTGCTTGCCACCCACGACTTCAGCTCGCTTTTGGGCGCTGCACCGATCTTGGTCGCCATCGGCTTGCCGTCCTTGAACAGGATCATCGTCGGAATGCCGCGCACCCCGTAGGTGTTCGGCGACATCGGATTGTCGTCAATGTTCACCTTGGCGACGGTCAGGCGGCCCTTGTTCTCGGCGGCGATCTCCTCGAGCGCTGGGGCGATCATCTTGCAGGGACCACACCATTCCGCCCAAAAGTCCACGAGCACCGGCTCCTTGCTATCCAGGACCTGTGACTTGAATTCGTTGTCGCTGACTGCAACCGTGTTCTGGCTCAAAGCGCGCTCCTACATCAAACAGCCTAGGACGTGGGGACCGGGCCATGATGGATCAAGCTGGCGCATAACTGTCCAGCAGGGCGTCGGGCAGCATGGCCACTGTGACACCTGCCGTCCAGACCAGGGCGCAGCATATGGCCCGGTTCGGGAACACACCCCGCAGCACGGCGCGGTAGGCCGAAATTTGGCGCAAGTAGCGCACTGGGGTGTCCAGTACGTCGGCTGGAGCTTCACGGTGGGTTTTGTAGTCGGCCAGCCAAACTTCGCCGGGCCGTACTGCCAAGCGGTCCACGACGCCGTTGACGACGGTGTTGCCGACCAGGCCAGCCAGCGGCTGCTCTGCCCGGCTATCAGGTCCGAACAGCGGCGTAAGCTCTGGGTGGCGCAGCACACCCATCACCTGTGCTGCCAGCGCGGCGACCTCCGCCCAGGGTAGGCCGAACGCGGGACGGCCCAGGTGCTCCAGCGCCGCCGCCTCCTGCTGGTCCGGCGGCAGGTCCGGCAGGTATTGCAGCAGGGTGTGGACCAAGTTGCCACGGAGGAAGCGCTGCCCGGCATCGTCCCGGATC
>CAXTOB010000068.1:3088-19561 GCA_964245505.1 uncultured Acetobacteraceae bacterium | reverse complement strand
GAGTTCGTTATGCCGATGGGCCTCGGCACGCTCTACTCGCCGAACATTACCGCCGACCCTGAAACCGGCATCGGGCGCTACACCGACGACGAGTGGGTGAGGATGATGCACGATGGCATCGGCCGGGGTGGCAAGCACCTCTATCCGGCTATGCCATACAACTCTTACACCCTGATGAGCCGGGATGACGCGCTAGCTATCAAGGCTTATCTTTCCGCCCAGCCGGCCGTGCATGCCGCCCCGCCTGAAAACCAGATGGCATTCCCGTTCAACCAGCGGTGGCTGATGATCGGCTGGAATCTGTTCAACAACCCGGGTCGCCGCTTCGAGCCGGCCAAAGATAAGTCGGCCGAGTGGAACCACGGCGCCTACCTGGTCGATGGATTGGGGCATTGCGCCCAGTGCCACACGCCGCGCAACTTCATGCAGGGCCTGAGCGGCAAGCAGTTCGCCGGGGCAGAGCAGCAAGGTTGGGTGGCGTATAATCTCACGGCCGACAAGGATCATGGGCTTGGCGCGTGGACCGACGAAGCATTGGTGGAATACTTGGCAACCGGTCATGCCGACGGGCACGGGCCCGCCTCGGGACCAATGGCCGAGGCCGTCGAGAACAGCCTAAGGTATATGACAGGGCCCGACTTGCGGGCGATGGTCACCTATCTCAGGGACACACCCGCGCGGCTGCAAGGGCCAGCCGCGGTTGAGCCGCGCACGGGTGTGGACGTCGTTCCGGCGTCTCTTTCATCCAGCCCCGGGAGGAGCGTCGGCACCTCGGCCGAGCTCGGCGCTCGCGTGTTCGCCCAGGCCTGCGCGGGTTGCCACCTACCGAACGGCGCAGGGCGGCAGTCTTCCTGGGCGGCTTTGGAGGGCGATCACAGTTCCGGCGACCCCACTGGCGCGAACATTATCCAGGTGCTCCTGCATGGCTCGCAGCTGAACACCAAGCAGGGCCTAATGTTCATGCATGGCTTCGCCGGCGGTTACACCGACGAGGAGCTTGCGGCGGTCTCGAACTATGTCGTCGGGCAGTTCTCCGGCCGAACCGGCTCGGTGACGGCCGCGGACTTCAAGCCTGCCAAGCCGTTCCCCATGCAAGCGGTGCTGGCGGCGAGCGCAGTGGTCCCTGCGCTATGCTTGGCCGGGATCGTTGCGGTTGTTTGGCGACGCAGGAAGGTCCGCCATCGCAGCTTGGCTTGACTGCAACCGGACATCAACGCGCGACCGCATGCGGCGCAACAGGCCGACGCTCCGTGAATACGCCAGGCGAGCGCTAGCCACAGGAGATAGCAATATGACGGCACTCGCGTTGCATGGCATTCACCACGTCAAGTTCCCGGTCAGTGATCTGGAGCGCAGCCTGGCCTTCTACGAGCGTGCGCTGGGTTGCCAGCGAGTGGCTGCATGGGACCACGTTCACCGCGACGGGACGCGCTATGCCATGATTGTGGAGGTGCCCGGCCTCGGCACCCGCCTTGAGCTGCGGCTCGACGCGGCCCAAGCCGCAGCACAGCGTGGCTTCGACCCGATCACCATTGCTGTCCAGGATCGCGCCGCTCTGGAAGCCTGGATGGAGCACCTGGACGCTGCCAGCATCGAGCATTCGCCGGTACTGACCGCCATCCAGGCCTGGCTGGTGGTGTTTGTGGACCCTGACGGCCGACGACTCCGGCTGTACACGCTTGAAACGCATGGTCCCGAATTACCGCCGGACGAGGCTTCGCCTTGGATCACGGGCAGCTGAAACCCCAAGCAGGAGCAGATTGCCATGGAGCAGCCAATACTTATCGTCGGCGCCGGGCCGACCGGCCTGACTGCCGCGCTGGAGCTGTCGCGCTTGAACGTCCCGGTCCGGCTTATCGAGAAGGCGAAGGAGCCCGCCACCACGTCCCGCGCGATCGGCATCCAGGCTCGCACGCTCGAGCTGATGCAGCAGCGCGGCCTGGCCGAGGAAATGGTGCGCCTGGGTAACCCTGCGCCAGGCGCCAGCGTCTATGGCGGCGGCAAGCGGATCGTCCACCTGGACTACAGCCACATCGACAGCAGGTATAACTACACGCTGTTCCTGTCCCAAGCGGAAACGGAGCGCATCCTGCGCGAGGCTGTCATGCGACAGGGCGTCATCATCGAACGCGAGGTCGAGCTGGTCGGCCTGTTCCAGGATGCGATGTCGCATGACGGGGCACCCGTGAGGGCGATCCTGCGCCACGCCGATGGAACGCTGGAACAGGCGAGCGCGGCGTGGCTCATCAGTGCAGAAGGCGCACACAGCATCGTTCGCACCACGCTGGACCTGCAGTTCGAGGGCAAGACGCACGACGAACAATATGCGCTCGGCGATCTGCACATCGATGGCGACCTGCCGCCGACCGACATGCATATCTTTTCGTCGCCGCATGGCTTCATGGGGCTGTTTCCGATGGGTCACGGGCGCTTCCGGCTGATCGCCAGCAACCCGTTCAGCAAGCCGTCGGAGCACACGGAGCCGTCGCTGGACGAGCTGCAGCGCATCTACGACCAGCGCTCGCACATCCCGGCCCGCTTCCACGACATGACCTGGAGTTCCTGGTTCCGCATCAACAGCCGGATGGTCAAGCAGTTGCGGGTCGGCCGCTTGTTGCTGGCCGGCGACAGTGCGCATATCCACAGCCCGTCCGGTGCGCAAGGCATGAACACGGGCATCCAGGACGCGATCAACCTGGCTTGGAAACTCGCACTCGTGCAGGAGGGCAAAGCCCCTGTGTCTCTGCTCGATACATACGAGAAGGACCGCCTGCCGGTGATGCGGAATCTTCTGCGTAACACGGAGGACCTGACAGCCATCATCGGCTCCGAAAACCCGGTTGTGCGAAGCGCCGTCAACCACCTCGCCCCGTATATCGGTGGGTTGGCGCTAATGCAGGAGAGTAGCACCACTCGCCTGAGTCAGCTTGGGCTCGGCTACCGTGATAGCCCGCTTTCGGCCAACTCCGCGCATGGTGGCACGCTGCGTGCCGGCGACCGCGTGCCGGACATGGCGGTGCGTTACCGGAAGCCCGGCGTAGCCTGGGCAGACGGCCGCTTGCTCGATCTGCTGAACCCCTCCCGATTCACCGTGGCGATTGCGCACGGTGACGAAGCCGCGTTGCTTGACGCAGCACTGGGCAAGGCCGCTGAGGACTTCGGCACTACCGCCAACACGCTGGAGCTGGTGCCGGTGAGCGGCAGCGCCACAGATAAGGAGCACGAAGCCATGATTGGCCGCACAGGCAGCGTGTTCCTCGTCCGCCCTGACGGCTATCTCGCGTTGGCAGCTGGATTCCACTCTGCCGCTAGCGAGTTAGCGGAATGGCGGCAGCGCTGGCTCCTGCCGCTGGAGGTGGCCCACCCCCCATGATACAATCGCGTGGACGCTGGGTGCTGAGACAACCCGGGACCTATTTCGCGGACCTCCAGCCTTCGATTTTGCTCCGAACAAAGCAACTTCTTTGGTCGAGTGCTTGCTGCCTTTGCGGTAGCTGGCCGAAGTGGGCAGACGCTTGATGAAGCTCGCCCAACGTGTGATCTCGACCTACGACGGATC
Source organism: uncultured Acetobacteraceae bacterium (assembly GCA_964245505.1). Lineage (GTDB taxonomy): Bacteria > Pseudomonadota > Alphaproteobacteria > Acetobacterales > Acetobacteraceae > DASWOJ01. Next base: position 16,002 of record CAXTOB010000068.1, on the reverse strand, counting down.
TGGCGCTGCAAGCCATTGGCCCATGTCCTGAACCTTTCCTTCGTCGTATGGTGGTAGAAAAGCGTCCACCGTGACGTTTGCTGGTGAATGCACGATCGACTTGGCGTTGCTGAGTGCGTCGAAGCCGTACTTGCCGTAGTAACGGCCCATCCCCGAGAACCCAACGCCGCCGAAGGGGAGCGAAGCCGTCATCAGGCAGTGTAGCATCGTTTGGTTGACTGCTCCTCCGCCGAACGATAGCGAGCTCAGGAAGCGCTCTGTCGTCGCCTCATTCTGGGTGAAAAGGTATGCGGCAAGAGCTTTTGGCCGACGCTTGACCACGTCCAGCACCTCGCCGAGATCGGAGTAGGCCATGATCGGCAGCACCGGCCCGAATATCTCGGCCTGCATAATGGGATCGTCCCACTTTGCGGGGTAAACGATGGTGGGCTCAACATATCGTTCTGATCTGACGTGCGAGCCACCCGCAACGATTGAGGATCCGTCAAGCATCGACATTATGCGATCCACGTCTCGTTCGGAGATGATCCTTGAGAAGTCCTTGCTGGTTTTCGGGTCTTGCCCGTAGAGCTTGGTGATCGCCGCCTTGCACACGTCGACGAACGCATCGGCGACGGATTTATGCACGTACACGTATCCCGGAGCTACGCACCACTGGCCACCGAAGGCCATCTTGCCCCAAACGAGCTTTTCGGCGGCGTCGGCCAGATTAGCCGTTTCGTCCACCACGCAAGGGTTTTGGCCGCCCAACTCCAGCAAGACTGGCGTCAAGTTTTCGGCGGCGCCGCGCATCACCACCCTGCCTACACTAGTGCTTCCGGTAAAGAAGATGAAGTCGAACGGATAGGTCAGCAATTCCGTAACGACCTCTTTGCCCCCGAGCGCAAGCGCAACCGCTTCAGGTTGAAAGTATTTGGCAAACAGGCGCTCATATAGGTCACACATCGCATGCGCCGTGTCCGCGGGCTTAACAATCGCCGTGTTACCCGCTGCAAGCGCTGCCATCAGTGGCTCAAGTGTCAGGATAACCGGAGCGTTGAATGGCGCTATAATCAGGGAGACGCCATACGGTTCACGGTACACCATGCCACGATGGCCGGTCTCCTCAAACCGGCGAGAGAGTTTTCTCCGCTCCGGCTCCATCCAGCTTTTGAGGTTTTCCTTTGTCTCGGCAACCGTCCCAAGCGTGCCGTAGTATTCCATGCTTTGCTCAAACCAAGCGGTCTTGAAGTCATGTGCCAATGCATCATTAAACTCCTGCTGATTGTCTTTGAGCATCTGCTCGACACGACTGAGCTGGTCTATCCGCCACTCGTAAGACTTCGTTTTGTCGGTCAGAAAGTAGTCCTTCTGCCGCTCGAAAACGCCGTTCATTGCAGGGTTCATTGATTCTACTCGATTGCTGATCGTCGGAAAGCGTCGGCGTGGAGTGGAAATCGAACAAGTGCCCAACCATGAAACGTCAAGTTCATCGTGGAAAGACGCAGCCGGCTCGACTTTTGACTAACTGAGTGTTGCGTCGGCAGTCCTTGGTCCCATGAGCACGCGCCTCCGCAACAAAACTCTTGAGGCCCGAAAGGCGATAATGAGTATAGAGGTAGGAATGTCTGTAAATAGGCCCTTTGATTTAAGGTGTAATTCGTCACGGCAGCAATCCACAGTGCCCTCCGGAGAGTGCTAACCTAGCGATACCTGGAATCCTTTAACCCACACTGACGCTATGTGTTTTTCAGCGCCCAATCTATCTTTGAGTTAGAACTCTCGCCCTCCGTTGCCGTAAGCGAAGCAATGCTCATGGCGCTTCTAAATGAAAGGTTTCGGCATCAATGGACCTGAACATGAGGTTCATAAGACGAGGCTTGTTGGGTTGGCCGGGCGCCGCGAGGATATGGTTGTCATATGGCGGCGATCGTCCAAGCCGACAGGCTTGCCTTTGTCTCGGCAAAGACCATCGGACTCGAGTGTCGGCAAGACATCTTGCCGGCTGCAACGCTTTAGGAGGTTTAAATGACGCTACCCACGTTCACCGGCGTACGCCATTTGAAAATTCCCGTAGCGGACGTCGAGGCAAGCGCCGCCTGGTTTGAGAAAGCGTTCGGTGCTCAGCGCGTCGAGCGCTTCAACCACCGCGAGAGGGATGGTACGCTGTATGCGGCGATGGTGATGATGCCGGGCGTCGACTCGCCTGTGAAATTGCGGCATGCGTCCAAGTCGGTTGCCGGTTACGATCCAGTGACGTTCAGGGTGAAGGACAAGGCTGTCCTCGATCAATGGGTCGAACGCCTCGACGCCCAGGGCATCAAGCACACTCCCGTCGTGACGGGCTACATCGGCCACGTGATCGGCATCGACACGCCAGACGGCCTGGCGCTGCGCGTCTATACGGATCCGGTCGGCGGCTTCGAGAACGTCGAGTTCCATCCCGCGCAGGCCGACATCGACGCGCCCTCGCTATCGACACCGCTGATGGCGCGGTCCTGAACCCGGGCACCTGGCCCTGAGTAGGACGTCGCTACACATGCAGGAGCAGGAGCAGGAGCAACAGCGTGTCTGACCGTGAGCCGATTCCGCGGCCTTCGCACAAGCCCACCCTGTCGAGGGCCGCAGGACCAGCCCTCGTGGGCGGTGGGCACCAGCACCTACACGTTCATCGTCACCGGCGAGCATACCATTAACGCCTTCGCTTTCTTCGACGGAATTTTCCCGCCCGGGGGCCACGTGGGCGCGCACGGCCATGGCTACGAGGAGATGCTCTATGTCCTTGAGGGCGAGCTGACGGTGTACTGCGGCGACGAGCGCAACGTGCTCGGCAAAAACACGGCGCTGACTATCTCGGCCTGGTCCGCGCACAAATTGCACAACTACAGCGGCAAGCCAGTGCGCATCGTGGTCACGACCTCACCCGCGGAACTCGAGAAGCAATTCGAGGAGATCGGGCACCGAGTGTCTGACCGAGACTCGCCGCCACCCAACCTGCCGAAAGAGGAGCAGGAACGGATTGCGAAGCTCATGCCGCTCAGCTCGGAGCGCATCTGGCGCGGGTCCTGCCGGCCGACACGTTCGCCCACTTCCTATCAGCCGATCAACCTGCATGAGGCAAACGCGATGACCCAGGGTGGATTGGCCATCGAGGGCATTCACCACATCAAGCTGCCGGTCAGCGATCTAGAACGCTCGCTTAGCTTTTACAGCAAGCTTCTAGGCTTGAGACCTATCCCGGAGCTCGAACACCGGCATGCCGCAGATGGCTCGCTGTATGCCCACATCTGCGATGTGCCCGGCCTTGGCACGAAGCTTGAGCTCAGGCTGAACCCCGGTCAGGCGGAGAAACAACGCAAGTTTGACCCGATCACTATCGCCGTCGCCGACCGAGCGATGCTGCGACGTTGGACGGCGCGCCTCGATGAGCTCGGAATCAGGCATTCCGACGAGATCGTCGCCATCCGTGCCTGGCTCGTCACTTTCGATGACCCGGACCAGCATCGTCTGCGCTTCTATACGCTCGAAAGCCATGGACCGGAGCTGAAACCTGACGAGGACAACCCATGGCTCAAGAACTAAGCCCGATTGAGCTTCCGCAGCGCCGATCCAGCACCGCAAAAGGAGCGTTAGCTTTCTTCAGCTCGCTTCCAACAAGCGGTTCCGCACCGTGGGTCATGGCAGTGCCGCAGACGTTCGAGGTTAGGTCGTCGAGGCAAGGCCGGCAGGCCGCTTCGCAGTCACGCGATGAGGTCACGTCACTCCTGCTACGGCACGGCAACGACGTGGCTTCATGATGGGCGACGATACAAGTGTGAAACCAGTGCCTGTCCAGGCGACGCATACGGTCGAAAGGTTCAAGTTCCAGGGTGGTGCCGTGTTCGACCTAATGATCGGTTACCGGACGATTGGCGAACTGAACGCGGACGGCAGCAACATAATGCTGCTCAGCCAGGGCGCCAGCGGGACCAGGGACTGGGCGCTGCCTCATTGTCACAGCGGCGGCGCGTTCGACCCGGCTGGAAGATTCATAGTCTCGGTGGACTTGCCGGGCGGAGGAGGCTCTTCGCGGCTGAGCACCGACCCGGGCTTTCCGGCGCGCTATACTATGCACGACCTGACGAAAGCGCTCGCCGCCCTGCTCGACGCCCTGGGTGCGAGGCGGACCGTCCTCTTCTGCGGCGTGTCCGTCTCAACGCTCGTGGCGTTGGATCTCGCGGCCACACGGCCGGAGCTGTTTGGCGCCATGGTTCTCTGGAACGCCTCCGTGCAGTGCGATGGTATGCTTGCAGCGTCGTCGACGCCGTCGCTGCCATCCTCGCGCTTGATGGCGGCCCGGCCGGAATGAAGGCAGCGGTGCAAAGCTTCTACCCGACCCTAACCGGTCGGGACAGGCTGGCCGCGACCGAGGCGGCGGAGCGCGCCGAAATCGTGCAACGGATCGCCGATGGCTGGATTGGCCGCTGGCACGCCGACGAGATCGTCGCGCGCTATCTCGGCACAATCGAGGGCGACGTGCCGGCCATCCATGGCGGCGAGCACGCGTTAGCGGCGAAGCTCGATTGCCCAATCCTTTGGCTGCCGTGCTCGAGCGACCAGCTCCTTCCAGCCTCGGCCATCGTCGCTTTCGCCAAGCACGTGCCGGCAGGGCGCGTCAAAGTCTGCTCGTCAGATCGAGGTCACCAGTCCACGAGCGCGCCGGTAGGCAGTCTAGAGTTCGAGTTTTACGACGACGTAATTGCCGGGTTCTTCCGCGAGTTTCGTGAGAACCCGCAATCTTTGCGATCCGTCTTGGACTCGAATGCAGGATGACCCGCTCGCGTGGACTCTGGACGCTCGAAGCCGGCACGGTTCAAATCCTGTTTGCCGACCTGCAACCAACGATGGTGGCCCGTAGCAAGACCAACCCTCCTGCGGCGCTTGCCGCCGCGGCCGGCGTGCTGGCCGAAGTGGCCGTGCTGCTCGGCTTGCCGGTTCACTTCAGCGTCGCGCCCGAGGACTCCAACCCGCCGGTGCTCATCCCGGAGCTTGCCCGGCAGGCCGGCGGTGCGGCACTGCTGCCGCGCATGTCGGCAAGCCCCTTCCTGGATGCGGCAACCCGCAGCGCCTTAAACTCGGCAGGCCGCAGGACGCTCATCATTGCCGGCTTCGCCATGGAGGTCGTCGTGCTTCACGCGGCCCGAGCGGCCCTTGCAGCCGATTTCGACGTCCTGGTGCCGGTCGACGCGTGCGGCGGGATGTCGAGCCGGACCGAGGACGCGGCGATCCGGCAGATCGAGGCGGCTGGCGGCGTAACCACCTCTGTCGTGGGCCTGGTAACCGCGCTTGAGCCGGACGCCAGCAAATCGCCCGGACAAGAAGCGTTCGCGGTTCTGCAAACGCTTCGCCTGGCCTGAACAGGAGTCACAATGGCAAACGCAAGGTCGCTGACATCATCGTAGACGTGTTGCAATCCGCCGGCGTGAAGCGGTGCTACGGCGTCGTGGGCGACACCCTGAACCACGTGACCGACGCGATCCGCCGCAGCGGCATCGAGTGGGTCCACATGCGGCATGAGGAAGCGGGTGGCTTCGCGGCCGGCGCCGAGGCGTTGCTGACCGGGACGCTTACCGCCTGTGCCGGAAGCTGTGGGCCGGGCAGCCTGCACTTCGTCAACGGCATCTTCGAGTCCCACCGAAATCGCGCCCCAGTCGTGCTGATCGCCAGCCAGGTCGTCACCGGCGAGCTTGGGCTTGACTTCCCGCAGGAGGTGGATTTCGCGCCAATCTTCCGGGATTGCAGTGTATTTTGTGAAATGGTCATCAATCCCGGCGAGGCTCGGCGCCTGGCGACCCAGGCCGCCCAGGCGGCCCTGACCCGGCGCGGCGTTGCGGTGCTGATCGTTCCTGGGGATATCAGCGCGGAGGAGGTTGAGGAAGGACTACCCTACCGCGTCCACACACCCGCCCCGGTAATCCGCGCGAACGACGCCGAGCTGGACGGAATGGCAGCCATCCTCAACCAAGGCGGCAAGGTCGCCGTCTATGCCGGAGCGGGCTGCGAAGACGCCCGCGCCCAGGTGGTCCGGTTCTGCGAGACAATGCAGGCGCCCATGGTCCACACCTCGCGGGCAAAGGATTTCGTCGAGCCCGAAAACTCCTGCAACGTCGGTATGACCGGCGTGTTCGGGTCGCGCGCCGGCTACAACGCCATCATGGAATGCGAAACCCTGGTGCTGCTGGGATGCGATTTCGCTTGGCGCCAGTTCTACCCCAAGCACGCGCGTCTCATCCAGATTGATCTCGACCCGACCCACCTCGGTCGCCGCTGCCCGGTCGAAATGGGCGTCGTGGGCGACATTGCCGCCACGCTGGATGCCCTACAGCCGCGGCTCCGGCCAAATGCGGATGGAGCGTTCCTGAAGGCGAGGCTTGCAGACTTCGGGCAGGCGGGCGAGGAGCTTCGCCATCAGGAGCGGCCCGGCAGGAACGGCTTGATCCACCCCCAGCAACTCACCCGCTTGATCGACCAGCATGCAGACGATGACGCCATCTTCACCGCGGACGGCGGCGGCCCGATGGTGTGGCTGCTGCGGCACGTGCGTGCGAACGGGCAGCGGCGCACGCTGGTCAGCCTACTGCACGGCACCATGGCCAATGCGATGCCGCAAGCCCTCGGTATCAAGAAGGCCCTGCCCGCACGCCAGGTGATCTCGTTGAGCGGCGATGGCGGCCTCGCCATGCTGCTGGGCGACTTGCTCACGGCGGTGCAGGAGGACATCGCGATCAAGGTCGTCGTCTACAACAACGGCACCTTGGGGTTCGTCGAGCTGGAACAGAAGGTCGAGGGATTGCTCGACGCCTACACGGACCTGCGAAATCCCGACTTCGCCAGATTGGCAGAGGTCATCGGCTTCACGGCTTGGCGCGTGGACGAGAACACCGGGTTGGAGGATGCCGTGAAGGCGTTTCTCGCCCATCCGGGCCCGGCCCTGCTCGATGTGAAGGTCAACCGCATGGAGCTTGTCATGCCGCCCAAGGTGGTGCCGGCGCAGGTGCTCGGCACGGCGCTCTACTCGATCAAGGCGGTGCTGGATGGACGGCCCGGCGACGTGCTGCAGCTCGTGACGTCCAATTTCCTGAAGTAGCAACGCGCCGCCCTTCGGGGCGGACCGGCTTCCTGTCTCACCCACCATCCCTTCAAAAGGACCCTGGCATGACCCCGTTCGCGCTTGCGACGCTGTCCACCCCTCACGGCCCAAAGGCCGCGGTTCGCACGGGCAGCCGCTACCATCTTTTGGAAACTGCCCAGCCGCTGCTGCGCGATGTGACCTGCCTTTCCCTTCTTCAGTCGTGGGATGCCGCGTTTCCTTTGCTGGAAGAGCTGGCAGCCAAGCTGGCGGACCAGTCGGCCGGCGCACTGTCCGACCAGGAGGCGCAGCTTTTGACGCCGGTGATGTATCCCGACAAGCTGATGGCGGTCGGGGCAAACTACTCGGGCCATCTAAAAGAGATGGGCCTCAAGGCCGAGAAATGGGCCTCCATGCCCTTCTTCATCCGGCCGCCCAAGACCACGCTTGTCGGCCCGGGAACAACCGTCGTCATCCCACGATCAACAAAGCAATTCGACTGGGAGTGCGAGGTCGCGGTGTTCGTCGGCCGCAGGCTGCGCCACGCCGGAAAGGAAGAGGCCGCTGCCGCCGTGGCCGGCTACGCCATCGGGCTTGACCTGTCCTGCCGCGACCTGATCCAGGTCGACAACGACTTGAAGGTGGACCTGGTGCGCGGCAAGGCGCAGGACACGATGGCGCCTTGCGGCCCTTTCATCACGCCCGCCAGGTTTGTCCCGGATATCAACAACGTCCGCATCCAGCTCTCGGTGAATGGCGAGTTGATGATGAATGCCTCGACGTCCGAGATGCTCTACAAAATCGACGAGCAGCTCAGCGTCATCAGCGAATACCTGACCATCGAACCTGGTGACATCCTGTTCACCGGGTCGCCCTCGGGTTCGGCGGGCGTTCACGGGAACCGCTGGCTGAAGCCGGGCGACCACATTCACGCCGAGATCGAGCATGTGGGCGTGCTTGATGTCACCATGTCCGACGAGCGGTAACCTCAGCTGCTGCTTGAGCGGCCGATGGCCACTCTCCGACAGAACCGGTCTGTTGGCGGCTGAAGCCAGGGCCCGCGACTTGGTAACCATGAAAGCGGCGCTGTGCAACCTTTGCGTATAATCAAGGAATAACGGCCAATGGCGAATGAGCAATTGACAGGCAAAGTGGCAATCGTGACCGGTGCGAGCGGCGGGATTGGAGCCGCCATTGCGAAGCGGTTGGCAGCTGCCGGAGCCAAGACGGTCGTCAATTTCAATGGCAGCCCGGAAGGTGCCAACAAAATCGCCGCGGCCATCAAGGAGGCGGGTGGCACGGCGGTCGCGGTGAAGGCGGACGTCAGTGATGCTGCGCAGGTCGCCGCATTGTTCCGGGCAGCTGAGGCAGCATTTGGCCACGTCACGTCACTTGTGAACAATGCCGCCGTCCGGGGTGACCCGGTAGCAGCTGCAGACATCAGCCTGGCGCAGTATCAGCAGGTATTCTCGGTCAACGTGCAAGGGCCGGTACTGTGCATAGGCGAGTTCGCCCGCCGCGCCGGATCTCAGGGCGGGCGCATCGTCAACATTACTTCCGGGCAGGCGCGCACCCCTATGCCTGGGGCCGGGCTATATGCCGGATCCAAGGGGGCAATGGAGGCGTTTACACGCGCCTTCGCGGCTGACCTCGGGCCGCACGGCGTGACAGTGAACGCCGTCGCGCCCGGCGCTACTGCAACGCCAAGCTTTTTGGCTGCAATCTCGGACGAGAAGAAGCAGCAAACTATCCAAGACACCGCGCTTGGCCGGCTTGGGACGCCAGACGACATCGCCGACGTCGTGGCGTTTCTATTATCAGACGATGCAAAGTGGCTGACTGGACAAGTCCTCGACGCCAATGGCGGATTGCGGCGAGGCTGAGAACTCTGCACCGGAACGTTCCCTGCGCGGCAGGGTTCGCCCGGGCGTGCGGTGTCACCAATCCTCCCCGCCGCAGGTTCGGAAGCCTGTTGCCTTGGAATTGGGCACGGAGGCAATGCGTTTTGATAACTCGCGCGCGTAACCCTCGCTCATTGTCAGCCGGCCAGCATAGGCCAGGAAAGTCTCACCTGGAGGCAGCAGTTGAAGGCCGAGGCCCCGTCAATGTACGACCCAACGTAGATGCCTGCGACTGCAAACCAGCCCCAGCGATTAAGGGTCACGCTTTCACCGCCCGTTCGAGTTGGTTCACTCAAGGTAGCCACGGTGAGCGTGCAGCCCCAAGGCAATGGGCGATAGGCCTAAGGCGACCAGGGTTTCTTGGACCGGCTCCACCATCCGCACGGCGACGGTGGCGTCGCGCCGCAGCAGGTCGTCCATGGCGTTGGACAGGACCAGCTCGACGACGAGGCCGGATGGTGCTGGCGGAGGCGCGCCAGGATCGGCGGCAAGTGCTCGACGCCGACCACCTCGCCGGCGCTGATCCGCAGGCTGCCGCTGATCCGCCCGCGCGGGCGCTCGCGGTCCGCAGCAGCGCTGCGGCGGTGGCAGCCAGTGTCCCGGCATAAGGCTTCAGGTCCAGCGCCATCTCGGTGGGGATCAGGCCGCGTTGCGAGCGCAGAAAGAGGTTCGCGCCGAGCGCGGCCTCCAGCGCATCGATATGACGGGCGACCGTTGCCTGCGTCAGCCCGATCTGGCGCGCTGCAACCGACAGCGATTCTTCCTCCACGACGGCCAGGAAGGTGCGTTACAAGGTCCAGTCCGGCTCGGCGCTCATCTATTTCCGTATAGCATTCTCACGCCGATACCCAATTTACTATCGCGATGCCTTTGCCATCCTTAGCTTCGTCGAGCAGCCGGGTATCAGCCGGCGCGCACGAGGAGCTGGTCGCAAAGCGCACCCAGGCACGCCGAGAGGGCCCACATGAGCGGAGCCATCGTTTTCGGCCACGGGACGTCGGCCGCGCGGTCACCAAGCTCCTGCTGGAGGGGAGCGATGCCGTCCGCGTCGCGCAGCGCACCCGACCGGCGGACCTGTCAAGCGGCGCCACTTACACGGCCTGCGACATCCTTGAGCGGGATGCCGTGCAAAGGGCCATCAAGGGGCTGGGCAAGTCGTGCTGGCAGTGGGATTCCTTTACGAGGTGCGGCTTTGGCGCACGGCCTGGCCCAAGGCCATGACCAACGTCGTCGAGGGGTGCGCGGCGGCCGGGGCGCGCCTCGTGTTCCTTGACAATCTCTATCAACTCGGCCCGCAGACTGAGGCGCGAAGCGAGGACATGCCGCTCAGCGCCGCCAGCAAAAAGGGTGTGGTCCTGACGGAGGTGACGCGCATCTGGACGGCAGCCAGAGACCGCGTGCGCGTGGCGGCAATCCGCTGCCTGGACTTCTACGGACCGGGCGTTTCCGCGTCGCACATAGGAAGACCGGGCTTCGGCCGAGTCGCGAACGGCAAGCCGGCGCTGCTGCTTGCACCGCCCAACACGCCACATCATTCTGCCTACGTGCCTGATATTGCGCGGGCGGTAGTGACGCTGCTTAACGCGCCCGACGACGCCTTCGGGCAAGTCTGGAACATGCCCTGCGCGCCACCCCGCACCCCGCGCGAGATTCTAAAGCTTGGCGCCGACTCGACCGGCGTCCGGCTGCCCGGTCACGGCCGTCCCGCTCCGGCTGCTGCCGCTGCTCGGTTTGTTCTCGCGCATGATGAAGGAGGTCGCGGATGTTGGCTTCACCTGGGACGGCCCTACCAGGTGGACGCCAGGAAGTTCACTCGATACCTCTGGTCGGACGTGACCCCATTCGAGACCGGAGCCCCGGCGACGGCCCGGTCGTTTACCGCCGCGTCCGTCCAGGTGCGGTCGCCTGCCGCCCGCATGCATCGGAAGAGGCGCGGTGCTTTGACCGACACTCGCCCCGCCGCCTACGCCGAACCTTGGCGCCCGCTTTGGGATACAAAACCGTGGGAACACCCCACGATTGCCGCGCAAGAACTGCGTGTCGAGTGCATGTTTCCGGTTGTTACCGCTACCGAGCTGCATCACTGCGCCTTCATGTGCAATGTCGAAGCCAGTGCAATTTCGGACCAACACTCCGAAGCACGTCGTGCCGGCACCGAATGAATGGTCAGGCCCGTTCCGCCGAGTAGCAGCATCGCTGCAAGGAATGCGCCAGGGCACTTGACGGCGGAGAATGGGCAACCCTCTAGCTCGGCGTTACAAAGCATCGCTACACTGACGATCATAAATGTGGTGCGTACGAGGGTTACATAATGCAAGTTAAGACCGAGTCGCTGATCACCGGATCCGCCAACCCGACCTTTGCTCGACGGGAGCGATTGACGGAGTGGGGATTCCTGAGTGTGCCAAAAGGAGCTCCTGGCATTTGGATGTCCCACCATCGCGCTGATGCACCGGGTCGTGAGGAGGAGCCACACCCGTTGCCGATCGCCCCAGTCTATGCTTTCGCGCTGCCGTTACGAGCCGCAGTTGGTGACGCCTTTCTCGATGGCCACCATCATGGACGTTGGGAGATGCACCCTGGCAGCCTGAGGATCCAAGACGGGGAGGAGAGTTGGTCGATGGCGGTAAACCAACCTTTTCATGGCATCGCTTTTTACATAGACAAGACGGTGCTGAACGAAAGCTCACGCGAGATAGGTGCGGGTGCCTTCGAGATGTTTGACACCGGGTCACTAGTACACAGGACCGATCAAGTGATGTGGAACTTAGGACAGGCTCTGCTTCCTTCGGTCAGGAAGCCGACTATGTCGGACGCATTTTTCGTATCTTCGGTTTTCCTGGCGGCCAGACTTCACATTGTGCGTGCCTATGGCGGTTTCCTAATGCCCCGTACGGCGTCCGGCAGACCGCTTGCTGATTGGCAGGAGCGGCGTGCCCGGGAGATGATCGCGGACGATCTCAGCGCAGAGCTTTCGATCGAGGAGGTCGCTACAGCGTGCGGCCTTTCTGCCAGCCACTTCGCCCATGCCTTCAAGCAGACGACCGGAAAGGCGCCGCACCAGTGGAGGAACCATTGCCGACTTGAGCGGGCGAAAATGCTGCTGATGAACAAGTCCACGATCATTTCAGATGTAGCTGTGATCTGCGGCTTCTCGGATCAGAGCCACTTCAGCAAAGCCTTTGCCAAAAGCGTGGGTGTAACGCCGGGAGCTTGGAGGCGTCGTGACGAGGCTTAATCGAACGTTGCCAAGGTTCTGTTTCGCCTGAGAACGCGCTTCGGGTGTAGGCCCGAGCGGAACCAGTGTCGAGGTCGGCCTAACATAGATGAACGAATACAGCGTCAACAATGCGCCCAGGAACTAGTCGCCGAACCCGACGCCGAGATTTTTCACAAAAGTTTATCAGAAGCGTGGTCTCTCTTGTTTACCGGGAGCGGACTGATGACGTGAGCCAAAGAGCATTGGCCGTTTTCCACGTCCTTAGATCGTGAACGCTACGTTCACGCAACGCTTCTTGCCCTGGAATAAGGCCCTTGGGATATAATTGTCCGAAGGCGACGAACGGGCACCTTGTTCTCCGGAAAATTCGTCGTCGCGATGAAACATTGTTAGTCCGGTAGCGACCAAGTTGCGGCGGGCGTTGCGCAATACGGCAAGACCGATCGCAACTGAATGGGACAAGGTGAATTAAATGGCAGCCGGAGTATCCAGGTGCATCCATCGTCTCCGGCGTAGGGCCGTAGAGATGGGCGCCAGCGACGTCTGGCCCGCGAAGCGCCTGCCGATCGCGATGTCCTTTCTCCACGCGCCTGCGTCTGATTGCAGAGTCCACACAGCTATGCTGCTCGGCAGCGTAGGGGATTGGCAGGACTGGCCGCGACAGCCTCCTACCCCACCGCCTGACCGAAGAAGTCATCCATGACCA
>CAXTOB010000068.1:0-2988 GCA_964245505.1 uncultured Acetobacteraceae bacterium | reverse complement strand
GGCCGCTGCCTACGCCGCGTTGTTCAAGATCACGAAGTTCACGACCGCGTTCGGCTACGAGGCAATTGACGTGTCCGGCGATATGGCCGTCGTCCGCACGTATCACCAAAAAGCCGCCGCCGTGTTCGAGAACGGCAAGGAGGTCCTGGACCTCTACTGCAAAATCTTCGTGCCGCGGAGAAACGCGGGCGAGTGGAAGATCGTCTTCTACGCCTTCAGGCCCAATCTGGTGCAGGGAGAAGGTTGAAATGGCAACCAACATCTTGATCGCCTTCTACTCCCGTGATGGCTCGACAGAGGCGCTGGCCAATGCCATCGCCGTGGGGGCGCGGGACGCGGGAGCGGAGATACGGCTCCGCCGGGCCCGCGAAATCGTCGGGTCGGAGGTAATGGCACATGCGCCGGGCTGGGCCGAGAACGCCGCACGCATGAACGCCGCCTACGATGCGCCGACTGCGGCGGATGCCGAATGGGCCGACGGCATGGCGTTCGGCACGCCCACGCGATTCGGCGCGGCATCCTCGGAACTAAAGGCGTTCATCGACTCTCTGGGCGGGCTCTGGTTCCAAGGCAAGTTGGTGGGCAAGGCCGGCTCCGCGTTTACGTCGACGTCCGGCATCCACGGCGGGAACGAAAGCACGATCACGTCGATGTACACGCCCATGGCTCACTTCGGCATGGTGATCGTGCCTCTGGGTTACGCCAACCCAGTGCTGTTCCGGGCAGGAACGCCCTACGGGTCTTCGACCGTGGCCGGAAAACACGACGCTGGACCGTCGGCCGACGACTTGGAGGTGGCGCGCTTCCAGGGTCGTCGCGTCACCGAGATAGCGACCGCGCTAAAGGCGGCAGGGCTGGTCTACGGCAGCACGCAAGAAGCACAGCACGCCTGAAACACCGGCATGGTCCAGCCGCACGCGGGTAAGGCCTATCCGAAAGCTTACCAGACAGGCCACTCGCCCGCTTACCTATTAACCAAGCGCAAGCCGAAGGCATCGGCGATCAAATTCTCGAAAGCACAGCATCATGGACCAAAAAGTCAAAGCCCACTCCGTGCCTACGAACCTGGCGACCCCGACTGACTTGGGCGCTAACGCCACGCGTGACATTGCGGCCGCACTTAATGGTCTGCTAGCTGACGTTTTCGCGCTTTACATGAAGACCAAGAACTTTCACTGGCACATGAGCGGGAGGCACTTTCGAGACTATCACCTGCTGTTGGACGAGCAGGCCACCCAGATCTTTGGTATGACGGACGTGCTGGCCGAGCGGGTCCGCAAGGTGGGCCACCTCACGATGCATTCGATCGGCGAGGTTTCCCGCAACCAGCGCGTTGCTGATAATGACGCTCCATACGTCACGCCACAAGACATGCTTGCCGAGTTGCGTGAGGACAACGGCAGCTTGGCAATGCGAATGCGCGAAGCCCATGGCATGCTCGAAGAGCAGAGAGACGCTGCCACCTCGGGCTTGCTGGAGACTTTTATAGATGAAACCGAGCGGCGCGTCTGGTTCCTGTATGAGGCAAGCCACGAAACGCCAGGCACAGCTTAGCAGCGGTAATAGCCCATTGAGCTGGTCGACGTCCTCTTTCCTCTTCAGCGGAATACACGCGTGTCAATTGATTACGTCCTCACGCCGATCTTCGCAAACTCGTCAAGATACCTTTGCCAGCCCACCTAGCCCGGCTATGGCGTAAGCGGGGGTCGCCGCTTCACCGATCGCGACAAACGAAGGATGAGTGATGGTCAGGCTTGATTTCGAGAAGTTCTCAGACGAGATTGTCTTGCTAGCGCGCGTCCTGCTTACAATCCTCTTCCTTACCTCGGGCTGGGGTAAGCTGATGAATTTCAGCGGAACGGAAAGTTACATGGCCCAGACTGGCGCTCCACTGCCACCAATTTCTACCGTGATCGCAATCCTTGTTGAGCTCGTCGTTTCCGCCGCAATCGTTATTGGCGCATATACGCGTCCATTGGCGGTGCTCATGGCATTTTACACTTTCGCAACCGCGTTGATCGGGCATCATTTCTGGACAATGACCGGACCCGCCCAAACCGAGGCCATGGTGAACTTTTACAAAAATGTCAGCATCATGGGTGGTTTTCTTTTGTTATGCATTACGGGTGCGGGCCGGTATTCGGTGGGTACAAGCTTGGGGTTTGCTACTCGAAACACTTTGCGCAGAACGTCCTGAGGGCGCAGCCCGGTCTCGGTCTCGTATGGGCCGAGAACGTGCCAGCCTAAGCAACCATTATCTTTGTTGCGGTTTCGTTGGCCCGATTTCGGCGGCAGAGTGCCGTAGGACAGGCAGCACTTCAAGGACGCTCCGCGCCGCATGGCGGTGGTCTTTGACCATCCTTGACCGGCAGCCCGTCCGCCGGCAGTTGGAGCGCAGGTCGGAACAAAGGAACCGCCGCCGATGATCGGACCAAGGAACTGGGCCGGCCGCCAAGGGAGATACGGGCTTGGCTCGACCGGTTCAGGCGCGAGCGGCGGTCACGCTTCTCAAGCGGTCGCGGGCGATCACAGCGTTCGTCTAACCGGGACCAGCAGCTTGCGCGCGCAGGCGATGATCTCGCTGGTGTGGCTGGCGCCACGTGCCATCATGCGGATCTTAAGGGCTACCAGCGCCGGGTTCCAGTGGAGCGCGCCGGGGAAGGTCACAGCGAATAATGACCGCCGCAGCCTCCCGCGGCCGATATGCGTCTCCTTCTTCCACTTTCCGCTTTGGCGCACAAACGGCGCGAGGCCGGCCAACGAGGCCATTTGCTCGCGGGTCGCCAGTCCTAGCTCGGGCATGCGGATGACAAAGGCCAGCGCGACACGCTCGCGGACTGACGGCACGCTCACGTCAGTTGATGGCGTTGGCCTAGGTTTTTGTAGGCGCAGACAGCGGCCACCAGACGCTTGATCCCACCAAGCGCCGCGCTTGCAGGCGGCGGATGTTCAGCTCGACCTGGCGCCGCAGCCGCTTGTCCGTAATGT
>CAXTOB010000067.1:15925-19602 GCA_964245505.1 uncultured Acetobacteraceae bacterium | reverse complement strand
GACGCTGCCGACGTACAGTATTCAGTATTAAACCGATAAAACAGACTGCGTTTACTATCCTGATCCGCTGGGAGACCTGCTGTATAACGGCGAGGCCCAGTCGGCCCGGCGGGAGATCACCTCGACCGGGGTGCAAACCGATGGGAGCTGGCGGGTGTCGGAGACGCCCACCCTGGGCGCCGGGTTCCTGGCGCAGGTCGAGCGCACCAGCAACTGGATGTGATCAACCTTTTGGACCGCAAGTACCTGCTTCGCGACGGCAGTGGGCTGGGCGTGGGCAACCCGCAATACGGGCTGCGCCGGGCCATCCTGGGCGGGGTGTCGCAGCGGTTCTGAACCCGCGCCGGCGCCGCACGTTGCCCGCCCTGGCACAGCACGGAGGGCCGCCGATGACCGCACATCCCCACGACCGCATCGAAACCCTGGCCGAGTTCAAGCGCGTCGTGAACATGACTCCTGCCGCGCTTGGCAAGTGGCTGGACAGCCCCGACAGCCAATCCGTCGGCATGACGCCGGAGGGCGAGCGGGTGTTGCACGAGGGCGGGGAAGAGTCGGTTGGCCACGGCATGGGCCGCCGCATCCTGGAGTTGAAGGCTGCGAAATCCGCGGACCTGACCGACGACGACCTGGCGGCGATGCGGAAGGTGATCGGTTATGTTCACCGCCACATCGTGCAGCGGCCGCATGGCGATGTGACCGATACGCGCTGGCGGCACTCGCTGATGAATTGGGGGCACGACCCGCTCAAGGACTAAGCAAGGCCTGCGTGGGCGGTCATACGGATGGCTCGCGGATCTTACTGGTGCCCCATCACCCTTAATTTGATAAGTTGATCCGCCAGCTTTGGCCTGAGCATTGCAGCGCGTAAATATGTCACATCAGTGCTGATGCTGCACTAAAGCTTGTCCGGCCCAAACAGCTCTAGATGGTCCGGACAAACGCCCCCAAAAATATAAAGTTAGAGCAGGTTTGGTGTCTCCGCTTAAACTAAGCGTGCTCTAGCCTACTCAGCTGTTCGTCTATGCGCAGACTTCCAGAGGTTTGCTCAGGGCCGCACCCCCGGCGTTTCCACCGGCATCCCGTTCGAGCGCCAGCCGAGGTATAGGCGCAACGCCGCCATCTCCTCGCTTCCCGCCGGGAACGGCTCGGACCGGACGCCAGTCATGCAGTTGCGTATGCGGCGGAGCAAGGAGCCCACGTCCTGCCATTCCAGCCGGTAGATCGGGTAGGCGTTGGCCCGGCCTTCCGGAATGCGCGCCCCGCCCAGGCGGTCGCCGGCCAGCCCACCCTGATCGCGCGGTTCGTGGCAGTCGGCGCACGACAGGTCGAGCTGTCCCATGCGCGTGTTGAACAGCTTCCGGCCCTGTTCCAATGCATCGCCAGCCGGGCCGGAGGCGTCCACCTGGACCGGCATCCCGCGGGATTGCAGCCCGATCAGGGCGGCCAGGGCCAGCAGGTCGTCGCCTTCTTCCGGTAGGGCAGGAGCACCCTGGTGCTCCGTGCGGCTCCAGTTGATCCGGGCTTCCAGCGTCATCGCCCGGCCGAGCGCGGCGTCCCAGGCGGGGAGCCGGGCGGCGACGCCGCGCATCGTCTCGGGCGGACCGTGGCAGGCGGCGCAGCTTTGGTTGCGCGGGCCGGCAGGCTGATCCCATAGGGCGCGGCCGTTGGCGACCCACAGCATGGCCGGGTTGGCGCCGTCATCGTCCTGCATGGCCTGAACGGCGGGGGAGGCATCGTCATAGCCGCTACGGGATGCGCCGGGCGCCGCGGCGAGGAGCAGCAGGCCCAGCCCGGCCGCCTTGAAGCCTTGCAGCCGCGATCCACTCCGCGTCGTAGGGCGGACCGGCGCAACGTCATGCACCGGCTTATGCTTGATCATCCGGGCCTGATCATACCAATGGTCCGTCGCACTGACCCCTACGGTGCCGAGCCGTCATTGCGAGCCGCTTGTGGCGCAGCGATCCAGGGCCGCCAGCATAGTCCTTGCCTCCATGGATTGCCGCGTCGCTGCGCTTCTCGCAATGACGGAAACGGTTGGATCGAGGGGGCGTTTGATATCATCACGACGCCTCGCCCCGGGCTGATCCATCGAGGAAGCCGAGCAGCGCCGTCCGGAACGGCGGCAGGCTTTTATAGGCTGCCATCGCTTCCGGCATTACCCGCACGGCCTCGGCCAGGCGTGCGGCGGCGCCAGGCTGGGCGGCGATGCGGGACAGCGGATAGGCGTGGACCCGGATGGTGAACAGCACGAAACCGCTCTGGGGCAGGCGGCTGAGCGTCTGCCGCTCCACCCGTAGGAACAGCCGCTCCCCGGCATTTGCCGTCGTGAAGGAGGGGTCGAGGCCGGTGCGGTGCTTGCCCGTGACCTGGAACAGCGCAGGGTCGTCGGTGACGGACCAGTTCAGCCGTTCCGTCAGCTTGCCGGGCTTGAGGTGGCGCATGAAGCGGTCCACGGGCGTCGCGAGGGTGTCGGCATATAGGGGCACCCGGTCGTGGATATCTGCTAGGGGGCGGCCAATCTTCTCGTGCAGGTGCCAGCGGCTAGGGGCGCATAGGACGGCGGCGCGCAGGACCGGAACGCCCTCCTCGACGCCGATCAGGCACAGATCCTCTTGGACCAGCCGTCCCGCCAGTTCCAGCGGATCGCAGGGCGGGTCCGCCAGGTTCCAGCCCTCCCCGGTCAGGCAGTTGCACAACAAATCTCCGTCGCGCCTGAAATAGTTTGGGTAGCGGTCCGGCAACAGGCCGATGATGCGGTCCAGGGTTTCCTGCCGCGCCAGCTCCGATCCAGCCGTTGTCGCGAAAACCTCGGCATGATGCGTGTCGAGGAGAGTGCGGCGCTCCGCCAGCTCGGCTGGATAACGCTCGTCCAACTCGATCAACTCATCTTCAGGGCGGGAGACCAGCCCCAACGTCATGCGGTGCGGACCCGCTTCGAATGGAAGGTAGAACGCCTCAACTGGCAAAGCTTGTAGGTGGCATGCCGCGTTAACGGTCATGCCGCCATCCGGACCGGGTCGCCGAGCAAACCGGTGACGTCCGCACGTCAGTCTATTGCGTCGCCCACGGCGTGGACGGGCGCGCCGATGGGCTTGCCGACGACCGGAACCGCCTCGATGACATCTCCGGTCGCGCGGAACGGCAGCGCCACGACGCCGCAACCACCTAGGGCAAGCGGGAGCGCGACTGCCAGGAGCAGTGCGGCCCGGGGCAGCCTCACCGCACTGGGACCGAGTTCGCGGGCGCCTGGCCCGGCGGGGTCGGCTCCGGCGTAGGCGCCGGGGCGCCGGGTGCGCCCTGTAGGATGACGCCACCGCCCTGGTAGGCGCGGTTCGCCTCAGGCGTGAAGGGGCCGCGGTCGAGCGGGGTTCCGGGGGAGGAAGCTGGCTGGGCATGCAGATGGCGCGCGCGGGCGTGCCTGACTGGATGCTGCGGGGGCGTTGGCGGCTGTGGGGCCGTTTGTGCGAGGGCCGGAGCGGCAAGCGCCGCAACGGTGGCGAGCGTGACGATGATGCGCATATAGTCTCCTATCAGTTGTCTTCGATTCTGCTCGTAAAGCCCTGCCTGGATCAAGGATGACGTCCAAGCCGGTTGCCCTAGAGACACAACTGCCAAGTCTCGGCGCAGGTTGCCACGCCGGTTCATGTAAGCGCCCATGCCTGACGTCCAAGACACGG
>CAXTOB010000067.1:0-15915 GCA_964245505.1 uncultured Acetobacteraceae bacterium | reverse complement strand
GACTTACGCAGGCCGGATGGCGGCGTAGGACCCGCCAAGCGCAACTGTGGTGCTGGTCGTCGGGCCGGATACGCGGCATGCTGCATGCCAGCGCATCGAAGGTTGAAGGCGGAACCCTTGTCCCGGCTCGGCGGGAGAATGGGGCGGCAGGCGCAGGGAGGACGGTTTGAACCTGCTTGTCTCGGCAAGGGCCTGCGCTTACCCACTGGCCATGAAGCAATTGTACCTGGCGCAAGGGACGGCAATCCCAAGCTAAACAGGGCATCCAAGGAGGAAACGATGGAATTTGCGTATTCGGACAAAGTCCAGCGGCTGCAGGCTCGCCTGCTCGCCTTCATGGACGAGCACATTCACCCAAACGAGAAAACCTTTATTGCCCAACTGGCCGGTGCGGCCGACCGCTGGCAGCCGGTGCCGGTGGTGCAGGAGCTGAAGCAGGTGGCCAAGCGCGAGGGCTTGTGGAACCTGTTCCTGGCCCATAGCGGGCGCGGCGCCGGGCTGACCAACCTGGAATACGCCCCGTTGGCCGAGATCATGGGCCGGGTGCAGTGGGCGTCCGAGGTGTTCAACTGCTCCGCCCCCGACACCGGCAACATGGAAACGCTGGAGCTGTATGGGACCGAGGCGCAGAAGGCCCGCTGGCTGGCGCCGTTGCTGGAAGGCGAGATACGCTCGGCGTTCTGCATGACGGAGCCGGAGGTGGCGTCGTCGGACGCCACCAACATCGAGCTGCGGATCGAGCGGCGCGGCGGCGACTACGTCATCAACGGCCGCAAGTGGTGGTCGTCCGGCGCCGGCGACCCGCGCTGCGCCGTCCTGATCGTCATGGGCAAGACCGACCCGGCCAACACGGACAAGCACCGCCAGCAGTCCATGATCCTGGTGCCGCGGAACACGCCGGGCGTGACGGTGCTGCGGACGCTGCCGGTGTTCGGCTACGACGACGCGCCGCACGGCCATGCCGAGATCACCTTCGAGGACGTGCGGGTGCCGGCGGACAGCATCCTGCTCGGCGAGGGCCGCGGCTTCGAGATCGCGCAGGGGCGGCTTGGGCCGGGGCGCATCCATCACTGCATGCGTACCATCGGCCTGGCCGAGCGGGCGCTGGAGATGATGTGCAGGCGCTCCCTGGCCCGGCATCCCTTCGGCAAGCCGCTGGCGGAGCAGGGCGTGACGATGGAGCGGATCGCCAACAGCCGCATCATGATAGACCAGTGCCGCTTGCTGGTGCTGCACGCCGCCTGGAAGATGGACACGGTGGGCAACAAGGAAGCTCGGCGCGAGATTGCCGAGATCAAGGTGTCCATCCCCAACATGGCCTGCCAGGTGCTGGACTGGGCGGTGCAGATGCATGGCGCCGGCGGCGTGTCGGACGATTTCGGCCTGGCGAGGATGTATGCCACCGCCCGCACGATGCGGATCGTGGACGGGCCGGACGAGGTGCACCGCCACCAGCTCGGACGGCTGGAGTTGGCGAAGTACAAGCCGGCCCGGCCGAACAGCATGGCCGCCGAGTAGGTGATGGACGCCCCGCAGATGCCGGACGGCGGCACGGCGCCGGCGCCGGGGGTGCCGACGCTTGTCGCGCCCCTGGCCAACCACCTGCTGGACGAGGCGCGGCTGGCGGACTATTTGGCGCGCGAGCTGCCTGGGTTTGCCGGGCCGCTCACGGTGCGGCAGTTCCAGGGCGGGCAGTCCAACCCGACCTATCACCTGCACACTCCCGGCGCCGAGTATGTGCTGCGCAAGAAGCCGCCGGGGACGCTGCTGCCCTCGGCGCATGCGGTGGACCGCGAATACCGGGTGCAGGCGGCACTGGCGGGGTCGGCGGTGCCGGTCGCGCCGATGCTGCTGCTGAGCATGGACGAGGGCGTGGTCGGCACCCCGTTCTATGTCATGGCGCATGTGCCGGGCCGGGTGTTCAACAACCGCGCGCTGCCCGGCCTGCCGCCGGCGGACCGGGCCGCGATGTATGACGACATGAACCGCGTGCTGGCGGCGCTGCATAGCGTGGATTGGCAGGCGGCGGGGCTGGAGGGTTTCGGCCGCCCGCAGGCCTACGTCGCCCGGCAGATCGAGCGGTGGAGCCGGCAGTATGTGGCTTCCAACGCCGGGGACGTGCCGGAGATGGACCGGCTGATGGCCTGGCTGCCGGCCCACGTGCCCGCGGCCGACGAGACGGCCATCGCCCATGGCGACTTCCGGCTGGGCAACCTGATCTTCCATCCCACCGAGCCGCGGGTGGTGGCAGTGCTGGACTGGGAGCTGTCCACCTTGGGGCATCCGCTGGCCGACCTGGCCTACAACTGCATTCCCTGGCGCCTGCCGGTGGCCATCGAGGGCTTGGTGGGCGCCGATGCGCCGGGCATTCCGGACGAGGCCGAGTATGTGGCGGCCTACTGCCGCCGCACCGGGCGGGACGGGGTGCCGGAGCTGGACTTCTTCGTGGTGTTCTCGTTGTTCCGCTGGGCGGCGATTGCGGCCGGGGTATATCGCCGGGCGCTGGACGGCAACGCGGCGGATGCGGGCGCGCTGGTCATCGGAAACAAGTTCCGGGTGCTGGCGGAGGCTGCTTGGGCGCTGGCGGGGCGGATCTGATGCCGGGCGCCTTGCCCTAACCTTCGACTTCGGGCGGTTTTTCGAGGCCGGGCGGTCGCGGTTTATCCCGGCGTGTGTGCAAGCTCGCTGTTCACCTAGCGGCGGCAGGTGCGCAGTGATGTGCTAAGGGCACCCGAGATGCCGATGTAGATGCTCAGCACCTATCTGACGATGTCTGGCTTGTACGCGATCGCCGGACCTTGAACATATGGGCAGCGGTCGCGGCGGCCGTCTGAGTAAACGGGACGTTGCCAGTCTGGCCTGCGGCCGCACGTTGAACCGAGCGTCGGCACGCCCGTTCTCCCTTGCCAGGGCAGGTCTTGCGGCAGCCCACACGGCGAGGAGCACGACTATGGAATACAGAAGATTGGGCGCGTCCGGCTTCACGGTGCCCGTCTTGAGCTTCGGCACGGGCACGTTCGGTGGCCGGGGCGAGCTGTTCGCGGCCTGGGGCAGCACCGACGCTGCCGCGGCGACGCGCCTGGTGGATATCTGCCTCGACGCCGGGCTGACGATGTTCGACAGCGCCGACATCTACTCCGGAGGTGCGGCGGAGGAGATCCTAGGCGAGGCGATCAAAGGACGGCGGAACCAGGTGATCATCTCCACCAAGGCCACGTTCCGCTCGGGCACTGGGCCGAACGAGGTGGGCTCCTCGCGCCATCACCTCGTGCAAGCCTGCGAGGCGGCGTTGCGGCGGCTCGGGACCGACCACATCGACCTGTTCCAGTTGCACGGCTTTGATGCCGTGACGCCGGTGGAGGAGGTGCTGTCCACGCTCGACGACCTCGTGCGTGCGGGCAAGATAGGCTACGTCGGCGTCTCGAACTTCTCGGGTTGGCATCTTATGAAGTCGCTGGCCGCCGCCGACCGACACGGCTGGCCGCGTTATGTGGCCAACCAGACCTATTACTCCCTGATCGGGCGCGACTATGAGTGGGAGCTGATGCCGCTTGGCCTCGACCAGGGCGTGGGCGCGGTGGTGTGGAGCCCGCTCGGCTGGGGGCGGCTGACGGGTAAAATCCGGCGTGGGCAGCCGCTGCCCGAGGCCAGCCGGCTGCACAAGACGGCTGAGTTCGGGCCACCGGTGGACGACGAGCACCTGTTCCGGGTGATGGACGCGCTCGATGCGGTGGCGGAGGAAACGGGCAAGACGGTGCCGCAGGTCGCGCTGAACTGGCTGCTGCGGCGGCCTACGGTCGCCACCGTCATCGTCGGCGCACGCGACGAGGCGCAGTTGCGGCAGAACCTGGGCGCGGTAGGCTGGGCGCTCACGCCCGAGCAGGTGGCCCGGCTCGATGAGGCCAGCACCGTCACGCTGCCCTATCCCTACTGGCACCAGCGCGGCTTCGCCGAGCGCAACCCGCCGCCGGTTTAATACAGGGCGGGCCGGGATCATGCTGCGTTGTTGCTCAGCGCAGCTACCGGACCGAGGGACACATGAATGTTCAACGTTTCATATCAATAGCCTCCGCTCTGACCGTTTCCGTCATTGCGAGAAGCACAGCGGACGCGACAATCCAAGGCGGCGGGGATTGTGCTAGCGGCCCTGGATTGCCGCGCCGCAAGCGGCTCGCAATGACAACTTGGCAGCGCGAAAGTTAGTATGATGGGCCTTTGATATCATCGCGCAATTCAGCATCGAGACTCATTGATGATGTTCAGGTGGTCGCGGTGAAAACCGCGTGCTTGCCTCGATGAAGCGCCTACGACCGTGCGTTTTGACACCATGAAAGAGATAAGATGAGCCTCACAGGAAAACGCGTCGTAGTGCTGGGCGGCAGTTCGGGCATCGGCCTTGCGACGGCGCAGGCTACGGCCAAGGCGGGTGCTGCTATCGTCATCGTATCGAGCCAACAGGTACGGATCGACCAGGCCGTAAGGACGCTTCCTGAAGGCAGCGAGGGACGTGCGATTGACCTCACGGACGGGACGGCGGTGAAAGGACTGTTCGAAAACCTCGGGCCAATCGACCATCTGGCGTTCACCGCGGGAGAAGCGTTGCGTCTCGGCAGCCTGGCTGACACCGATCTCGATGCGGCGCGGCAGTTCTTTGCCTTGCGCTATTGGGGTGCTTTCACCGCAGCGAAGTACGGGGCGCCCTCTATCCGTCCAGGCGGCTCGATCGTCTTCACCTCCGGCAGCGCCGGCCGGCGACCGCGGTCTGGCTGGTCTCTTGGTGCGAGCGTGTGCTCGGCCGTCGAGGGGCTGACGCGCGCCCTCGCAGTCGAACTCGCGCCAATCCGGGTCAATGCCGTAGCGCCTGGACTGGTGAAGACGGAGTTGTGGGCGGGAATGTCCGACGAGGCGCGCCAAGGCATGTACGAAAAAGCTGCCGCGTCACTTCCGGTTGGACACGCCGGCGAGGCCGCGGAGGTCGCACAGGCCTATCTCTATCTCATGACGCAGACCTACGGCACTGGCGACATTATCACCGTCAATGGCGGCGGCGTGCTGGTCTAGCAGACAGGCCCCACAGACGCGGGTGCGGAAACCATGCGAACCCCGCCTATTCCCGCACCCGCCAAGCCCGTCGGAGAAACGGCGCGGAACCATCACGCCTTCGACGGCACGGCATATCCCGGACGTTCGAGAACGTAGGACACAGCAAACACCGCCAATCCCGCGAGAGTGAGCATCGCCCCAACTACCCCAGTTGAGGTCCAGCCAAAGCCCGCCGCAATCACCGCCCCACCCAGCCAAGCGCCAAGCGCGTTTGCCACGTTGAATGCGGAGTGGTTGAGCGAGGCCGCCAGCATCTGGGCGTCGGGCGCCACATCCAAAAGACGCGTCTGCAGGGCGGGTCCGAGCCCCATGCTGGTCGCTCCGATCAGGAAGATGTTGACCGTCACGGCGGGAAGGCTGACCGGAGTGAAGAAGAAGAACGCCTGCGCCACCATGCTCAGCACCATCGTTACCCCGATGGCGCGCATGACACCCCGGTCCGCCATCCAGCCGCTAGCCATGTTCCCCACGATCATCCCGAGGCCAAAGATGGCGAGCAGGACCGGCACCGTCGCTTCGTGGACCCGGGTCACCTCCGTGAGCGTGGGTGCAATGTAGCTGTAGATCGCAAACATGCCGCCGAACCCGATGGCAGCAGTGGCGAGGGCCAGCAGGACCCGTGGATGCAGCATTGCGCCCATCTCACGCCGGATACCGACCGCCGGACCCGCGCCAACGACGGGCAGGTAGAGGCGGATCAGCAGGGCAGTGGTCAGCGCCAGCGCGGCAACGACACCAAACACGACACGCCATCCCGCAACCTGTCCGAGCCAGGTCGCCAAGGGCACGCCTAGCAGGTTTGCGACGCTGAGACCAAGGATGACCCGCGCCACGGCACTGGCTCGCCGGCCAGGCGGCACAAGGGACGCGGCCACCATGGCAGACGTGCCGAGATACGCGCCATGCGGCAGGCCCGCGACGAGGCGTGCAGCGGTGATGCCGAGGAAGTTCGGCGCAAAGGCGGTTGCAAGGTTGCCGAAGGCGATCAGCAGCGCGAGGCCGATCAGCAGCGGACGCCGAGGGCAGCGAGTGAAGCTCAGGGAGATCAGGGGCGCACCAAAGACAACGCCTACAGCATAGGCGCTGATCGTGAGCCCGCCCCTGGATACCGAGACGCCCGCTTCCGCGGCGACCTGAGGCAAAAGCCCCATGGCGGCGAACTCACTGACACCAAGGGCGAATGCCCCGAGGCACAGGGCGAGTTCGGCGGCATGGGCGCTGTGCGATGAGAGAGTTGACGTAGAAGCGGTGTTCGAGACCATTCGCGTGTCCATTCCAAGAGAATGGACGCTTCCTCACCAGGCTTGCCCGGCATACCGCCGCGCTGGCGGCATCGTTGTCACCTTGTAGCCGCTTCCTGGGCTCTCGCGAAAGGCTGCACAATGCCGCGACCGTTCACGCGTCATGGCAGACGGTGTCCTGCCAACGGCCCTTCGTAATGACCGTTGCGCTGCCGAGCCATCATTGCGAGCCGCTTGCGGCGCAGAGATCAAGGGGCGCCAGGACAGTGCTTGGCGCCCCTGGATTGCCGCGTCGCTGCGCTCCTCGCAATGACGGAGACGGTCAGAGCGGAGGCTGGTTGGTATCCAGGGCCGTGGCTGCCGGGATGAGCCGCTAGCCCGCCGCGGCCACCGTCTTCCCCCCAAGATACGCCGCCCGGACGTCCGGATTGCTCCAAAGCTCCCCCGGCGCCCCGCTCACCAGCAGCGTGCCGGTTTCCAGCACATACCCGCGGTCCGCCACCGACAGCGCCATGTGGGCGTTTTGCTCCACCAGCAGCACCGTCGTGCCGCGGCGCCTGATCTCGGCGATGATGCGGAACACCTGCTGCACCACCAGCGGCGCCAGGCCCAGCGACGGCTCGTCCAGCAACAGCAGGCGAGGCTTAGCCATCAGGCCGCGGGCGACGGCGACCATCTGCAACTGGCCGCCGGACAGGGTCCAGCCCAGGGCATGCTGCAGCGGCTGCAGCCCGGGGAAGAAGGCCAGCATCTCGTCGGCCTCGGTCTCCAGCGTGCGCCGGGCGACGCCGCGGCGGTTGCTGCCGCCCAGCAGGATGTTCTCCCGTACCGTCAGCCCCGGGAACACCCGGCGCCCTTCCGGCACGTGGGCGATGCCCAGGCGCACGATGGCCTCCGGCTTTAGCCCCAGCAGCGACTGCCCGGCGAAGGTGAGGCGCCCCGACACGTTCGGCACCAGGCCGCTGATGGTACGCAGCGTCGTGCTCTTGCCGGCGCCGTTGCTGCCGAGCAGGGCGACGATCTCGCCCTCCTCGACCACCAGCGACAGGTCCTTCAGCACCGGTGCGGCGCCGTAGCGGGCGGTGAGGCCGCCCATCTCAAGCAGCGGCATCGCGCGGCTCCCCCAGGTAGGCGGCGATCACGTCGGGATGCGCCAGCACGTCGCGCGGCGTCCCGTCGGCGATGCGCCGGCCGAAGTTGAGCACGGTGATGTGGTCCGCCACCTGCTCGACCAGGTTCATGTCGTGGTCCACGATCAGGATGGTCAGGCCATGGCCCTTCAAGCGCCGCAGCAGCGCGCCAAGTTCGCCCTTCTCCGTCAGGTTCAGCCCGGCGGCCGGCTCGTCCAGCAGCACGACGGCCGGGTTGCCGGCTAGGGCGCGGGCGATCTCGACGTAGCGCTGCATCCCGTAGGATAGCGTGCCCACCATCCGCCCGGCATCCGCGCGCAGGCCGACGAAGTCCAGGGCTGCAAGCGCACGCTCGACGACGAGGGCGGGGTGCTCGGCGATGTCGTTGCCGGGGCGTTCGGCGCCGACCATGACGTTCTCCAGCACCGTCATGCCGCGGAACACCCGGATGTTCTGGAAGGTGCGGGCCAGCCCGGCGCGGGTGCGCTGGTGCGGGGCGGTGCCGGTCACGTCCCGGCCTCCCAGCGTGATGCGTCCGGCAGTCGGGCGATACAGGCCGGTGACGACGTTGATGAAGGTGCTTTTGCCCGACCCGTTCGGGCCGATCAGGGCGTGCACGGTGCCGCGGCGCACGGCGAGGTCCACACCGTCCAGGGCCTTGAGGCCGCCGAAGTGCTTGGCCAGGCCCTCGATCCCCAGCACGACCTCCGCCGTCGCGGCGCCGCGCTGGCCCAGCAGCGGCAGGGGCGGGACGTCGCCGGTGATGGCGGGCGCGGCCCGGCGTAGGCGGCTGGTGAAGCCCCACAGGCCCTCTGGCAGGAACACCATGATGAGGATCACCGCCGCGCCATACACCGCCAGGTAGATGTTGCGCAGGAAGCGCAGCCACTCCGGCAGGATCACCAGCAGCCCGGTGCCCAGCAGCGCCCCGAACGGCGAGGCGATGCCGCCCAGCAGGCCCATGGTCAGCATGACGATGCTTTCGGCGAAGCTGAACTCGTCCGGGCTGATGTAGGATCGCGCGCCGGCATACAGGCCGCCGCCTAGGCCCCCCAGCATCGCGCTGATGGCGAACGCCAGGACCTTGGTGCGGAGCACGTCGATGCCGCAGGTGCTGGCGGCAATCTCGTTGTCGCGGACGGACTGCATGGCCCGGCCGAGCCGCATCGTTTTGAGGCGCCATACTGCCCAGGTTACGGCCGCCAGCGCCAGCAGGCAGAACGTCAGGTAGCGGTCTCCGGCGTCCAGCCGCAGGCCGGGCACGTTGGGGCGGCCGATGCCCTTCACCCCGTCCGGTCCGTGCGTCAGGCCGATCCAGTTGGTCAGAACCAGCGTCAGGATCTGCTGGAAGGAGATCGTGACCATCGCCAGGTAGTGCCCGCCCAGCCTAAGGCTTGCGAGGCCTAGCAGTACGCCGAAGAACAGTGCTGCGGCGATGCCAGTCGCGAGCGCCAGGAAGAAGTGCAGCCCGGCGTCCACTGTGCCCAAGGCTACGCCGTAGGCGCCGAGGCCGAAGAATGCCGCCTGTGCCAGAGAGATCTGGCCGCAGTAGCCTAGCACCACCACTAGGCCGGCGACCGCCACCGCCTCGGTCGCGGCCTGCATGAGGATGTTGAGGATGTAGCCCTGGGATGGCAGCAGGGCGGAGGCGGCGAGGATGGCGATGGCCGCTAGGGCGAGTCCGGGTAGGCCGCGCCAAGCCCGGGCGTGCTGGATGCGGGGGGCAGTGGGGACGAGGGTGGTGGCGCTCATGACGGGGCTGCCGATCTGACGGACATCGGAACTTTATGCCGCACGAGGCCGGCGGTGGCAGCTCGGTGCCTGCATAGAGGCGCCAAGCTGCGAGCAGGCGGCATACTCCTCCCTGTCCCTCCGGGAGAGGGTCGGGGTGAGGGAGGCAACGCAGAACCTATCCTGCAGAGTCTAGCGCCGATCCCGCCCTCGACCGGCAGGATTAGCTCTTGTGGCCTTCCCTCACCCCAACCCTCTCCCGGAGGGAGAGGGAGTAGGCATCTGCTTTTTGCTGAGGCTGGCCTTACTTCGGACGTGGGACCCTCAGATGCCATCACGCCTTCTCCGCGATCTTTTCGCCGAACAGTCCTTGCGGCCGGACCAGCAGGAACAGCAGCAGCAGCCCAAAGGCCAGCGCGTCCTTGTAGGGCACACTGATGTAGGCCGCCCCGAAGGTTTCCACCACGCCCAGCGCCAGCCCGCCGAGGATCGCGCCCGGTATGTTGCCAAAGCCGCCGATGATGTTGGCCGCGAACGCCTTCAGCGAGATGATCGCCCCCATCCCCACCGATACGAACAGCACCGGCGCCACCAGGATGCCGGCCAGCCCGCCGAGCGCGGCGCTGTAGCCGAAGGTGATCAGCACCATGGCCGCGACGGGGATGCCCAGCAGGCTCGCCATTTCCTTGTCCTGGCTGGTGGCCTGCAGCTTCTTGCCCAGCAGCGTCTTCTCGAAGATCAAGTATTGCAGCAGCACCAGGGCCGCCGCGGCGACGATGATGGAGAGATACTGGCTGTCCATGAACACGCCGCCGACCTCGAAGCCGGGGTCGTCGAACAGGCCGGGCAGCACCTGCGGGCTCGGGCCATAGGCGACGAGCACGAAGTTGGACAGGAAGATGCTGGCGCCGATGGTGCTGATGATGACCGGCAACTGGCCGCGGTGCCGCAGCGGCCAGTAGGTCGCGCCTGCGAACAGCAGGCCGAACCCGGCCATCAGGGCGACGGTCACCGGCAGCGCCACGAAATACGGCACCCCCAGGTCGCCGGCCAGGATCACCATCAGGTAGGCTCCCAGCATGGAAAACTCGCCCTGCGCGAAGTTCACGACGCTGGCGGCGCGGATCAGCAGCACGAAGCCTAGGGCAACCAGCGCATAGATGGCGCCAATGCCGAGGCCGGTGAACAGCAGTTGTGGGACGAGGCTCATGGGTGCGGATGCCTCCGGGTCCCTCCGGGAGAGGGTTGGGGTGAGGGGGTGGGCAAGGGCCGTGTTCTTCTGAGAGGGAGTGGTGGCGCTTCGGCTTGGTGGGCGCTTTGCTCCGCGGCCAAGACCCCCTCACCCCGGCCCTTTCCCGGAGGGAGAGGGAGCAGGAAATGGCCCCTCGGCGCCTGGAAGGGAGGCCAGGCGCCGGGCTGGAGGGTGCGGCCCATCCCCGTCAGCCCTTCACCTCGATCCTTCGGTCGAACACGACCTTGCCATTCACGTTCTTGACGATGTTGTAGCCACGCAGGCCGTCGCCCTTGTCGTCGAAGTTGTACTCGCCCTCCGCCCCGGCGAATCCCTTGATCCCCGCCAGCGCCGCCCGCAGCTTCTCCGGGTCCGTGCCGCCCACGTCGGTAATGGCTCGGGCCAGCAGCATTACGGCGTCATAGGCATAGGAGGACTGGTTGTCGGGCAGCGCCTTGTAGAGCGACTGATACTTGTCGCCGAACGCCTTCGACGTTGGGGTCGCGTCCACGGCATAGTCCGCCACCCCGTAGGTGCCGAACAGCGCCCGGCCCGCAAGGTTGAGCGCCGTCGTGTTGACGATGGAGGGCGAGCCGACCCAGGGGATCGTCACACCCAGCTGGCGCAACTGCCGGGCAAAGATGCCTAGGTCGCCCTCGAAGGTAAAATAGCTGCTGAGGATGTCGGCGCCAGACTGCCGCACCGCCAGCACCACGGCGGTGTAGTCGCTGGCCTGGTTGGTGTAGCCCTGCATCAGCACGGGGGTGATGCCCTTGTCCTTGAGCGCCGCCTCCAATGCCTTGGAGCCATTGGTGCCGAAGGCGTCGGTCGAGTACACCACCGCCCATTTGCGCTTTTTCAGCTCGTCCACGCCGAACTCGGCGATGACCTTGGCGGAGTAGCTGTCATTGGGCCGGCAGCGGAACAGCCAGGGGTTGTCCTGCTGGGTCAGCGACGGGTCGGTGCCGCCGAACAGCATGGGCTTGCCGGTCTTCAACACGTCAGGCGCCACGGCATTGACCTGGGTGCTGCGGATCGGGCCGATGAAGGCGACGATGTCCGGACGCGACGCCAGCCGGCTGAAGGCGGCGACGGCGCCCGGGTTGGTGGTCTGGTCGTCCTCAGTGACGATCTCCAGCTTGCGGCCGAGCACACCCTTCTGGTTCACGGCGTCGAGTGCGATCTTGATGCCGTTCTGCTGCAGCCTGCCCGCCTCGGCCGCCGGGCCAGTCAAGGGTGTCATGACGCCGATCTTGATGGTGTCGTCTGCGGCGTGGGCAATGCGGGGCAGGACGGCAAGGGCAGTCGCGCCGAGCGCGAGACCACGGCGGGTGATCGGTTGGGACATGGTGGTTCCTCCTCAAGACGGGCTTTTTACGGCCAGTGTTGCCCGTGAGGCTGGATGAAACGGTTCAGGACTGCAAGCCGCCGCACCTTCCTGAAGATTGCCGCGATGACGGCCCTGCTGGGCACCAGCGACGGTGAGAACCTTCCGCAATCAACATTTTGGCAATATTGCAACGCTATCTCTGGATAGGCTGTGTGCCGAAATTGCAATGATTCCAGAGAAATCTGATGAATCCTGCCCTGGATGCAGGCGGCTCTTGTCAATTCTTAACTAATTCCCGTTCACCGCAAGCCTAGCTTCAGCGATATTAAAATACGGACAGGAGCATGACGGTAATCGCAAACCAGGACCTGGAGGTTTGGGGACGGGCGGATGATCCGCTGGCGCAGATCCGTCTGCGCGACCGCGCGCTGGACAAGATGCGCCAGGGCCTGTGCGTATTCGACGGAAGGCGGCGGCTGCTGCTGTTCAACCGGCGCTATGCGGAAATGTATCGCCTCCAGCCAGAGGATTTGTGGATCGGCATGACGCTGGAGCAGGTTGCGGACCTGCGCTGCGCCGCGGGCACCGGCCCGGATATACCAAAGGAAAGCTACTTGGCTTGGCGGGGCAGCATCCAGCTTTCCGATCAGGCCATGCAAACGGTGGTCACGCTGCGCAACGGCGACGTGTATGAGATCCATCACGAGCCGACGCCGGATGGCGGCTGGGTTTCGACGCACGACGACATCACCGAGCGCCGCCGGGCCGACCGGCTCATCCAGCGGATGGCGCACCACGACGCGCTGACCGGACTGCCCAACCGCGTGCTGTTTGCCGAGCGGCTGACCGGCATGGTGGAGCAGCTCGGCCGTCCGCCGGAGATGGTGGCGGTGCTGTGCCTGGACCTGGACCGGTTCAAGGAGGTCAACGAAACGCAGGGCCATGCCGCTGGGGACACGCTGCTGCGGCAGGTGGCGGGGCGGCTGCGGCGCGAGATGTGCCCGGCCGACACCTTGTCCCGCTTGGGTGGGGATGAGTTCGCGGTCATCCTGAACGGCCTGCAAGATGCCGGAGACGCGGCGGCCTTTGCGGAGCGGGTAATTCGCGCCTTGTCCATGCCGTTCCAGTTGGGCGCGCAGGCGGTCATGATCGGCGTCAGCGTCGGCATCACGCTGTGCGACGGCGCCGCGATCGCTGCTGGTGAGGCCCGTCCAGACCCGGATCAGGTGCTGCGCTGCGCGGACATGGCGCTGTATTGCGCCAAGGCCGAGGGTCCGAACAGCTTCCGCTACTTCCATCCCAGCATGAACGCGCGCGTGCAGCGCCAGCGCTCAATGGAACAGGACCTACGGCGCGCACTGGCAGATGGCCAGTTGCTGCTCCATTACCAGCCGCAGGTTGACCTCGCGACCCGGCGCATCACTGGGGCGGAGGCGCTGCTGCGCTGGCAGCATCCGGAACAGGGCATGATCCAGCCCGGCGATTTCATCCCGCTGTGCGAGGAAACCGGGCTTATCGTGCCCGTGGGCGAATGGGTGCTGCGGACGGCCTGCATCCAGGGGGCGCGGTGGAATAGCGAAGGACGGGGCATGCGGCTGGCAGTTAACCTGTCCCCGGTCCAGGTGCAGCAGCCGGGGCTGGTGGCCCTGGTGGCGGAGGTGCTGCAGGACAGCGGCCTGCCGCCGAGCCTGCTGGAGCTGGAGATCACCGAGGGGACCCTGCTGCGCGACACCGAGCAAACGCTGCAAACGCTCGGCGGCATACGCGCTCTGGGCGTCGGCATCGTGCTGGACGATTTCGGGACGGGCTACTCCAGCCTGAGCTACCTGCGCCGCTTCCCGTTCGGCAAGCTGAAGATCGACCGCGGGTTCGTGGCGCACGTGGTGGACGATCCGGGCGCAGCGTCCATCGTGCGCGCGGTCGCGATGCTGGGCCGGTCCCTGGGAATGCTGGTGACGGCCGAAGGGATCGAATCGGCGGCACAATTCTCGCGTTTGAAGGCGTTGGGGTGCGATGAGGGCCAGGGTTATTTCCTGGGCAGGCCCGCTGCGGTTGGATGTTTGGCCGAGCCGAAAGGATGGCGCCGGGTCCGTGGGTAAGGGAGGCTGGGGAGACGATGCCCTAACGTCTTGCAGCGGTTTAGGTCCAGACCTGGAGGGGCGGACGACGTCAGCTCAGGAAGTCGTCCAAATGCGCCAGCACCTCTGCGGGCGCCTCCTCTGCCAAGTAGTGCCCGCTGTCCACGGCAGCGCCGGTCACGTCCGCGCTGCAATACTCCCGCCACAGCGCCACCGGGTCATACCAGCCGCCGATCTTGCCCTTTGCGCCCCACAGCATCAGCATCGGGCAACGTACCTTTAGCCCTTCGGCCCGGCTGATGCGGTCGTGCAGCAGGTCTATGCTGGCTGCGGCGCGGTAGTCCTCGCACATGCCGCCGATCACCTGTGGGTCACGCGCCGCGGCCAGGTAGTCCTGCAGCGCCTCCTCGCGGAAGAAGCCCGGCGGCTTCGGCTCCCGCGAGGTGTGTGCATGGAACCACACGTCTGGGGCGGCATTGATCAGCTCCTCCGGAAACGGATGCGGCTGCGCGAACCAGAACCAGTGATAGTAGCCGAGCGCAAAGGCCATGTCCGTCCGCTCGAAGTGCTCGATGGTCGGCACAATATCCATAACGGCGAGACGCTGCACCCGTTCAGGGCAGTCGAGCGCCAGCCGGTGCGCGACGCGAGCGCCGCGGTTGTGCGACACCACCTGGAAGCGGTCGTGGCCCATGTGGGTCATCAGCTCCGCCATGTCGCGTGCCATGCTGATTTTGGAATATGCGGCATGGTCGGCGCTCGCCACCGGCTTGAAGCTGCCGCCATAGCCGCGCAGGTCCGGGCAGATCACGGTGTAGCGTTGCGCCAGGGTGGGCGCGGTGGCGTGCCACATGGCATGGGTCTGCGGGTTGCCGTGCAGCAAAAGCAGCGGTGGGCCGGAACCGCCGTAGCGCAGGCGCAGCTCCCCGTCCCGGACCCGTATGTTGGTCAACGTGAAGCCGTCGAAGAACCCGTTCATGGCAGCCCCCATAGCCCGCTCAACGCACGACTCTCAGGCCGGTTGGCAGACAGGAGCCGCGGGAGTATGCCAGCGCGGTTGTTCTGAGCGCGGTGCCGGACCGTGCCTGGGCGGGATTAACCGGAGACGAAGGAGGACAGGTGCGGGGTGGATCTCCTAACGCCCTGATTGCATGAGGGATATGCTGGAGGACGGGGTTGTCGTCGTGGGTGCCGGCGCCGCAGGGCTGTCGGCCGCGGCGCACTTGCGGGCGCAGGGCGTGACGGTAACGCTGCTGGAGGCTGGCCCCTGCATCGGCGGTCGTGCCCGCACCGTCCGTCCGGGCGCGCTGGACGGGGAGGTGCTGGACCTCGGCGCCGCCTGGCTGCACGCGGCAGACAGCAACCCGCTGGTCGGGCTGGCGACGGCCGAAGACGGGCTGGTCAATTCCGACGCGCTGAGGACCGAGCGGCTGTTCGTCGCCGGGCGCGAGGCGACTGCGGCGGAGCAGGCGGCATACGGCGCCTGCTGGGATGCGGTTGAACGCCTGGAGCCTGGAGCTGCGGATGCTAGCCTGGCGGCGCTGATGGCATCGGTGCCGGGGCCTTGGGCGCCGACGATCGCGCTGTGGGAAGGGGCGATCATCGCCGCCGCGGACGCGGATGACCTGAGCGCGGAGGACTGGCACCGCAACCTGCTGCCGCCGCCGAACCTGCTGCCGCCGGGCGGACTAGGTGATTTCGTCGCCCGCCGCCTGGCGACGCCGGCCTGGCTGGAGACTCCGGCGACCCGCATTGCCTGGGATGGGCCAGGCGTGCGGGCGGACACACCGCGCGGGACAGTGCGGGCGGCGGCGTGCATCCTGACAGTTTCGACCGGGGGGCTGGCGGCTGGGGCAATCCGCTTCGACCCGCCCTTGCCGGCTGTGGTGCAATCGGCGGTGGATGGGCTGCCGATGGGGCTGGCGACCAAGGTGGCGCTGCCGGCGGGGGATGGCGGCCGGCTCGGTGTCGCGGACAACTCGACCCTGGTGCGGCAGGTGGCGGCCGGGGAGGCGGGGATGACGTTCAATGCCTGGCCGCTGGGGCGCGGGCACCTGGCCGGCTACATGGG
>CAXTOB010000066.1:0-19967 GCA_964245505.1 uncultured Acetobacteraceae bacterium | reverse complement strand
GGCCGGAACGGGACTTCCACGTGCTGCGGCATACTGAGCGCCACCGGAGCCGGGCGGCCACCGCGTTGCTGGAGATCATTGCTTCGGCCTGACCGATCGAGTTTCCCGATTGCTTTCACCGCCTGCCGCTGTTGGACTGGTCGGCCCATGCAGACCAGGATTGCCGGACCGTAAGAAGCCGGTTTAATTGGCGCGTCTCCAAACGGAAGTGTCGCCCCATGTCCACCCAGTTCGAGCGTGCCAAAGCGCAGCGTCTCGTCACTGTGGTACTGTTGACAGGCGCACTGGCCACAACGAGTTGCACCAAGGACGAAAGGGAGATCAGAGGAGCTGCCGCATTTGTGGCGGCTACGGCCCCACTATGGGGTCCCGTCATGTTGGTGCGAAGTCTGGGACCTGACAATCCATCCCCAACCATCGTGTCGTCCAGCCCAGGAATCATCGTCGAAACCAAGCCGGTGGAACTGCCCGGCGAACTCTACGACGTTTCAGACGGCATCTTCCATCCAGACGCAATCTACGCCGCCGGTTCAGGGCGGTTTAGGCTCTTTTATTATACACCCGGTAACCCCAGCACCCGGATAGCCGCAGTGCTCGAAGCCGGTGATGGTACGGTCCATGCAGCCCAGGCACTATCAGGCGACTTCGCCACGCCGTTGGGTGTGCGAGGTGGCAGCCTGTTTGCCGTGAGCAGGGACCGATTGCGGCTGATGGTGCTTGATGAAGGGTCCACTTCGATTCATGCCGCTCCGCTGCCTGCATTGGGGTGCCAAACCTACGTGCCAAGCCCGCATCTCCGGTTCGGCGCTTGCGTGACAAGGACAGTGGTCACAGCAGTCAACCTCGACACACACCGAGCAGCAGCAAGAGTCGAGAAGCGTTCAAGTGCCTCTTTGGACGACATGGTCGCCGTCAGCGACGATGGCCACCTCGTCGTGGACAACGGGTCCGGCGCGCTGCTTCGCAGCCCGCCCACTCAAGATAGCCCAATAGTCCATGTGCCCCAATTCAGCAGACTTGAGACTGTTACAGGTTCTGGTTCCAAGCCGTTAGGCTTCGCCGCATACGGACCGCCTCCCGCGCCCTCGACCAGCCCGAAAAACGCGAGGGTCGCAATCATTGACCTCCAAAGCGGTGCGACATTGGCCGATGTCCCACACGAGGGCTATGTGCGTTCTGCCATCGCCAACGAAGCTGGGCGGATTGCAATTAGCGGAGGCGACGAGACCGTGGTTGTGGCGCCGGGTCAAGGTGCCAGCGAGGTGACACGCATTTCCATGGGAGGAGGCTTCAGCAACTTCCCGAACTGGGCGGAGTTGGCGGCATGGGACGACCAGGGCGAATGGCTGCTCCTGATGCGGCGGAACGGTAAAGGCTACCTGCTCCGGTTCAAGTCCTTGGTCAGCATCACCGCAACGTTGCCCAAGAGCTGAACCCTCGCCGAAGCCGGCGTTAACACCCAACGCACCTTGCGCCGCACAGGCGTTAGGCCGACCAGTTCTGTCACCCGATGCCCAGCAGGCGGATCAGCCCTATGCTGATCGCGCCCAGTGCCAGCAGGCTGAGCGTAACCGCTGCGATCACCCGCATGCCGGCCCGGACCACCACTCGCAGGTCGGTGCCTAGGCCGAGCGCGGCCATCGACACGATCGTCAGCAGGTTGGCGGCGACCGCCATGGGGCCGAGCGCCACGTGCGGCACCACATCCGCCGACCGCAGCCCCGCCAGCACCAGGAAGCCGACGATGAACCACGGCACCAGCTTGTGCAGCGGCAGCTTGCCCGGCGCCGGGCGGTCGCCCGCGGTGACGTGCGGCGCGGCCTCGTCCGCCTCGTCGCGCAGGCGCCGGGTCAGCAGCGACAGGCCGAGCACGACGGGGCCGAGCATCAGCACCCGCACCAGCTTGACCAGTGTCCCCATGTGGACCGCGACCGTGCCGATAGGCGCCGTCGCGGCCAGCACCTGCGGCACCGCATAGACCGTTAGCCCCGCCAGCACGCCGTATTGCAGGTGGGTCAGGTGCAGCAGCGCCGGCAGCAGCGGCAGGCCGAGCACCACCAGCACGCCCAGCACCGCCGTGAAGGCGATGGAGGCGGCCACGTCCTCGCCGTCGGCGCCGATGATGGGCGCCACCGCCGCGATGGCCGAGTTGCCGCAGATGGAGTTGCCGCAGGCGACCAGCGTCGCCATCCGGTGCGGCAAGCCGAGCAGCCGGCCAATGCCGTAGCTGCCAACGATGGCGAGCAACACGACCGCCGCGACCCCAGCAATCAGCAGCGGCCCGGCCACTACGATCATCCCGGCACTGATTGAGGCGCCAAGCAGCAGCACCGCGACTTCCAGCAGCGTCTTGGCGCTGAAATCAATGCCGGCGAACCATCGCCGCCCCGGCGTCCAGGCCGTGCGTACGGCGGTGCCGACCAGGATCGCCAGCACCAGCGCCTCCAGCCAGGTGGCGCCGAACAACGCTGCCTCCGCCTGCTCCAACCCCACCGCGGCGCCCGTCACGGCCAGGCACAGGCCCAGGCCGGGCAACAGGCGGCCAAGTTTGCCGATTGCGCCCTGGAGGGACGGCGCCGGACGGAACAGGGCAGGGGACGGCGCAGCGACGGGAACGGACATGGAGGCCTCCTTGTGAGGTCCTTCAGGTGCGCCGTCCCGTTGCGGAAATCCAACAATAGCGCCAGATGCGAATCATCAGTGAGGGCGATGGATGCTTGTGTTGGCCATCAGGCCGCAGCCCTGCCGATGGGCGGCGCGAACCCATTCACGATCGCGGACGAGGCTGGTTACATGAATCCGCGGTCACTCATAGACCGGGATGCAACAACCACTTGCTGAGACGTAGGCACTCAAGCAGCCAAACTCATTCAGATATCGTCAGCTTGGCCCGGCCTTGTGCCAACTGCCCTTCGCACTGGCCTATATGTTGCTGGGCCGTCATTGCGAGCCGTGCTTGCGGCGCGGCAATCCAGGGACGCCAGCACGGTCCCTCCCATCCTGGGTTGCCGCGTCGCTGCGCTCCTCGAACTGATGGAAACAGTCAAAGCGAAAGCTGTTTGGTATTACCCGGCGTCGCTCGCTCCTTGGCCGCTGGCTTCCGCAAGGGACGTCGCCCGAACAACGGGGCTTTCCACCGCAGGCCATGTCCGCATCGCCTCCGCCACAAGCGGGTCGAGGCCGTGGCCTCCCGCCCTGGCATGCTCCCGAAATGCCGAGCGCATGCCCGGCGTCCAGAACGCCACGATATGATCCCTGATGCCGGCGCAGGCTTCCTCCTCCGAATAAGGCCGGAAGAAGCTCGCGATCTCGTTGGCCATGCGGGCCATCGTTTCAACCTTCATGACACCGTGCCTCCTTCCGCACCGCTAATCCGCATTACCAAGCACCGGGGCAATCCGGGTCAACGACACGTCCTCCTCGAAGAACCGCGCCTGCCAGTCGGAAGCCCGGTTGGTCCGGCGCACCTGCACGGCCGTCACCTTGTATTCCGGGCAGTTGGTCGCCCAATCAGAGAAGTCGGTCGTAATGACGTTGGCCCCGGTCTTGGCATGGTGGAAGGTTGTGTAAACCACGCCCGGCTGCATCCGCTCGCTGATGCGGGCGCGCAACGCGATGTCGCCGGACCGGCTCTCCAACCCAACCAAATCCCCGTCGTTGATCCCACGGCTCTCGGCGTCGAAGGGATGGATCTCCAGCATATCCTCCTCGTGCCAGCGGCTGTTCTCGGTGCGGCGGGTCTGCGCCCCGACGTTATACTGGCTCAGGATGCGCCCAGTGGTCAGGATCAGTGGGAACAGGGCGCCGGTGCGCTCCTGCGTCGGCACGAACTCGGTCAGCATGAACCGGCCCTTGCCGCGGACGAAGCGGTCCACGTGCATCATCGGCGTGCCCAGCGGAGCCGCGTCGTTGCATGGCCATTGCAGCGATCCCAGCGCGTCCAGCTTGGCATAAGACACCCCGGCGAAGCTCGGGGTCAGATGCGCGATCTCGTCCATAATCTCGCTGGGGTGGCCGTAGCTCATTGGGAAGCCTAGCGCGTTGGACAGCGCCATCGTTGCCTCCCAATCCGCCAGCCCGCCCAGCGGCGACATCACCTTGCGCACCCGGTTGATCCGCCGCTCGGCGTTGGTGAAGGTGCCGTCCTTCTCCAGGAACGACGATCCCGGCAGGAAGACGTGGGCATACTTGGCCGTCTCGTTCAGGAAGATGTCCTGCACGACGACGCACTCCATCGCCCGCAGCCCGGCGGTCACGTGCTGGGTGTCGGGGTCGGACTGCGCGATGTCCTCGCCCTGGATATACAGCGCCTTGAAGCTGCCCTCCACCGCATCGTCCAGCATGTTTGGGATGCGCCGGCCCGGGTCGGCGGACAGCGGCACGCCCCAGGTCGCCTCAAACATTTCCCGCGTCGCATCGTCGGAAACATGGCGGTAGCCGGTCAGCTCGTGCGGGAAGCTGCCCATGTCGCAGGCGCCCTGCACGTTGTTCTGGCCGCGCAGCGGGTTCACCCCGGCGCCCAGCTTGCCGATGTTGCCGGTCGCCATCGCCAGGTTCGCCATCGCCATCACGGCCGTGGTGCCTTGGCTGTGCTCGGTAACGCCCAGGCCGTAGTAGATGGCCGCGGCGCCCCCGGTAGCGAACAGCCGCGCCGCGGCGCGCACCTCGGCCGCAGGCACGCCAGTCAGGCTTTCGCTGGCCTCGGGCGAGTTGTGCTCCTGGGCGATGAAGCGCGCCCAGCTTTCAAACTCCTGCAGGTCGCAGCGCTCCCGCACGTAATCCTCGGCAATCAGGCCCTCGGTGACGACGACGTGGGCCAGCGCGTTGAGCAGGGCGACGTTGGTGCCGGGCAGCAGCGGTAGGTGGTACTGCGCCTCGATGTGCGGGGAGCGTACGAGGTCAATCCGCCGCGGGTCGGCGACGATCAGCTTGGCGCCGTCGCGCAGCCGCTTCTTCATGCGCGATGCGAACACCGGGTGGCCATCGGTCGGGTTGGCGCCGATTACCAGGATCACGTCGGAATGCTCGACGGACGCAAAGTCCTGCGTCCCCGCCGACGTCCCCAGCGTGGTGCTGAGGCCATACCCGGTCGGCGAGTGGCAGACCCGGGCGCAGGTATCCACATTGTTGTTGCCGAACGCCCCACGGATCAGTTTCTGCACGAGGAAGGTCTCCTCGTTGGTGCAGCGGGACGAGGTGATGCCGCCGATGCTATCCCGCCCATACTTGGCCTGGATGCGCTTGAACTCGCTGGCGGCGTGGGCGATCGCCACCTCCCACGACACTTCCTGCCACGGGTCGGTGATCGCCGCGCGGATCATCGGCTTGGTCTTGCGGTCCTTGTGGGTGGCGTAGCCAAAGGCGAAGCGTCCCTTGACGCAGGAGTGCCCAACGTTCGCCTTGCCGTCTTTGTAGGGGACCATGCGAACCACAGTCTCCCCCTTCATCTCCGCCTTAAAGGAGCAGCCGACGCCGCAGTAGGCGCAGGTCGTGACCACCGAATGCTCTGGGGTGCCGAGCGCGATGACCGACTTCTCATTCAGCGTCGCCGTCGGGCAGGCCTGCACGCAGGCGCCGCAGGACACGCACTCCGACCCCATGAAGTCGGTGCCGCCGGCCGAGATCTTGGACCCGAAGCCGCGCCCCTCCATCGTCAGCGCGAAGGTGCCCTGGATGTCCTCGCATGCCCGCACGCAGCGCGAGCAGGCGATGCACTTGCTGGCCTCGAAGGTGAAGTACGGGTTGCTGGCGTCGGTCGGCGCGTCCAGGTGGTTCTCACCCTCATAGCCATAGCGCACGTCGCGCAGGCCGACCTTGCCGGCCATGTCCTGCAGCTCGCAGTCACCGTTGGCCGAGCAGGTCAGGCAGGTCAGCGGGTGGTCGCTGATATACAGCTCCATCACGCCCCGGCGGCGCTTGGCGATGGCGCCGTTCTCGGTATGCACGACCATGCCCTCCTCGGCCGGCGTGGTGCAGGAGGCCGGGTAGCCACGCCGTCCCTCGATCTGCACCAGGCACAGCCGACAGGACCCGAACGGCTCCAGGCTATCCGTCGCGCACAGTTTCGGCACCTGCGTGCCCATCACCGCCGCGGCAGCCATGACGGACGTGCCCTTCGGCACTGTCACACTCTGCCCATCAATGGTCAGCGTCACGGTCGTCTCTGCCACCCGGATGGGGGTGCCGGTGTCCAGCTCGCGGATCAGGGCCATCGCTGCTCTCCTTATTCCGCAGCCACTGGCAGGGCGCGGTGGAAATCCTCGGGGAAATGGGTCAACGCGCTGTTGACCGGCACAGGCGTCAGCCCGCCCATGGCGCACAGCGAGGCATCGGTCATCAACTCGCACAAGTCGTCCAGCAGGGCGAAGTTCTTGGCCGGCTCGATCCCGGCGATGATACGGTCCACCACTTCGACGCCGCGGACGGCGCCGATACGGCAGGGGGTGCACTTGCCGCAGCTTTCCGCGGCGCAGAAGCTGAAGGCGAAGCGGGCCTGCCGGGCCAAGTCCACGGTGTCGTCGAACACTACGACGCCGCCATGCCCGACCAGGCCGCCAGCCTTGGTGAACGCCTCGTAGTCCATCGGCGTGTCCAGCAGCGCCTCGGGAAAGTAGGCGCCCAGCGGGCCGCCGACCTGCACCGCGCGGAATGGGCGGCCGCTGCGGGTGCCGCCGCCCCAGTCCTCGATCAGGCTTCGCAGCGTCACGCCGAACGGCAACTCGATCAGGCCGCCGCGCGCCACGTTGCCAGCCAACTGCACCGGCAGGGTCCCGAGCGACCGGCCGGTTCCGAGTGCTGCGTAAGCCGGGCCGCCGTTGGCCATGATCCAGGGCACGCTGGCCAGCGACATCACGTTGTTGACCACGGTTGGACGCCCGAACAGGCCCTCAATGGCCGGCAGCGGCGGCTTGGCCCGCACCATGCCGCGCTTGCCCTCCAGGCTGTCCAGCATGGAGGTTTCCTCGCCGCAGATGTAGGCGCCGGCGCCCATCCGCACCTCGATGTCGAACACCTGGCCGGACCCCATGATGTCCGGTCCCAGCAGCCCGGCCCGGCGCGCCGCCAGCACCGCCGCGTTCAGGGTGCGTATGGCATGGGGATACTCGGACCGCGTGTAG
Source organism: uncultured Acetobacteraceae bacterium (assembly GCA_964245505.1). GTDB lineage: Bacteria > Pseudomonadota > Alphaproteobacteria > Acetobacterales > Acetobacteraceae > DASWOJ01. The sequence continues at coordinate 12,849 of CAXTOB010000066.1, read as the reverse complement.
ATGTAGCCCTTGGTGGCGCCGACCGCGGCGGCGGCGATCGTCATGCCCTCGATCAACGAGAACGGGTCGCCCTCCATCAGCATCCGGTCGGCGAAGGTGCCGCTATCGCCCTCGTCGGCGTTGCAGGCGACGTACTTGCGGTCGGCTTGCGCCAGCCGGACCGTGTTCCACTTGATCCCCGTTGGGAACCCGGCGCCGCCGCGGCCGCGCAGGCCGGATAGCTTCACCTCGTCCACCGTCGCCTCGGCGCCCATCGCCAGCGCGCGTTCCAGCCCGGCATAACCGCCATGGGCGCGGTAGTCCTCGACCGACACGGGATCAACCACGCCACAGCGGGCGAAGGTCAGCCGGGTCTGGCCGGCAAACCAGGGGTGTTCCTCTGGCCGGCCGATCCGCAGCGGGTGCGCACCGCCGTCCAGCAAACCGGCGTCTAACAGGCCCGGCACATCGGCGGCTTGGACAGGGCCGTAGGCGATGCGGCACTCCGGCGTTTCTACCTCCAGCAGCGGCTCCAGCCAAACCGCCCCACGGGTGCCGGTCCGTATCACGTCCAGGTCGCAACCGCGCGCGGCAGCCCCGGACCGCAAGGCGCGCAGCACAGCGTCGGCGCCAAGCGCCAGGGCAGCCATATCTTGTGGCAGGAAGATACGGGTCATAGGCGGCGAGCCTCCGCGGCCATGGTTTCGAGCTTGGCGTCGTCCAGCCGGGCCACCGGCTCACCATCGAGCAGCGCCGCCGGGCTGCACGCGCACAGGCCCAGGCAGTAAACCGCCTCGACCGTTAGGCTGCGATCCGCAGTGGTGCCGCCCCAATCAAGGCCAAGCCGCGTAAGCAGCCGGTCTGCCAACTCGACGCCGCCGTTGGATTGACACGACTCCGCCCGGCATAGCTTCAACACATGGCGACCCGGCGGAGCCCGGCGGAAGTCATGGTAGAATGAGATCACGCCGTGGACCTCGGCGCGAGACAGGTTCAGCGCATCGGCGATCATCGGCTCGCTCTGCTTCGGCACACAGCCGAATTCATCCTGCAGCGCATGGAGGATCGGCAGGGCGGCACCCTCAAGGCCGGCATGGGCGGCGATGATCTCAGCTGCCAGGGTGGCATCCCAGCGTTCGACGGTTGATGGTATTTGGGTGATCAATGCCGTCATGATGCCTCGCCGGTTCCGTGCCGCGCTTTGTCCATGACCCAGCTATATCTGAAAGTACCTCACTACGATCAAGGCTGCGTTTGAGTGCTGCGATAGCGAAACTCTATCAGAGAGTCACAAACGCTGACTCAGCAGGCGTGCTTCCATCATCAGCGCGGCGGCCAGCAACGGCAGCGGCTGCCGGTGCGGCAGGATCAGGCCGACCTCATGGGTCGCGTCCGGCTCGATGACGGGGATGCGGCGCAACCGGGGCGTCAGCGCCAGCGTGTCGGCGACCCGCTCGGGCAGAATCGTGGCCCACTGTCCCGTCAGCACATGCGCCAGCAAAGTGAGCTGCGAGTTGCTTTCCAACGTCGCACGCGGCTCCACCCCGGCACCAAGCATCAACTGATCCATGATGCGGCGGTTCTGCATGTCCGGCGTCAGCAGGCATAGGCGCACCCGGCTGACCTCGGCCCATGTCACGCTGTCCCGGCCGCCCAGTGCACTATCTGCCGCAGTCACGAAGCGGTAGCGCTCGGTATAAAGTGGGATGGCCTGCACCCGGCCCACGCCTTCGTTGTCGAGGTAGGTGATGCCGGCGTCCACCTCCAGGTCGTCCAGCAGGCGCAGCACGGCGTCGGACGTGCAGGACAGGATGGTGAACTGCAGGGCAGGGTGCCGGGCCAGGCACGGGCCCGTCAGGTAGGGGACCATCGTCAGCGCGGTGGGGATCACCGCAATCCGCAGGTGCCCGGATAGGCCGATCCGCATGGCTTGCAGCTCCTGCCGCATGGCCGTGGCGTCGCCGACCAGGCGCCTGGCCCAGTCCAGCACCCGCTCGCCTTCCGGTGTTAGCCCGTGATAGCGGGAACTGCGGCGGACCAGCATGATGCCCAGCTCGTCCTCAAGCTGCTTGATGCCAGCGGACAGCGTCGGCTGCGCCACGCCGCACGCTTCGGCCGCGCGCCGGAAGCTGCGGTCGCGCGCCACCGCGATGAGGTAGGCGAGCTTGTCGATCACTGCTTGAGGGTAAAGCAGCCCGGGGCGGCATCCTGCAAGCCCACGTCGCCTGGCCGGTTGCGGCGCAAATTTCCGCCGTGCTCTCCTGGGCGTCCCACACGTCCTCGTGTTCCCCCCGGACCGGTCGTTCGACCGCCGAACAGCCGAGTCGTTCGACTGCTGAACAGCCGTTATGAAGCGTGCGTGCGGCATACGGCGGCTGCTTGTTGCCGTTGAGGTCCAGCGCCGATAGGTGTCGTCGGATATAACGGTTTCGAGGTCCGCGATGTGCCGCCGCTTCCTGCTACCTGCCTGTGCTTTCGCCTTGGCCTGGCCGCCGTTTCTGGCCCGTGTGTAGGAAATCACGGCAATGGTCACGGACAGCATGAAGGAACTGGGGGCTGCCCACGGCCACCTAGCGCCGCGTTTCGTCGTCGCCGCGCTGTCTGTCCCCGCCCGGCAGGTCCAGCACGGGGCGCCCACGGGTATCGTCGCATCCGCCGATGTGCCGCCGGCGCTGCTCGCACCCCTGGCAGGGCCGGAGACGCCACCGACCCACCGCAAGCTGGGCTCCATACGCCAATGACGCGGGATCGTTGACCCTCCTCGATTGGCTGACGCCTGACGAGTGGCAGGCCGTCCGGCTGAGCCTCGTGGTGGCCGGACGCAGCGTGATGTTCGGGTTGCCGCTTGCGATACTGGCGGCGCTGGCCATCGCGCGGGGACGGTTCCCGGGCCGGGCGCTGCTGGACGCCGTGGTCCACCTGCCGCTGGTGCTACCGCCGGTCGTCGTCGGCTGGGGGCTGCTGCTGCTGTTCGGGGTGCGCGGGCCGGTGGGCGCCTGGCTGCTGGACTGGTTCGGCGTGCGCCTGGTGTTCACCACGGCCGGCGCGGCGCTGGCGACGGCGGTGATGGCGTTCCCGCTGATGGTGCGCGCGATCCGCCTGTCGCTGGAGGGCGTTGACCCTGGGCTGGAAGCGGCGGCGCGGACCTTGGGTGCTGGGCCGGTGGACCGGTTCGTGACCGTGACCCTGCCGCTGATGGCGCCGGGCATCCTGGCCGGCGCGGTGGTCGCGTTCGCCGCCGGCTTGGGCGAGTTCGGCGCCGTCATCACCTTCGCCAGCAGCATCCCTGGGCAGACCCAGACCCTGCCGCTGGCGATCTACGCCGCGACGCAGTCGCCCGGCGGCGAGGCGACGGCGGCCAAGCTGTCCCTGGTCTCGTTCACGCTGGCCATCGGCGGGCTGCTGCTGTCGGAGGTCATCGCACGCCGGATGCGCCGGCTGCTGGGCATGTAGCGATGCACGTAACGGCCGGGCATGCCTCAGACAGGTTCGGATGCCTGGCTGACGCGCGCTGGAGGCTGACCGTAGTCAGCGCGCTCGCCAACCATCCGTGCGCAGGCATTGTCTGATGGCAACCAGGGTCGCTCGGAAAACCGGTATCGCGCTGGATCAGCGCGTTTGGTGCGCCAGGAACGCCGCTCGGTCCGATGGGCGTTCGATGTGCTGGGCAAGCTGGGTCCAGAACTCGCTGGGCGAGGCCGACCGTTCCAGCGCGCGCCTTGCCAGCACACGGGCGATTGGGCCGATGTGCCGGGTCAACTCGGTCTGCGCGCGCAGGATCACCTCGGGCGATACGACCGGCGGCTGCGGTCCGGCGGCCTGACGCGCCGTCAAGGACCGGGCCAGTCCCGCAGTGGCCAGCCCCGCGCTGGTCAGCCCGGTGCGGAGCCCCGCCAGCCCGTAGTCCCGCAGCGCCGCTGTCCGGAACTCCTCCCGTTCCGCCGCCGAGGCGATATTGCGGGCCAGGGTGTCGCATAGCGCATCCAACGTCACTGCCGTCCTTGCGGCGCTGCTGACCAGGCGGGAGGCAATCGGCCCCAGGTAATGCGCCAGCCGGCGCTGCAGGGTGGACAGCACCTCCGGGTCCAGCAGCAGGTCCGCTGACGGCTGCCCGGAGCGCGGCACGGCTGCCCTCGCCAGCACCACCGTCCCGTCCCCGGCGGCGTCACCGTCCCCGAACCGGCGCAACGCCTCCATCATCGCCGCAGCCGAGGCGAACCTTTCGGCGGGACACTTCGCCAGCGCTTGCCGCACCACATGTGACAGGCCAGGCGGGGCATCGGGCGCCACGGCGCGCAGGTCCGGCGCGTCGTCATGCAGCAGCCGGGTAACGATCTCCGTAAAGGTCCGCCCGGGGAACGGGCGCGCCCCGGTCAGCAGCTCATACAGCACCACGCCGGTCGAGAAGATGTCGCTGCGGTGGTCCACCTCGGCGCCCCGGCACTGCTCCGGCGACATGTAGCTCGGCGTTCCCAGCACGGAGGCGTGCGTGAGGTTGGAGTCCGGCAGGCGCGAGATGCCGAAGTCCATGACCTTGACCCGGCCGGCAGCCACCAGGATGTTGGCCGGCTTGATGTCGCGGTGGATGACGCCCAGGCCATGCGCGCAATCCAGCGCCTGCAGGACCTGCAGGGTGATGGACACCGCCTCGTCCCTGCTGAACCGGGCGCCATGCTGGGCGGCCTGCGCCAGGCTGCCGCCTTCCAGGTACTCCATCGCGATGAACGGGTTGCCCTCGTGCAGGGCGAAGTCATAAACGGCGACGATGTTCGGGTGCATACAGCGCCCGGCAGCCTGCGCCTCCCGGCGGAACCGCGCCAGGTAGGCGTCGCGGTCCACCCCGTCCAGCAGATCGGCGCGGATCAGCTTGATCGCGACGGGACGGCCGATCTCCGGGTCGTAAGCCCGCAGGACCACGCCCATTGCGCCGCGCCCCAGCACCTGCTGCACGCGGTAGCGGCCGACCTGCGCAGGAATGTCGTCCAGCACCGCCCCGCCTAGTCCGCAGATTCCAGCATGGACATCGCGTTCACCAGGCTCCGGCGCATGCGGTTGAACGAGGTCGCGAGCGAGGCGATCTCGTCACGGCCGCGCACCTCGTACTCCGGCGTGTCCAGCGCGCCCATGCTGACCGCGCCGGCCATCTGCGAAATGCAGCGGACCGGCTTCACGATGATGGTGTGCAGCAGGATGTTCAGCACCACCATCACCACCGCGAACACCGCCGCAAGCCCGGCCAGGAACAGCAGGAACAACTGGTTGGCTTTGCCCAGCGCGACGCTCATCGGCACCGACACCACCTGCGCGCCGATGGTGTCGCCCAGCTTCCAGCCGAAGCCGTTCGCGCTGCCATACAGGTCTATCATCGAGGCCGGTGCCGCCTGCGGCACGGAATGGCAGGCCAGGCAGGCCTTGTCCGTAAGCCGGAACGGCTGCGACAGGTTGAGCATCGGCCCGGCCGGCGTATCCCGCTGCGACACCAGCTCGGTCATGCCGGGATTGCGCTGGAACGTGCTGATGATGTCGGCCTCCCAATCCGTCGCCCGGTCAGCGGGGTTGGTCGGGTTCAGCGCGGCCTCCTTGTAGCCGTAGTCATGGAAGGCCTCGCTGCGCCTGAAGTTGGTCTGCGCCGCCCAGGACGGGACGGTGTGCGGCAGGAAGCGCACGGCGGTTTGCTCGGCCAGCAGCGGCTCGATCTCGGTGCTGGTATAGGTGCGGATGGCCCGGGCATTCTCCAGGATGATGCGCGCGTCCTGCAGCACCTCGCGCTGGGCATTCTCCCGCACCAGGGCGTAGGACAGCGCGGCCGCGAGGCCGAGGCCGGCGAGGAAAGCCACAGCCATGACTGTGTTGAACTTCGCCTTGAGTCCCATCAAACGCCTCCCTTTCCGTTGACGCCGCTGTTCGGCGCCGGTGTAGCGTCGCGTGTCATCGTCCCTGCGCCTGGCCGGCCACGAGGCGCGCAGCCTGCTGCGCCGTCAAAACGCCTGTCATCTCGGCGCCGATCTCGTGCTGGTAGCGGCGTATGGCGGCGCGCGTTTCCGGTCCGAACAGGCCGTCGGCTGTCCCGGCGTAGTAACCGACCCGGATCAAGGCGGCCTGCACGGTCTTGCGGTCCTCCCTGGTGTATAGCTCCTCCTCCGGGAAGGTCGCCAGGGCTGGCGGTGCAGGTGCTGCGAATGACGGCAGGACAGGCGGCGCAGACGTGGTGTTCACCTGCGCCATGGCCGGCCTGGGGCCGGCGGGCATCAAGGCCGAGGCCGCCCCAGGGCCGCCAGCGGCGGTGAAGCTCACGCGTCCAGACTTCGCGAGGACCGTGCGCATGTTGTCCAGCAGCGCCCCTACCGCGGCTGGCGGATGCAGTTCCGCAACCAGCGCATCGGCCACGGGCGTCGCCGCCGTCGCACGGTCTGCCTCCAATGCCGCTGCGATGAACTGACCCTCACCCAGCGGCTTCGATGCGATGAAGCCGCTCAGCACGTCGGCCGGCGTGCCCGGCGCCGGGTAAAGGTCCAGCACCGCCAAGCCGGTCCGGGACCCGCGGAATGCCGCGTCGGCAAGGGATCGCGCCGCGAAGCCCTGGGTCAGCACGTCGGATGGCCGGTCCAGCGCCGCCGTTGCGGGCAGGACGAATACACGGCCGTCGAACGCGGCGGCATGGCCACAGAAGTAGATCACGACCGTGGCGTCCGGCGTCGCCGCAGCTTGCCGGGACAGCGCACCCAAGGCAGCGCCGAAGGCGCCGATGGTGGGATCAATGCGCTCGGTCACGTCGAACCCGGCGCGCTGCAATCCCGTGGCAACGGCATGGGCGGACAACGGGCATCCAGGAAGCTCCGGCAGCGCGGTGTAGGCAGAGTTGGCAATGACCAGGGCAAGGCGCCCCGGCTGCGGCTCGGCCCGCGCAGGCGCAGCCGCTGCGGCGAGCGCCAGCGCCACTGCCGCAATGCGCCACCAACCCAGACCAGTCATCTGCCGTGCATGCCCTTCCCATGGCTGCCTGCCGTCCACGCCGGCTCGGCCCCGTTACGATACCAGACTCGGCTCAATGGAACCAAGACGCGGGCGTTCTGGAAGAGTCATGATTCAATGCTCTTTGTGAGTTTTGTCACAGACCCTGGCCGGCATCACGGGGCACCACTCCGCCACCATGAACTCACACCTCAACCCTCCGCTGCAGCACCGAGGAGCCGCTGTGCGCAATCAGCCTGCCAGCCGCCCAGGGCCAGCAGCTGGCCTATTCCTTCTTGGTTGGCCGGATGCCCAGCATGATCAGCATGGCATTGCGGGCATCCTCGTTCGGCACGACCTCCTGCAGCAGTTCCGGCCAGGTCAGGCGGGCGCGGCGGATCGCCTCCTCCAAGGTCAGGGCCAAAGGGGATTGCGGCTCGGCTTGACGGAAGAAGTCGGCGATGCGGGCCAGGTCGCGCAGCATGTCCTCGCGCGTCGCGGCGCGGGGGCGGGAGCCTGGCGTCTCTTCGGTCACAGGGTGCTCCGCCGCCGGGACCTCCTCGGACGGGGACGGGGCTGCGGCACGGGCCGGGGCATAGCGGGCGGCGATCTGCAGCATGGTATCCAGCAGCTCGCGCAGGCGGCGCACCGGCGGGGCATCGGCTGCGGCCCGGGCCTCAAGCACCGCGGCCAGGCGGCCCCAGGCGGCGAGGGCGGTGTCCAACTGGTCCCGCAAGGCGGCCCAATGCTTGGCGCCTGCTGTCCGGGCATCCCGCTCGACATCCGCGAAGGGCGGGATGCCCGACGCCAGCCGCTGCTTCTTGCGCGCGGCATCGCCGATCTTCTCCACCTCCTCGGACTGCAAGTATTGCCAGAACGTCACCGCCCCGCCATCCGGCCGCAGGAACAGCGCCTGCTTGCGGAGCGGCTGCAGCAGCGTGCCATCGGACTCGAGGCCATTCAGGCCGGCGATGGGGGCTACAAGGGTGGCCAGCCCGTCCTCGTCCGGCGCGGGGTAAAGGCCGCTGTCCCAGAACTGGTCCACCATCTCCGCCATCAGGGTGGCGCCAGCCGACAGGCCGGCCGCGCCAGAGTCCCGCACCAACGCCTCCGTCAGCCAGGCCGCGGCCTCCAGGTCCTTCGCGCGCTCATTGAGCAGGCGGACGGCGAGGTCGCGTACCGTGCGCCACTGCGGCGGAGGAGCGCTGTCGAGGATGACGCTGCCGTCAGCCTCCCGCTCCACTGCCCGCGCTTCTGCCCGGGCGTCGCGCAGGCGGTAGTACAGCGACCCGGCGCTGACGTCCTCCCGCGGGTCCAGCCCGGCCGGGCGGTCGCCTGGAATGGGATGCAGCAGGGCATCCAGGTCAAGGCCAGGTTGGTCAGACACCCAGTGATTTCCTTTGCGCGTCAGAACGTTGCTGATGCTGGACAACTACGCAAGATGCAAGTACCGTCCCGATACGATCAAGCATCAAAATTTCAGCCAGGAAGGCACCCATGGCCGCCCTCGATCTGAAGCCGCTGATCGGCCGTTTGGACGACCAGTGCCGCCGCGCGCTGGAAGCCGCAGCCGGGTTCACCCTGTCCCGCAGCCACTACAACGTGGAGGTCGAGCACTGGATGGCCAAGCTGCTGGACATTCCCGGTGGCGATGTCGGCCTGATCCTGCGCCATTACGAGGTGGATGAGGGGCGGCTGCGCGCCGACCTGAACCGCGCCTTCGACCGCATGAAGACCGGCAATGCCCGCGCACCGGGGCTGGCACCGGAGATCGTGGCGGCGGCGAAGGAAGCGTGGCTGCTGGCCTCGGTTGAGCATGGGCTGTCCCGCGTGCGCTCGGGCCACCTGCTGTGGGCGCTGCTGGCCGATGAGACGCTGGCCCGGCATACGCGCGACATGTCCGGCCAGTTCGCCCGCATTCCGCCGGATGCGCTGAAGCGGGACCTGGCGGCGATCACCGCCGCGGGGGAGGAGTCCTCTGCCGTGATGACGGAGGCGGTTTCCGCCGGGCCGGACGGCGCGGCGCGTTCCCCGGGGAGTGGCGGCACCCCGGCGCTGGACCAGTTCACCCAGGACCTAACCGCCCGCGCCCGCGCCGGCAAGATCGATCCGATCCTGGGCCGCGACGCCGAGATACGCCAGGTCGTGGATATCCTGACCCGGCGGCGGCAGAACAATCCGATCCTGACCGGCGAGGCCGGGGTGGGCAAGACCGCCGTGGTCGAGGGCTTTGCCCTGCGCATCGCCGAGGGGGATGTGCCGCCGGCCCTGCGTGAGGTTTCGGTCCGCACCCTGGACCTCGGGCTGCTGCAGGCCGGCGCCGGGGTGAAGGGCGAGTTCGAGAACCGGCTGAAGCAGGTGATCGAGGAGGTGCGCGCCAGCCCGAAGCCGATCATCCTGTTCATCGACGAGGCGCATACCCTGATCGGCGCCGGCGGCCAGGCCGGGCAGGGCGACGCGGCCAACCTGTTGAAGCCCGCCCTGGCCCGCGGCGAGCTGCGGACCATCGCCGCGACCACCTGGGCCGAATACAAGAAATACTTCGAAAAGGACGCCGCCCTGACCCGGCGCTTCCAGACCGTTCGGGTCGAGGAGCCGACCGAGGCCGTCGCCATCTCCATGATCCGCGGCCTGGTCGCCACCCTAGAAGCGCACCACGGCGTCCGCATCCTGGACGAGGCCGTGAGCGAGGCGGTGCGGCTGTCGGCGCGGTTCATCCCGTCCCGCCAGTTGCCGGACAAGGCGGTGTCCTTGATCGACACCGCCTGCGCCCGGGTGGCGATGAGCCAGTCCTCCGTGCCCGCAGCCATCGAAGACTTGCGGCGCCGGACCACGCTGATCGACACCGAGCTTGGCATCCTGGCGCGTGAGGCGCTGGCCGGCGCCGCCAATGCGGGCCGGCAAGACGAGCTGCAGGCCGAGCGCTCCGCGGCGCAGGAGAGCCTGGCCGTGCTGGAGGGCCGCTGGGCGCAGGAAAAGGAACTGACTGCCGGTATGGCCGAGGCCCGCGCCGCGCTAGAGGGCGCCGGCCCGGACGCGCCGCCGTGCACCCAGGGGACGGCGCGTGACCGGCTAGCGTCGCTGACGGCAGCACTCCATGCGCTGCAGGGCGAGCAGCCGCTGATCCACCCGGTGGTGGACGGCCAGGCAGTGGCGGAGATCGTCGAGGGCTGGACCGGCATCCCGGCCGGGCGGATGCGCGCGGACGAGATACGCACGGTGCTGACGCTGCGCGACCGGCTGGAGCGGCGCATCATCGGACAACCCCATGCGCTGGACGCGGTGGCGCAGGCGATCCGCACGTCGCGCGCCAAGCTGACCGATCCGCGCAAGCCGATCGGCGTGTTCCTGATGGTCGGAACCTCCGGCGTGGGCAAGACCGAAACGGCGCTGGCGCTGGCCGATCTGCTGTATGGCGGCGAGCAGAACGTGACCACCATCAACATGACCGAGTTCAAGGAGGAGCATAAGGTCAGCCTGCTGATGGGCAGCCCGCCGGGCTACGTCGGCTATGGCGAGGGCGGGATTTTGACTGAAGCGGTGCGGCGGCGGCCCTACTCGGTGATCCTGCTGGACGAGATGGAGAAGGCGCATCCCGGCGTGCAGGACGTGTTCTTCCAGGTGTTCGACAAGGGCACGATGAAGGACGGCGAGGGCCGGGACATCGACTTCAAGAACTGCGTCATCATCATGACCAGCAACGCCGGTTCGGACCTGATCGGCAAGCTGTTCGCCGATCCCGAGACTGCGCCGGACGCGGCGGGACTGGCGGAGGCGCTGCGGCCGGAGCTGATGAAGCACTTCAAGCCGGCCTTTCTGGGGCGGGTGTCGCTGGTGCCCTATTTCCCGCTGTCGCCGGAGGTGATCCGCGGCATCGTGTTCCTGCAGCTGGACCGCATCCGTCGCCGGGTGTGGGACAGCTACCGAGCGGCGCTGACCTGGGCGCCGGAGCTTGAGGATGTAATCGCGCAGCGCTGCACCGAGACGGCCTCGGGTGCGCGCAACGTGGAGAACATCCTGTCCCGAACGCTGCTGCCGGAATTGTCGGCACGCGTGCTGTCCCGTTTGGCCGATGGCGGGGTGGTTGGAACAGTGGAAATCGGTGTGGGGGCGTCGGGCTTGTTCGAATACGAACTGGCGTGACTCCGCTGCTGAATTGAAACACTCAACAGAAGGGAACAAGACAATGCCGATTTATCTGAACTACAAAGACGGTGCCGTTAAGGGCGACGTGACCGAAAGCAACCACAAGAACTGGATCGAGCTTAGTTCTTTCCGGTGGGGCGTGGGCCGCGGCATCAGCAGCCCGACGGGGGCAAGCGCCGACCGCGAGTCGTCGGCGCCGAGCATCAGTGAGATCGTGGTAACGAAGGTGCAGGACGTGTCGTCCGTCGGGCTGCTGACGGAAGCGTTTCAGGGCGACGGCGTAAAGGCGCAGATTGATTTCTGCCGAACCAACAAGGATCAGATGGACGTTTACCTGACCATCGAGCTGGAGAACGTGATGATCAGCGGCTTCACCACGAGCAGCGAAGGCGACCGTCCGACGGAGAACATTTCGCTGAACTTCACCAAGATCATGACGAAGGGGACGCAGATGAAGCAAGATGGCTCTGCGGCCGAGCCGGCGAACATCAGCTACGACCTTTCGACGGCGCAGGCAGCCTGACCGGTGCACGGCGGCGCCGGGGTCCGGCGCCGCCGGGTGGGGGAATGCCGCATTATGCTGCGACTGACCACAGTAAACTGGACCCAGAGCAGTTGGGATCGACACCACACTCGAATGGCGAATGGCACGATGAGGGGCGTGGTGGAATACGCCCGGTAACTCAACGTCATAATGTCACCAGCGACGCCGGAGATTTGCCTGACGGCTGACCAATCATCGATGATAGGGGGGAGGCTATCTTGGTCCCAGCTATAAATGCCTTGAAGACCAATGCTCCTGCTATATTCGGAGGCGGGAAGATAATGAATGTGACGACGGCTGCAAACGGCAAATCTTGGGATAGTCTTGACAAGCAATTGAAATATAAATCCAGGGCAAGTCAGCCCTCAAAGCCGCACTTCTATAATTTTCCAGATTTGGGGAACTTGCAGCAAGATAGGGGAGGCATCATCTCTCCCAAAGAAGGCTCCCTCATGATTGGCGATAAGTTATTCCGCCTGGTATATGTTAAACCAGGTATCAGTGATAAAGACCTGCTCGGAAATGTGACAAGCGAATGGTTCGGCTCGCCGTCCGTCTTCATCGCTGCAAAGGAAGCTGCAAAATTCATGACTCCGAGCGACTGCCAAACCTTTGACCGAAACAGCACAGATGAAGTTTTCCTGGATCTTTTGCAGTTCTACCAGGGGTTGGGCTTCAAATACAAACTGGCTGAGTCCCGGATTGTGGAGTACAAAATAACGAAGCCTTTGATCGCCTTGTCCGGTCGCGGGAGAACGACGACGGGGAATTATGAAAGTTCTGGGCTGTCATCCATCGGATTGTATCAGCCAAGCCCGCAAATCTTTGTGCCTGGATACATCGATCTTGAAGGTAGAAAAGACGTTGATCTGATGAAGGAAAGTCTTGAAATAAGAGACTTCAAAGATGCAATTTCCTTTCTGAAAAATGTTTGACGCCATCACCGCAGATCATCTTGTGGCCCAGATGCTGCTATAATTTTCCTTGCCACCTGCCGGTATGGCGGCGTCATTTCAGCCAGAAGCAAACTTACGCTGCAGCCAGTCTGATGGGCGTGGGCACGCTGGTGGGTTCTGATGTGCATCCTCAGCCTGTAGGCGGATGCTGGTGTTTCAGGGCCTGTTTATACCAATCGCCGAAAGTCATGACCGCTGACAAGGGTATCGTCATTGCAAGCCGCGCTTGCGGCGTGGCAATCCAGGACTGCACGCACAGGTCTTGCCGTCTTG
>CAXTOB010000065.1:14977-20241 GCA_964245505.1 uncultured Acetobacteraceae bacterium | reverse complement strand
ACCCACGGCTATGGCCTGACCGAGACCTACGGCCCCGTCACCGTCTGCGCCTGGCACGACGACTGGGACGCGCTGCCAGCAGCCGAGCAGGCCCGGCTGCGTGCCCGCCAGGGCGTCACCTACCCGGTGCAGGAGGGCGTCATGGTCGCCGACCCCACTACGCTGCAGCCGGTCCCGCGCGACGGTGCCACGATGGGCGAGGTGTTCATGCGCGGCAACATCGTCATGAAGGGCTACCTGAAGAACCCGACCGCCACAGACGAGGCCTTCGCCGGCGGCTGGTTCCACACCGGCGACCTGGCGGTCTGCCACCCCGACGGCTACCTGGAAATCCGTGACCGCAGCAAGGACATCATCATCAGCGGCGGCGAGAACATCTCTACGATAGAGGTCGAGGGCGTGCTTTACAGCCATCCCTCGGTGATGGAGGCGGCGGTGGTCGCCCGTCCGGACCCGACCTGGGGCGAGACGCCCTGCGCCTTCGTGACCCTCAAGCCCGGCATGGACGCATCAGCCGATGAGCTGATCGCCTGGTGCCGCGAGCGCCTGGCCCGGTTCAAGATCCCCCGCACCGTGGTGTTCGGCCCGCTGCCCAAGACCAGCACCGGCAAGATGCAGAAATTCGCCCTGCGCGAGCAGGCGCGCGCCATCCCGCGTGAGCGGGCCAACACGCCGGAGGCCTGAGCCATGCCGCAACCCGCCCACGTCACCGCCCTGGCCGCCGCAGACGAGAGCACTCTGCCGGAGGACCTGCGCCCCTACTTCCAGAAATGCCGCGACAAGCTGGGCTTCGTCCCCAACGTGCTGCAAGCATGGCTGATCCGCCCGGAGCGGCTGCGCAACTTCATCCGCCTGTATGACGAGCTGATGCTGGCGCCGCTCGGCCTGTCCAAGCTGGAGCGGGAGATGATCGCCGTCGCGGTTTCATCTTGGAACCGCTGCTACTACTGCCTGGTCGCCCATGGCGCCGCCGTCCGCAAGCTGTCCGGCGACCCGCAGCTTGGGGAGATGATGGCCTTCAACTACCGCGTCGCCGATCTTCCGCCCCGGCAGCGCGCCATGCTGGACTTCGCCCTGCAGCTGACGGCGGCGCCGCATACGGTGACGGAGGCGGACCGGGAGGCGCTGCGGGGGCAAGGGTTTGGCGACGCCGATATCTTCGACATCGCGGAGGTCGCGGCGTTCTTCAACTACACCAACCGGGTCGCGCATGCGGTGGATATGATGCCGAATGCTGAGTATCACGGGTTGGGACGGTAGCGTCTCCGCTGATTCAGAAACCCGTCGCCAAGCCGCCGAAACTGGCCCCCACTTGCGAAGGCAGGGGGCCAGGCGTTTGCGGTCCGGTTAGTTCAGTGACCGGCCCAGGAAATCCATGATCTTGGCTCCAATCGCATCGTTGTGGGTTTCAAGCGCGAGGTGGCCGGTGTCGTACAACTCAACCTCGGCGTTGGGGTCGTCCCGCTTATAGGCTTCGGCACCGGCCGGCAGAAAAAATGGATCGTTCTTGCCCCATACCGCCAGCAACGGCGGCCTTTGATCGCGAAAATAGGCCTGGAATTGCGGATACAGCGCCACGTTCGACTTGTAGTCGCCGAATAGGTCAAGCTGTATGTCCACATTGCCGGGGCGGTCGAACTCCGCCTGCGCCAGCAGATAGGCCTCAGGTTCGATCAGGGTTACATCGGCGGTGCCCTGCTCATACTGCCACTTGTTCGTCTTGAGCGTCATGAAGTCGCGTAGGGCATCGCGGTTCTCCTGGGTCGGCTCTCGCCAGTAACGCTTGATCGGGTCCCAGCCTTCGCTCAGGCCTTCCTCGTAGGCATTGCCGTTCTGGGAAATGATGGCGGTGATCCGATCGGGATGCTTGAGCGCCAGCCGATATCCCGTGGGCGCACCGTAGTCGAACACATATATCGCGTAGCGGTCGAAGCCCTTTGCCGTCGTAAAGTCGTCAACGACCGACGCCAAATGGTCGAAATCGTAGTGGAACTGACCGCGCGGCGGAGCCTCGGTCAGCCCGAAACCGGGTAGATCGGGAGCGAGCACATGATATTTGCTGGCCAGGATCGGGATCAGGTTGCGGAACATGAAAGACGATGCGCCCCAGCCGTGCAGCAGCAGCACATTGGGGGTGCCTTGTGGCCCGGCCTCGCGATAGAACACGTTGACGCCGTCAACGGCGAGGGTGCGGTAGTGGGTAGGCTCACCCGCAAGGGCGCTGGCGGCGGTGAGCATGGCAAGCACGGCCGAAGCGGCGACGCCTGCCAGGAGCTTCCTCAGTGTCATCTGGACCTCCTTGGGATGGGGATCGCCCTGCCGACCCAACGGCAGGGCGGTCCGACTGCATCAGTCCGCGGCCCGAGCCGCCGTGCCGACGGCTTCCAACAACTTGTCATTGCCGAGCGCCTGGCCGTTGATGCCCCATAGCCCGTCCACGGCGTAAACCATGTTGACCCAAACATGGTCGCGGCTGAGGCGGTCCTCGCTTGCGCGCACGACCGCCTCCGTCGCGTCTGCGACGAAGCCCTGCTTCTGCTCGGGCGTGGCAAGCGCGAAGGAGGGCACCTTCAGCTCGACGATGGCGATGTCGGCGGGCTTGCCGCCAGCATAGGATTTGCCCTTCGGAATCACCGTAACCTCGCCGATGACGTTCGGCTCCAGGAAGGTGTTGCCGTTCAGGTTGTGGTGCTTGAGGAAGGAGGTTGTCAGTTCGGAGAACACCTCGCGCTCGGCCTGTTCGCTGAACAGGCCTTCGCTGGCGTATAAGGTAATCGGCATGATCGACCTCTTGGGGTTGCTTCGCTTGCCTCCGAGCGTCATATAGACACCGTTGGCTCTCTATCTATAGAGAGGGATTGCTCCGTTTGTAAGAGCAAAAAGAGCACTCGCTCCGTTTGAGGTCTGTCATGCGCTACAGCATTGAACACAAACAGCAAACCCGCAGCCGCATCCTTGACGCGGCTGGCCGGATGTTCCGGGCCGAGGGCTATGGCGGCTCAGGGATTGATGGTTTGACCAAGGCAGCCGGGGTCACGAACGGCGCCTTCTATGGCCATTTCAAGACCAAGGGCGAGGCGTTCCGCGAAGCTGTACTCGCCGGGCTGGAGGAACTGCGGGCGGGCATAGCCCACTTCCAAGCGAGCCAAGGGACAAACTGGCTCAGGGAGTTCGTCGCGTTCTATCTAGGTGCCAAGCGCACCTGCGACCTCGGTGAAACCTGCGCTCTGCCGACGCTTTCGCCCGAGGTGATGCGGGCAGATAAGGAGACCCGTGCCGCCTATCAGGTTAAGCTGCAAGGGGTGGTTGCCGAGATGGCAGCCGGACTGCCGGGAACGTCGGCACGGGAGCGTGAAGACGCGGCGATCGCCTTGCTTGCCATGCTATCTGGCGGCCTGACCATTGCACGGGCAGTGCCTGATCCTGTGTTTTCAGAGCGGATCGCAGACGCGGTGCGCCGTCACGCCCTGGCCGCAACGACCGGCCCAGCGCACGAGTGAGGTCAGCCA
Source organism: uncultured Acetobacteraceae bacterium (assembly GCA_964245505.1). Classification (GTDB taxonomy): domain Bacteria; phylum Pseudomonadota; class Alphaproteobacteria; order Acetobacterales; family Acetobacteraceae; genus DASWOJ01. The sequence continues at coordinate 16,732 of CAXTOB010000065.1, read as the reverse complement.
GGCCGTCTCCTGGCTTCCTGTAATGGACCGTCTGACGCTGACAGATGCAACGAGCCTAGCCTAGGCGCTCGTGGCGGCAGGGGCGTTGATAGCTGGATGCAACCTATGCCGCCGCCGCGTCCACCGTCTTCTCGAAGGCTTCATACCCGATCGCCCCCGTCGTCAGCTTGCCATTGATGATGAACGACGGCGTGCTCGTCACGCTCATCGTCTTCTCGGCACCTTCCTGCGCCGTCAGGATCGCCGCCTTCAGCCCGGCGTCGCTGATGGCGCTGTTGAAGGTTTCCCGCGACATGCCGGCCAGGGCGGCATACTTCGCCAACTCCTCCGTAGAGTTCACGCCGCGTGCAAACGCCCAACGGTCCTGGCTGGCCAGCAGGGCGCTGATGAACGGCTCATAGCGCTCCACCGGCAGGGCGCGGGCCACCATCGCCGCGGTCAGCGCCACCTGGTCCAGCGGGTAGTCGCGCCAGGTATAATGGATGCGCCCGGTGTCAATCAGCTTGGCGCGCACCTGCGGGAATGTCTCACGCTGGAACGCAGCGCAGTGCGTGCAGGTCAGGGAGAACCACTCCACCACCTGCACCTTGGCATCCTCCGGTCCCATGGAGCGATCCCCTGTGCGGGCGTTATCGCCCCCAACCTGGGCACCGCCAGTCTGGGTACCGCCGGCCTGGGCACCACCAGTCTGGGCGCCTCCGGTCTGGGCGTGGGCAAAGCCCGCCACCGGCAGGGTAGCGGAGGCGGCGATCAGCAGGCGGCGCGTGATGGGCATGGCGACCTCTCGGTATGCAACGGATGCGGCGACGTTATGCCCTGCCGTCCCCACGCCCGGCAACCACCTGGCCGAGCGCGGACAGCGCGTCGCGCAACGGACCCGGCGCAATGCCGGGCACCGGAACCGAAGCGGCCGCGCGGCGCGGCGGCGGCGCCAGCGACGGGGCAGGAGGCGACGAGTCCTGTACGAAGCGCAGCCGCTCCACCAGGATGCGGCCCATGTGGCGGTTCACCCGCTCCATCACCTGGCCGGACATATGCTGCAGCTCCATTGCCGTGGGTCCGCTGCACACCAGGGTCAGGGTGCCGCCGATCAGCCGGCGCGGCGTTGTGGCGGCCGCCAGTTCCGGCCCGACGATGGCTGCCCAGTCCGCAAGCACTTGCGCCCCGGCCGGTGAGCGCTTTTTGAACGCCGCCCGTGTGATGCCCGGCACCAAGACGCCGACAGGACGCGGTCCATAAACGTGCCGTGCCGCATCCACCTTGTTGTCCGCCGCCCGCTCGCCCATACCCGGCCCCGTGATTTCCATTCCGGCGATACCCATTCCGGCCTCCATCCCACCCGCTGCCGCGTTGCTGCACTGGTATGACCGCCACCGCCGCCGGATGCCTTGGCGCGCCATGCCTGGACAGGCGCCGGATCCCTACCGTGTGTGGCTCAGCGAGATCATGCTGCAGCAAACCACCGTCGCGGCCGTCATACCCTACTTCGAGCGGTTCCTGACCCGCTTTCCTACTGTCCAGGCCCTGGCCTCCGCGCCAGAAGGCGAGGTCATGGAGGCCTGGGCCGGCCTGGGCTATTACGCCCGTGCCCGCAACCTGCACGCTTGCGCCAAGCGCGTCACCGAGATGGGCAGCTTCCCTAGCGATGTCCAGGGCTTGCGCGCTTTGCCTGGCGTGGGGCCTTATACCGCCGCAGCCGTCGCCAGCATCGCCTTCGGCGTGCCCACCGTGCCGGTGGACGGCAACGTAGAGCGC
>CAXTOB010000065.1:0-14923 GCA_964245505.1 uncultured Acetobacteraceae bacterium | reverse complement strand
GGTCGTGGTCGTCGGCTGTGTCTGCGATCCGTCCGCCATCGCCGACCCGCTGCCCGGAGCACGCCCGGCCATTGCCGCCGCGGCAGCCCGGCTGGGCGAGGACCCGGACGCCCGCGCTCGTCCGTCCGATTTCACCCAGGCGCTGTTCGACCTCGGCGCCACCATCTGCACGCCGCGGGCGCCGGCCTGCGCCCTGTGCCCCTGGCGCGATGCCTGTGCCGCCCAGGCCGCCGGCGTCGCGGCGGAGCTGCCGCGCAAGGCGCCGAAGCCGCTGCGCCCCCAGCGTCACGGCGCGCAATTCTGGCTGCAGGATGCGGCCGGCAACGTGCTGCTGCGCCGCCGGCCGTCCACGGGCTTATTGGGCGGGATGTTGGAACTGCCAGGGACGCCTTGGCGGTCCGAGCCCTGGACGGAGGCGGACGCCCTGACCTACGCGCCGCAGCCTGGCGCCTGGCGCCTGGCTGGACAGGCCGAGCACGGCTTCACCCATTTCCAACTGACCATGGACGTCTATGCGGCCCAGGTCACGGCCATTACCGGGGACGGCCTCATTCGCCCCGGCAGCGCCCTAGATGGCGAAGCCCTACCCACAGTCATGCGGCGCTGCGTCCGTATCGTGCGGGATGCCGTGAGGTCCGGCGATTTGCCGGGCATGGCGGCAGTTCCAGCCGCCCGTCAGCCGTAACGCCCGGAACACCACTGCTGTAGGGCTGGGATGGCCGGACCACCGCCCGCTATGACGCCAAGCATGACGGCGGCAATGGCGGGATCGCTGGACCGGACGTCCTGGCCAGCGGCGGCGGTCAGCACGTCCGGGCTGCCTGCAACGCGGCTGCACGCCCGATGCCACGCCGACACCAGCGCGGCATTCGACAATGCCGGCAGGACCAGCAAGGCATCCAGCTGCACCGCCGTCGCGGTGGCGCGCAGCGCTGCGATCAGGGCGGATGCTGGAGTCCGCGCCATCACCTGATGCACGGCGGTTGGAACTCTGGGAAAAGCGGGATCGCGCCCCCAGCCGGCCTCGTCGGGCGTGCCGAGCGTCAATGCCGGCTGCAGCCCAGCACCTGCGAGCGACGCTGCCGCGAGCGGCGTGCCGGGTCCGGAGAGGAACACCGCATCCACCTCGCCCGGCGATTGGGCCGCGGCCGGGGGAAGCAGCACCGCCTCGATCCCTAGCAGGTCCAGCGCCAGCAGCATCGGCAGGGCCGGCCCGGACGGTCCCATAGCCGGCACCCGCAGCGGACGGCCCGGCGTCAGCGGCGACCGGGTCAGCAGCACCGCTGGCGCCACTGCCGCCCAGACCGGCACCCAGCGGGACGGGTCGAACTTCGCCCGGGGGTCGCCGGCCAGCCACGCCAACGGCGCTGCCCCGGGCGTGAGCAGCGCAGTCGTCCCGTCCGGCGTCACCAGCGCATCGAAGCTGTTGGCTCCGGTCACGCCGTCCACCCCGCCCAGGGTGCGGCGCGTCATACGGCCGGATCCCGGCAAGGCGCGCACCAGGCCCGGCGTCACCACGTCCGCCCATCTGTCCAAGCGGCCGCCGTCGGGCCCCGCGACCAGCAGCGTGACCTCCGGCACCGGAGCAGCGGCGACACAGATGCCGGCGAGGCCGAGCAAGGCTGCGCGCCGGCCAATGGCGGGTACCGTCCAGCCCGTAAGGGCACCAGTCATCGCTGCCTCCCCTCGTGCCCGGGCCTTGAACACCGGTTGTTCACCCAACAACGGACGGGCGCCCGCTGTCAAACGCCGCACCTCCGCTAAGCATTCAAAGGTTGGAGACGCTTACTCATCATACGCCACCAGGGCCTCGCACGGCACGTCCAGCTTCGCCCGGCCTCCTAGGAAGGTCAGCTCGATCAGGACGGCGACGGCGGCGACTTCAGCGCCGGCCTGGCGCAGCAGGGCGATCCCTGCAGCCATGGTGCCGCCGGTGGCCAGCAGGTCGTCCACCAGCACGACGCGGGCGCCGGGCGGTATCGCATCGGCCTGGATTTCGAGGCGGTCGATGCCGTACTCCAGCGCGTAGTCGAGCCCGGTCACGGCGCCGGGCAGCTTGCCGGGCTTGCGGAGCATCACGAAGCCGCAGCCAAGCTTCAGTGCCAGCGGCGCCGCCACCAGGAAGCCGCGGGACTCGATCCCGGCCAGCATCGTCGGCCGGTGCTCGCGCACCAGCGACGCCATCCGGCCCATCGCGACCTGCCAGGCGTCGGCGTCACGCAGCAGGGTACTGATGTCGTAGAACAGGATGCCGGGCTTCGGGAAATCTGGGATGCCGCGGATGTGGTCCTTGAGGTCCATGGGTCTGCGCCGCCTGTGTTGGGTGGGGCGCTGTATCGTGCAGGCCCAGGTGCTGCAACTCTGGCCTGGCAAGGTCGTCCAGGCTGGGCTACTTGGCGGCAATGTCCAAGGGTTTTATCGCCACCGTCGCCGGCCTGCTGTTCGTGTTGATTTATGTCGTCGTGGTGATCACCCTACCTGACTTGGTGCCGCGCCTGCATTGGTCCCTGGAAGCGCTGTATTGGCTGGTTGCCGGCATTTTGTGGGTGTTTCCAGTCCGCTGGCTGATGTACTGGGCCGCCGGCAAGCGCTGACAAAGGTCAACCTGCTCCGCCTAGGGGCCTGGTTCACCCTGGCAACGACGTTGATCCCCTAACGGCGCCGTGATATCCGCGGCTACATTGCAACAATTGCTAATGTGGAGTGCTGGGATGCTGCGTGACCTGCGCGCCCGGTTTGGACGTGAGCCCGATGCGGCCGGGGAAGCCGAAGAGCGTGGACCACGCCGCCGCGGCCTGTTCGCACTGGCCGGACTCGGCGTGGCCGGCTTGGCGGGCTATGCCGGCTGGCCCAAGCCGGCGCAGGCGCTGTCCACCACGCGTGAGATCGCGGAGATGACCTGGATGGAGGTCCGTGCCGCCGTCCAGTCCGGCATACGCACCGTTATCGTCCCCAGCGGCGGGCTGGAGCAGAACGGCCCGCACATGATCATCGCCAAGCACGACCGCATCGTCGCCTGGGCGGCCCGGCGCATCGCGGCCGAGCTGGGGGACGCCCTGGTCGCGCCCGTGGTGTCCTATGTCCCGGAAGGCGACTACGACCCGCCAACGGGCAACTTGATGCTGCCGGGCACCATCGGCGTGCCGCCCGCCGTGTTCGCGGCCGTGCTGGAGGGGATCGCCCGCAGCCTTAAGTGCGGTGGGTTCGAGACGATCTGCTTCATCGCCGACCACGGCCCATCCATCGCGCCGCAGGCGGAGGTGGCGGCGCGGCTGACCCGCGAGTGGGCCGGCGGCGGGCCAAAGGTGCTGGCCGTTGATTCCTATTATGCCGACGCGGCGGAAACGGCCTACTTGCGCAGCCAGGGCGAGTCTGACGCGGCGATCGGCCAGCATGCGACCATTTCGGATACTTCGGAGCTGATGGCCGTCTATCCCGGCGGTGTGGACCTGTTGCGGCTGCCGAAGGGGACGGGAGACCTGTCTAGCCTGGGCGCGATCGGCGACCCGCGCCGGTCCAGCATCATCCGGGGGGATGCGATGATGAAGCTTAAGGTGGATGCGGCCGTCGCCCAGATACGCGCGGCCGCCGGCCGGGTGGAGGGCTAGACGATGTTCGCTGACCTGCTCGGACAGCTCGCGGCCGTGACGTTCACGGCCTTCCGCAACATGGCCGTGCTGGCGGTGGTGTTCACGGCGGCGGCTGCATTGGCCACGGCCTGCAACAAGGCGCCGCCCTGGTGGCGCAAGCCGGACCTGGCGACCGACATCTGCTGGGCCGTCGTGCCGCAACTGGTGTACCGGTTCGCCAGCGTGCTTATGCTCCTGCTGGGGATCAGCCTGTTCTACGGCCTGTCCACCGACGAAGCCGGGCGCTTCTTCTCCGAAGGGCGCGGCCCGCTGGCGCATCTCGGCTTCTGGCCGCAGGTCGGGCTGTATCTGCTGGGCAATGACCTCGTGATGTATCTCACCCACAGGACGTTCCATAGCGCGCGGCTGTGGCGGTTCCATGCGGTGCACCATTCGTCCGAGCATCTGGAGTGGCTTTCCTTCTCCCGGTTCCATCCAGTGGATCAGGTGCTGCACGGCGTGCTGGCCGACGTGGTGATGCTCCTGCTCGGCATTCCGCCGGAGGTGGTCGCCTGGCTGATGCCGTTCACCGTCGGCACCTCGGCGCTGGTGCATGCCAACCTGGACTGGGACTTCGGGCCGTTCCGCTACGTGCTGGTCAGCCCGGTGTATCACCGCTGGCATCATACCAGCGCCGAGCGCGGCGGCAGCAGCAACTTCGCTGGTACGTTCCCGCTGTATGACCTGATCTTTGGCACGTTCTACATGCCGGCGGATCAGCGTCCGGACGATTATGGGGTGGACGACCCGCACTTCCCGAAGGGCTTCGTCGGCCAGCTGCACCATCCGTTCCGCCGGCGGCGGGATGCGCAGGCAACGGCGCAAGAGATCCGTGTAGAAGTTCCTGTAGGCCGAATGCAGGCTGCAAGATCAAGCCGTGGATGGGCTGTGACCGTTGCCACAACCGGTTGGTCAATAGGCGGAACCTCCGGCTGCGGCGACTCGGGCGGTGACATGGGCGCTGCGCCGCCACGGGGCGGAAACTGGCCGCAACCGTAAAGCGATGGCGCGCTGCCCGGCCTATCGGCCCGCGCCCCCTTGGGATAGTGACTCCATCATGCGGCACCCTGCACCCCACGATGATGGCAAGCTGCTCGGCGTCCAGGCGGCGCGTGGGATCGCGGCGCTGATGGTCGTGGCATTCCATGCAGAGCGCGCGGTAAGCCTTCCGCAGTATCTGGGCCATCAGCCGCTCGGCGGCATCACCGGGTTTGGCCATGCCGGCGTTGACTTCTTCTTCGTCCTGAGCGGCTTCATCATCTACACCGTTCATAATAGCGACATCGGACGGCCCGGCCGCTTCGCACGCTATGCCGGGCGGCGAGTCAGCCGCATCTACCCGCCCTATTGGGCGGTGACAGCCATCGCCTTGCTGATCATGCTGGTTGGGCACGGCTGGGACGGACTGCCGGGCTGGACCGATGTCGTAGGGTCTCTGCTACTGGTGCCGCATGGGGCCGAACCCATCCTTGGGGTCGCTTGGACGCTGGAACGGGAGATGATTTTCTACCTCCTGTTCGGCCTCGCCATCCTGGACCGCCGGGCTGCTATCGCGGTCGTCACCGCGTGGGTGGGCCTGACCTGTGTTGCCGCGTGGATGCCCAGCGGCGCCATCCGGCTCGGGTCGCTTGCCGCAGGGTCCTATGACATGCTGTTCGCCATGGGTCTGGTGACGGCACAGGTGTTGCGGCGTGCCAATCCCCCGGGGTCCCTTCTGATCGCACTTGCCGGGGTCGCAGCGTTCCTAGCCGCCGGAGCCGCCGAGGACCTGGCGCTGCTCCCGCCTGTGGCCTGGGTGTCGCGCCTAGCCTATGGCGCCGCGTCCTGCACGATCATCCTGGGCCTGGTCGCGGCAGAGCGCCAGGGCCGGCTCAACGTCGGCAGAGGAATGGTATTGCTTGGGGCCGCGTCCTATTCGATCTACCTGGTGCATACAATACTACTGGGACTCACCACGCGCGCACTGACCGCGGCCGGGGCAGTCGGCCGGGTGCCGGGATGGACCGTGATGGCGGCGGCCTGCCTGGTGGCGGTCGTCGCCGGTATCTTGTTCCACCTCCTAGTAGAGCGGCCAGCGACGCGGGCTGCGCAGCGGCTGACGACGCGGCTAATCACCCGGGAAAGCTCGGCGGTTCGCCCGGCATAAGGGGTTTTTGCCGCTCCTGCCCATGGCGATGCCGGTCGGTAACGTGGACGCGCCATGCTTGCCGAACCCCCCGCTCTCCACCGGTCTTCAGAGCAGCGCTTGAGAGTTCCGGCGCGCTATTCTGGCCGATAAATCCAGCTAATCCCTGGGCGAGGACAATTTCAACACCGGCGCTACGGTTGTCCCGCCCATCGGACAGTCGTGCCGCGTGCGCAGCCCCGCAGGAAACGCGGGCCTTCACACTCGCGCCACCAAACTGTAGCAATGCCGTAACGCTTCGTGACTACGCCCACGCTCACAGAACACGGAGGATCATCCGATGAACCGTCGCACCCTGCTGGCTGGCGCCGCCGCACTCGCGGCAACCGCGGCTGCATCCTCCGCCCGCGCCCAGGGCGGGCGCACCCGCATCGTATTCTGGCACGCCATGAACGGCGTGCTGGGCGACGAGGTGAACCGCATCTGCGCTGAGTTCAACGCGGCGCAGCAGGGCGCCGAGATCGTCCCGGTGTACAAGGGCCAGTATACCGAGACGCTGACCGCCGCCATCGCCGCCTGGCGCGCCAACCAGGCGCCGCATCTGGTGCAGATCTTCGAGGTCGGAACCGGCTCCATGCTCGCCGCCGGTCCGGCGGTGAAGCAGGCCTGGCAACTGATCCAGGACACCGGCGTCGCCATCGATCCCAACGCCTACATCCCCGCCGTGCGCGGCTACTATAGCCTGCCGGACGGGCGCCTGGCGTCCATGCCGTTCAATAGCAGCACCGCCGTGATGTGGATCAACAAGGACGCCTTCGACAAGGCAAACCTGGACACCACGCATCCCCCTCGCACCTGGGCGGAGGTCGCCATCGCCGCCAAGATGCTGAAGGAAAAGGCGCCGACGCCCGTGCCGATGACCAGCGCCTGGTTCACCTGGATACAGATGGAGCAGTTCGCGGCGATGCACGACGTACCCTACGCTACCAAGGAAAACGGCTTCGAGGGCCTGGACACCGAGCTGCTGCTGAACTCACCGCCGTTCGTCAAGCAGGTGACCCGGTTCCTGGACATGCAGAAGGACGGCACGTTCCGCTATGCCGGGCGCGACGACGCGCCGAATACGCAGTTCTTCTCGGGTCAGGCGGCAATCAGCTTCATGTCCTCCGGCTCACGCGGGGATGTGGCCAAGACCTGCAAGTTCAACTGGATGGAAGCGCCGCTGCCCTACGACCAGGACCTGATCCCGACGCCGCTCAACTCGGTGATCGGCGGCGCCAGCCTGTGGACGATGACGGCGCCGGGCCGGTCGCCGGAGGAGTACAAGGGCGTGGCCGAGTTCCTGCGCTTCATCGCTCAGCCGAAGATGGACGCGACCTGGCACCAGCGCACCGGCTACGTGCCGGTGACCACGGCCGGTTTCGAGGAGAGCAAGCATGAAGGGTTCTACGACAAGAACCCCGGTGCCGACGTGCCGATCGTGCAGTTGTCCCGCGGCACCGTGACGCCGAACAGCAAGGGTTTCCGCCTCGGCCGGATGCCGGAAATCCGCAACATCATTTATGAAGAAGTCGAGGGCGCGTTCCAGGGCAAGCAGGACGCCAAGGCGGCGCTGGACACCGTCGTCAGCCGCGGCAACCGCGTGCTGCGGGAGTTCGAACGGTCCAACAAGGCGTAGCGGAGTTGGCTGTTCCGTTGCGACATCTCGACCCGGCATTGCGAGCCGGTTGCGACGCGTCAACCCAGGCGCTGCCAGACTGCCAGCCCGGTTCCATGGGTCTCCTGGCTCGCCGCCGTGAGGCGCGCCTCGCAGTGGCGGCGGCTGATGTCTCCCTGGCGCCGGTGGCATAGGGGAAAATGGACCGGCGCACCGTCTTTCCCGGCCGGGTGCTGCCGCTGCTGCTCGTCCTGCCGCAGTTGCTGCTGACGGCGGTGTTCTTCCTGTGGCCTGCCGGGGAGGCCGTCTGGTCCAGCACGCAGCGGCAGGACGCCTTCGGACTGCGATCGGTGTTCGTGGGCGCCGAGAACTTCACCGACCTGTTCACCGACCCGCTATACCGGGACAGCGCCGGGCGCACGGTGCTGTTCTGCGCCGCCGTCGCAGCACTCGCCATCGGGGTGGCGCTGTTGCTGGCGGTGTTCGCGGACCGGGAGATCAAGGGGCGTGGCTGGTATCGCATCCTGCTGATTTGGCCCTACGCGGTCGCCCCGGCCGTTGCCGCCGTGCTGTGGCTGCTGGTGCTGCACCCGCAGATCGGCCTGCTCGGGGCCTGGCTGAACCGGCACGGCATTCCCTGGGACTTCCGGCTGCAGGGCGGCCAGGCGATGGCGGTGGTGATCCTGGCCAGCGCGTGGAAGCAGGTCAGCTACAACTTCATCTTCATCCTGGCGGGCCTGCAATCGATCCCGCGCGGCGTCACGGAGGCTGCGCGCATGGACGGCGCCCGCGGCTGGCGCCGGTTCCGCACCATCACCCTGCCGCTGCTCGGGCCGACGATGGCGTTCCTGCTGGTGGTGAACCTGGTCTATGCCGCCTTCGATACCTTCGGCACGATCCAGGCGCTGACGCAGGGCGGGCCCGGCAAGGCGACGGAAACCCTGGTGATGAAGGTTTACCGGGACGGGGTGGTGAACCTGGACCTCGGTGGGTCCTCGGCGCAGTCGGTCGTGCTGATGGTGGCGGTGGTGCTGCTGACGCTGGTGCAGTTCCGCATACTCGGGCGCCGCCGTGCGGACTGATTGGATGGCGCATGGCGTGCTGCTGCTCGGGGTGGCGCTGTTCGCGCTGCCGGTGTGGCTGGTGCTGGCCGGCTCCACCCAGCCATCGGACGCCATCACCCGGGGCGAGCTGTCGCTACTGCCGGACCTGCGCGGCCTGGGCATTTATGCCGACGTGCTGCGCGGGACCGGGCCGGGCGGCACCCCGGTCTGGCGGATGCTGCTGGTCAGCTTCGCAATGGCGCTCAGCATCGCGCTGGGCAAGATCGTCATCTCGGTGCTTTCGGCCTACGACATCGCGTTTTTCCGCTGGCGGGGGCGGGGGCTGGCGTTCGGTGTGATCTTCCTGACGCTGATGCTGCCGGTGGAGGTGCGGATCATCCCGACCTACTCGGTCATGGCGGGGCTGGGCCTCATCAACACCTTTACCGGGCTGACCCTGCCGCTGATCGCCTCCGCCACTGCGACGCTGCTGTTCCGGCAGGTGTTCCTGGCCGTGCCGGACGAGCTGGTGGAGGCGGCGCGCATGGACGGGGCGGGGCCGCTGCGGTTTCTGCGCGACATCCTGCTGCCGGTGTCGGCGGCGAACCTGGCGGCGCTGTTCGTGATCCTGTTCGTCTATGGCTGGAATCAGTATCTGTGGCCGTTGCTGGTCGCGACCGACCCGTCGCTGGACACGGTGGTGATCGGCATCGTCAAGATGATCGGCACCGAAACCCAGGCCGACTGGTCCCGGGTAATGGCGGTGGCCGTGTTGGCGCTGCTGCCGCCGGTGCTGGTGGTCGTGCTGATGCAGCGATGGTTCGTGAAGGGCCTGGCGGAGAGCGACAAGTAATGGCGACGCTCAACCTGCACGGCCTGACCAAGAGCTTCGGCGCTGCCACCATCCTGGCCGGCATAGACCTGGCGTTGCGCGATGGCGAGATGCTGGTGATCGTCGGCGCCAGCGGCTGCGGCAAGAGCACGCTGCTGCGCCTGGTTGCCGGGCTGGAGATGCCTACCGCCGGACGGATCGTGCTGGAGGGACGCGACGTGACCCATGCCGACCCGGCGGCGCGGGATATCGCCATGGTTTTTCAGAATTATGCGCTGTATCCGCACATGAGCGTGTTCGACAACATGGCCTATGGGCTACGCATACGCGGGCTGGGCAGGGCCGACATACGCGCCCGGGTCGGGCAGGCGGCGGAGCTGCTGGGGATCGGCGCCCTGCTGGACCGCAAGCCGCGGCAGTTGTCTGGGGGGCAGCGGCAGCGCGTGGCGATGGGCCGGGCCATTGTGCGCAATCCCAAGCTGTTTTTGTTCGACGAGCCGCTGTCGAACCTCGACGCCACCTTGCGGGTGCAGATGCGGGCCGAGATACGGCGGCTGCAGCGACGGCTGGGGGTCACCAGCCTGTATGTCACGCATGACCAGGTGGAGGCGATGACGCTCGGCGACCGGCTGCTGGTGCTGCATGGCGGCCAGCCGGTGCAGTTGGCGACGCCGATGGAGGTGTTTGCCCGGCCGGCCGACACCTACGTCGCCGGGTTCATTGGCGCGCCGGCGATGAACCTTCTCCCGGCGGAACTCTTGGGCGATGCGGTGCGGCTGCCAGGCGGACACACGGTCCCGCTGCCGTCACCACGCGCAGGAGGCCCTTTGGTCACGCTGGGCATCAGGCCCGAGCATGTGGTGCTCGCCCCAACAGGGCTGCCGCTGCAGGTGGAATTAGTGGAGCCGCTGGGGTCTGAGACGCTAGTGCACGGCCGCATGGCGGACGGCACCGCGCTACTGGCCAAGCTGCCCGGCGCCATGCCAGTTGCCGACACGGTATCCGTCGCGCTGGCGCCAGGGGAGCTGCATCTGTTCGACCGCGGCACCGGGAAGCGGCTTGATGGATAACGGACTGGTCGGGGCGAGAGGATTCGAACCTCCGGCCTCTTGCTCCCGAAGCAAGCGTACTACCAGGCTGTACTACGCCCCGACTGTTGCGGCGGTATAGCCCTGGCTTCACGGGGGAGCAAGCGGCCTATGTGCCTTCGTGGCGTAGTCCGGCGTATTGGGACGGCAGGCGGGCCAGCGCGCGGCGAACTGCACCGAAGCGGTTTGACAGAATGCCATGGTTCCCTATTCCGTTTGCGCACTGGCTGGGATGATTTGGATTGGGGGGCATTGCGGCCGGGGCATTGCCCCGTTTTGGCCGGCAACTTCCGCTGGTTGATCTTCTGTCCTGCTCCTCGCACAATGCTGGTCATTGCGGGGTGCATCCCGCTGCGATGGGGAACAAGCAATGAAGCGTCTCACGTTACAGGCTGCCGGCCTTGTGCTGGCGGGCCTTTTCGCCACGGCGGCGCCGTCGTTGGCACAGGGCACCGGCTCGGCCACGATGGACAGCATCAAGTCCAAGGGACAGCTCGCCTGCGGCGTGTCCACCGGCGTGGCCGGGTTCTCGCTGGCGGACAGCAAGGGCGTGACCCAGGGCATTGACGCCGACACCTGCCGGGCCGTGGCCGCCGCCATACTGGGCGATGCGAGCAAGGTGCGCTTCGTGCCGACCACCACCACCAACAGGTTCACGGCGCTGCAATCCGGCGAGATTGACCTGCTGGTGCGTGAAACGACGTGGACCCTGGGACGCGAGGCCAACCTGGGCCTGCTGTTCGCCGGCATAAACTTCTATGACGGCACCGGCTTCATGGTGAAGGCTTCCACCGGCGTGAAGTCGGTCAAGGAGCTGAATGGCGCCACCATCTGCGTCCAGCCCGGCACCAGCACGGAGCTGGCCATCGCCGACTACTTCCGGCTGAACAACTTGAAGTTCACCCCCGTGCTGATCCAGGACCTGGCCGAGATCCAGAACGCCTACCTGTCCGGCCGCTGCGACAGCTACTCGACCGACGCGTCGGGCCTGGCGGCGTTCCGCTACCAGCAGGGCGCCAAGGCCAGCGAGCATGTCCTGTTGCCGGAGATCATCAGCAAGGAGCCGTTGGGCATGATGGTCAGGAAGGGCGACGACAAGTTCTTCGACGTCGTACGCTGGACCCTGTTCGCCATGCTGCAGGCCGAGGAAAGCGGCGTGACCAGCAAGAACGTGGACGACATGGCAGCCAAGTCCACCAACCCCGACATCCGCCGCCTGCTGGGCGCCGAGGGCGACCTGGGCAAGGCGCTGGGCGTGGACAACAAGTGGGTGGTGACCATTGTCAAGCAGGTCGGCAACTACGGCGAGATGTTCGACCGGACCATCGGGCCGCTCGGGATCCCACGCGGCATCAACAACCTGTGGGACAAGGGTGGGCTGCACTATCCGCCGCCGATCCGCTAACGCCGGCCATCAGGTCCATTTCGGGGCAATTCGTGTCCTGGCTTGCCTATGATTTGGGCCGCTCCGTCGTGGGGCGGCCCTTTTCATTCATCTCGCTGTCATGCGCTGATTGATCTCCGCCCAAGTTTTGCCGCACATAGCACCATGCAGGGGCGGCATGGCTTGGCCGCCCGAACCGCATGACGTCAGGCCGGCAGCAACGCCGGCGTCAACAGGGATCACCGATGTCCGGAGCCGCCGCAGACCCCCGCCTGGTTCCCACCCGCATGGCGCCCCGCAAGGCGCTGCAGCTCAATTGGTCGGACCCGCGGTTCCGCAACATCGTGTGGCAGGTCGTGATCCTGGGAACGATCGCGGCAATCATCTGGTATCTCGTGCATAATACGCAGGAGAACCTGGCGGCGCGGCGCATCGCCACCGGGTTCGCCTTCCTCAGCCGCAACGCCGGGATACCGATCGGCGAGCACCTAATAGACTACGACTCCGCTACCGACACCTTCGGCCGGGCCCTCATCATCGGCGTGCTGAACACGCTCAAGGTCGCGGTGGTCGGCGTCGTGCTGACGACGATGTGGGGGACGCTGCTCGGCATCGCCCGCTTGTCCAAGAACTGGCTGCTTTCCAGGCTGGCCGCGACATATGTCGAGGTGCTGCGGGACATTCCCGTGCTGCTGCAGCTGTTTTTCTGGTATGGCCTGCTGCAGACCCTGCCTGCTCCGAAACAGAGCTTCCATCCCCTGCCAGGCGTGTTTTTGTCCAACCGTGGCATCAAGATGCCGCTGGTAGAATGGGTTGACGCCTACTGGTGGGTCCTGGCAGCGTTTGCCTTGGGCATTGCCGGAACTGTGGCTTGGTCCCGCGCTGCGGCGCGCAAGCAGGCGGCAACCGGCGTGCGCCCGGCGGTGTGGCCGGCAGCGGTCGCCCTGCTGGTTGGGCTGCCGGGCATCGTATGGGCGCTGCTGGGGGCGCCGTTTACGCCGGATGTGCCGGAGCTGCACGGCTTCAACTTTGCGGGCGGTGCGACGCTCAGCCCTGAATATGGCGCGCTGACTCTCGGGCTGACGCTGTATACCGCGGCCTATGTGGCGGAGATCGTCCGGTCCGGCATCCTGGCGGTGCCCACGGGGCAGTGGGAGGCGGCGGGTGCACTCGGACTGCGGCCCGGCAGGGTGCTGCGCCAAGTTGTGCTGCCCCAGGCGCTGCGCGTCATCATCCCGCCGATGACCAGCCAATACCTGAACCTGACCAAGAACAGCTCGCTGGCGGTGGCGATCGGCTACCAGGACGTAACCAGCATCGCCAACACGACCCTGAACCAGACGGGGCAGGCGGTCGAGGGAATCGCGGTCATCATGGCGGTCTATCTCACCATCAGCCTGACGATCAGCCTCTTGATGAACCGCTACAACGCCCGCAAGGCCCTGGTGGAGCGCTAGTCCCATGTCAGACGTCACAGCCCGGGTTTCCCAAGCGGCCGGAGAGCCAGTGTCCTCCATCGCCGGCGTGCCTGCGACCCCGATTGCCCGGCGGGCGCCGGCGGGCGCCGGTTTCGCGCCGGTCGCCTGGGCGAGAGCCAACCTGTTCAACTCGTGGCTGTCCTCGGCGGTTACGATCTTGCTGGCCTACCTGGTCGTGCGCTGGGTCATTGGCTTCGTGGACTGGGGCCTGATCCATGCGGTCTGGAGCGTGCCGGCCACCGCGGCCGGAGGGCTGGACCCGACACCGTGCCGGGAGGCCCAGGGCGTCGGCGCCTGCTGGGCAATGGTGGGAGACAAGTATCGCTTCACGCTGTTCGGCTACTACCCGTATGACGAGCAGTGGCGGCCGGCTATCGTCGTGCTGCTGTTCCTAGGGCTGTTCGCGGTGTCCGCCATGCGCCGGTTCTGGCGCAAGGAGTTGGTGCTGATCTGGGCGGCGACGCTCACGGTCATCGGCGTACTGATGTGGGGCGGCCTGCTCGGCCTCACGTATGTGCCGCAGGAGCGGTGGGGCGGGCTGCCGATCACCCTGATCCTCAGTACCTTCGGCTTGGCGCTTGGATTTCCGCTGGCAATCGTGGTGGCGCTTGGCCGGCGCAGCACGCAGATGCCGGCGGTACGCATGCTGTGCGTGGTGTATGTCGAGCTGATCCGCGGCGTGCCGCTGATCACCGTGCTATTCATGGCCAGCGTGATGTTCCCGCTGTTCATGCCGGCGGGGATCAACCCGGATAAGCTGCTGCGGGCACAGGTGGCGTTCATTCTATTCGCTGCGGCCTACCTGGCCGAGGTGATACGCGGTGGCCTGCAGGCGTTGCCGAAGGGGCAGTATGAGGCGGCCGATGCGCTGGGCTTGTCCTATTGGAAGAAGACCGGCCTGATCGTGTTGCCGCAGGCGCTACGGCTGGTGATCCCGCCGCTGGTGAACACCTTCATCGGGTTCTTCAAGGACACGTCGCTGGTGTTGATCATCGGCATCTTCGACCTGCTGCTGTCGGGCAAGACGGCGATCACCGACCCGATCTGGCAGGCCTACAGCACCGAGATGTATATCGTGCTCGCCGCCATCTACTTCTGCTTCTGCTTTGTCATGGCGCGCTATAGCCGCGGCTTGGAGCAGGAGTTCAGCCGGACCGTCCGCCGCTGACGCGGCCCGTTCAACAGGGGACAACAACCATGAGCCAAGCCGCGACGATGGACCGCCCGGTGGCGGAGGGCAGCAACCAACCGGCGATCGTGCTGGACAAGGTCAACAAGTGGTACGGCGCCATGCATGTGCTGCGGGACATCAGCTTGACCGTCGGGCATCGCGAGAAGGTTGTGGTGTGCGGGCCTTCGGGCTCCGGCAAGAGCACGATGATCCGATGCATCAACCGCTTGGAGTCGCATCAGGAGGGGCATATCTTCGTGGACGGGACGGAGCTGACCGACGACCTGCGGGCGCTGGATACGATCCGGCGCGAGGTCGGCATGGTGTTCCAGTCGTTCAACCTGTTCCCGCACTTGACGATCCTGGAGAACTGCACGCTGGCGCCGATCTGGGTCCGCAAGATGCCGAAGGCGGAGGCGGAAGAGTTGGCGATGAGCTACTTGCGCCGGGTCAAGATCCCCGAGCAGGCGAACAAGTATCCGGGGCAGCTCTCGGGCGGGCAGCAGCAGCGGGTGG
>CAXTOB010000064.1:0-20323 GCA_964245505.1 uncultured Acetobacteraceae bacterium | reverse complement strand
CGTCATCTTACGTCAGGGCGCGGCAGGCGAGAGAAATCTCATGCGTAGCCCCTGACTCAGCGGGCAGGGCGGTGATGGACGCGGACGGTGCGCTGAAGGATTTCCTGGGCGGGATGACGCTTTAGGGCGGGATTGCTGGCAGGTCACTGACCTCGCCGCGCCAACGCCTGCTGCTCCACCCGGTAAACCGTCTTGACCAGTACGGCACCATGGTTGGGGGTTGGGTTGGTCAGGATGACGATGCGCAGACCATCCCGCTCCCGCCACAATACGTTGGCACCGTCGCGCACATCTGGCCGCGTTGGGTCGAGCAGGGCGCGGGTGAAGGCGTCGGGGTGAATGCCGTCCTCGGCGATCCGGGTCTGAGCGTGACGGCTGACGGCGACGTTGCCCAGTCCGCGCACGTTGCGGAAGAAGTGGTCCATCACGCCTCCACCATGCGGAACCGGCCACCCTTGTCCAGCCAGTCCAGCAAGACCGGGATGCGGGCGGCGGCTGGCATGGCGTAGATGTCCAGCAGGTCGGGTCCTGTCAGGTCAAGCCAGCGCAGTGCCCAGGTGGTAACCGCCTCCCCCGAGCGCAATGAGCGCAGGTGGTCCAACTCGAACCCTAACCCCGGCGGGGCCGGGTCGGCGCGGCGCAGCAGGGCATCCCGCAAGGCGGACGTGCTTGCTGCGTCCGCGTCGGGCGAGGGGCGCGGGACCGGAGACGTCTCGGCGGTAGGTCCGCCGGGTGCGCCGGATAAGGCGCAAATCCGCACGAGGTAGCTGCCGGACAGCGTGATCGTGACCAGGCTGCCGGGAGAGCTGGACTGCCCGGTATGCTCGACCAGCATAGCCAGGGCACCGGCGATCGGCACAGGCGCCATCAGCCAGGTTTCACCGAAAGGCTCCGGCACGTCGGCTGGCTTGCACTGCACCTGCACTGATTGTCCAGGGAGCGGCGGACGCGCGGCAGGCCCAGGCAGCAAACGGTGCGGTCCAACGCCTGCCGATCCTGCAGGCCAGGTCAGCCCTGCATCCGGATCGGACGGCGTCTCCGGCAACGGCGGTATGTCCCGGCCCGGCACCAGCCATGGCGGTTCCGATGCAACCGGCACTGCCGTGAGGTCCGGAACAGCAGTAAAGGTGATGACGTAGTCCGGAAGGTCGGCGAGGGCCGGATCACCAGCGCCGCCATCAGCAGCCCGGTCGCCGTCGTCCCCGGGGTGAAGGGCATGGACGGTGGTGCGGTATGCGCCGTTGGGCAAGTCAAACCAAGTGTCCGCATCGTCCGGATCCTCCATCTGCTCCAAACCGGGCAGGGCGTCCGAGTTGTCGAGCAGCACGCGGCCGTGCCGCACCTGCAGAGGGAAATCCCAGACAGGGCCGCACTTCGTTGCCTCTAACCCGGTCAAGCCGCCTGTGGTCAGCCTGACGATGTAGCCCCCGTCACCACCCGTGCCGAAGGCAGCCAACCGGCCGGCGGCGGACTCTGGTTGGTAGGCAAATGGGACGCTGTACCAGGCGATGGGCGCGTCGGCGCGGTGCTGGAGGTCGTCGGGATGGAACAGCAGAAGCGTGGCGACGTCCGTGCCAATGCATACCGTGCGGCTGAGCAGGGCTGGAGCATCTGGCATCATCGCACCGTTACTCCAGAACCGCGGTGCCGCCGCGACTCTGGTTACGATTGACCCGGCTAAAGCGACTGCACTTGGCTCGGAAAGCACCCTTACCAACGAAAATCAGCATGGTACCGAAAGGCCCGATAAAGGGGAAGGAACCAACGTGTTCCACAGGGAGGCTCCCGAGACATTACCTCGGCATTTTTGCTCCGACGTATGGCGGCCGCCAGACGCTCGTAAAGAGATCGAGGTGAATGGCATCCCATACTATGCCGGCCTAGGCATAACGGCTGATAGCCACATTGCCGAGGCCACGCACGTTCCGGAAGATGTGCTCATCTTCCGGCGACGGGCAGCTACTTCGAACTTGTGATGTCGCCAGAGTGTTCGCCGCGCTTGGCTTGACTGCCGCGAACGCGCTTGAGCTGGAACACCGCAACTCCGATGACGATCAGCAAGGTGACGAAGGACAGGATGACAGGCAGGGAAATGTTGTGTTCCACGTTTAGGCTCCCAAAGAGTTATTTCGGCATGTTGACCACGTTGAACAGCGGGCGCAGTTGCCTTCGTCGCAAAAGGGTGATGGGCAGGTACGAAGGACAGGTCCGTGGCAGCCACTGTTCGGCCCACCACTTTTTCCGGCCATTCACTGACATGCACCGCGCCCGGCATAGCGGTTTCCGATTTATGGAATCAAGGCCGAACTTTGCCCGTCCTGAGATCGCCACCCTGCTGCGTTTGCGCCCTATCCAATAGTCGCGCCTATAAAGGGAGGGGCAAGGCTGGGATGCTGCCGTGCGAGCCGGTGCGACGTTTGGCCCATGCTGTTCCTGCATTCACCGGGGAAAACGGCCCGCACAGCCGGAGACGGCGGCGCAGGCTTTCAGCTGGGAGGCAAGCCGGCTCATGCGGACCTGCTCAAACGTTCTGGATCAGGTCCAGGATACCTTGCAGCAGCGGTCCAGGGCGCTGCAGGTGACGCAGCAGGCTGAAATGGTCCGCGCCGTCCACCACCAGATGCCGGCTACGGTTGCCAGCGTGGAGCCAAGCCGCGTGCATGTCTGCCGTTTGTTGCCGGAACGCCGCGGTTTCCAGGCCACCGACGGCGAACAGGGCAGGCGGCATCCCGCCGCGGACGCGATGCAGGGGCGACATGTCGCGGGCCGTCGCCCAATCCAGCCGCAGCTTGTCGTTCAACGGGGTGCCGGTCAGCGGCTCCAGGTCATACACGCCGCTCAGCGCTGCGACGGCGGCAATAGGCGCCGTTCCAGCCCAGTCCGACAGCGCCAGCTCGGCCGCGATATGCCCACCGGCTGAGTGCCCGGCCGCCACTAGGCCGGCGCCGCCCCGGCCCGACGCCGCCGCGTGGGCCAGGATGGCGGGGACGGCGGCGCGTGTCGCCTGCACCAGCGCAGGGAGGGTCACGTCGGGACACAAGGGATAGTTGACCAGCGCCACGTCAATGCCTTGCTGGGCAAGGGTTGGGGCGAAGAAGCGGAACAGCGACTTGTCGCGGGACTGCCAGTAGCCCGCATGGAACCAGGCCAGGGTGCCGCGCCAGGGGACTTGGCCCTGTACGACGTCGAAGGTCTGCCGGGGGTGTGGGCCGTAAGGCAGGTCCGCTACGGTCGGCGGGATGGCGTCGCTTTCCCGCTGGTAGTCTTCCATCAGCGCCGGGAAGTGCGGGTGCATCTGGCCGGTCAGATACTCGGCTGTCGCGTCCATGCCGGTCATACTTCCACAGCGAAGCCGGCCATTTGAGCATAGCCGCGGACGACACCGGCCAGCTCCGCCTGGGTCGCGACGTCGTGCACGTCGGCGAAGCCGTCCGGGGCGCGTGAGGCTACCAGGTCCACCACGCGCTCCGGCCCGCCGATGCGGTTCGACCGCACGATGTCGGCGGTCGCCGGCCGGCGCTGGGCGTCGTAGGCCGCCAGCGCCGCGGGCACGTTGCCGCTGGCCAGCAGGTCCGCCAGGCAGCGGGCGTCCAGGATGGCCTGGGACGCGCCGTTGGAGCCGACGGGATACATCGGGTGCGCGGCGTCGCCCAGCAGCGTCACGCGCCCTTGGGTCCACCAGGGCAGCGGGTCGCGGTCGGCCATGGGATACTCGTAGATCTCGGGGGACGCCCGAATGATCGCGGATGCGTCCATGAAGGGCAGGCGCAGGCGTTCCGCCAAGGGGCGGACGTCCTCGTAACGGCCCAGGCAGGACCAGCTTTCCCGGGCGGGCAGGGGCGAGCCGGAGGCAGCGGTGCGGGCGTAGATGACCCAGTTGGTCAGGCGGGTAGCCGGCACGGCGCCGGGTCCGATGGGATATAGCACCAGCTTGGCTGCGGCATCCCCGGCCACGATCATGCTGTCGCCGCCGTCGAACTCCGGCCAGTCCACGGCGCCGCGCCACATGGCGATGCCGTTCCAGCGTATCCCGCCGTCGTCCGGGTGCAACGCCGCCCGCAGCGCCGAGTGGATGCCGTCGGCGCCGACCAGCGCGGCTCCGGCTGTTTCCTGCACTGCGCCGTCCGCGCCTTGGAACCGGGCGATGACGCCGGTTCCGTCCTGGGTGTAGCCGACCAGGCGTTGGCCGGTCCGCAGTGCAGCCGGGCCAAGCCGCTCGGCTGCTGCGTCCCACAGTACGGCTTGCAGGCGGCCGCGGTGGATCGAGTACTGCGGCGCGTCGTGGCCGGCGTGCATCCCGCGCGGCTCGGTCCAGATGGGCTGGCCCAAGTGGTTGGCGTAGGTCAGCTTCCGGGTGCGTATGGCCGCGGCGTCCAGCCGGGGCAGCAGGCCCAGGGCAGCCAGCTCGCGGACTGAGTGGGGCAGGGCGTTGATGCCGACGCCCAAGGGCCGGACATGCTGCACCGCCTCGAACACCGTGCACCGGATGCCGCGCTTATGCAGCATCAGCGCCAGTGTCAGGCCGCCGACGCCTCCGCCAGCGATCAGGATGGGCCGGGGCGTAATGTTAGGCGCCGCTGGGCAGGTAGCGGACGGCGGGCCAGGCGTCGGGCGGCAGGAAGTTGACCCCATGCGCGGCGGAGCGGCGGACGACTTCCTCCGGCTCGCGCAGGCCGTCGAGCTGCGTGAACAGGTCATATAGCCGCCGCGCCGGGGCGACCCAGAACAGGGCGCGGGCCGGGGCGCCGCTGCGGTTGAAGATGCCGTGCCTGGACCCCATCGGCAGGCGGACCAGGTCGCCGGCGCCGGCGGTCAGGTCCTCTCCGTCCAGCCAAAGGTCGAAGGCGCCGTCCAGCACGCGGATGAACTCGTCCTGGTCGGGATGGACGTGCGGCGGCACGAAGGTGCCGGGCGGGAACAGGGTGTCGAAGGCGAAGGACGCATCGGACAGTTGCACGGGCTTGTAGGTTTGGCCCATCACGTCCCACACGACGCCGTTGAGGCTGGCGCCGCTGCGGGTGATGCCGGTTTCAGGGTCCATGCCGTTTCCTCCTATCGGCCGGTCTGGCCGATGCGCCGGGGCAGCATCATCCCGGGGACGGTCTGGCTCAAGTGGGTCTGGGCGGTGTTGCGCTGGTTAGGCAACCGGAATCAGTTCAGCTCCGGCATCACCGGCCCAGGCCGGCCAGCACGGCGGCGATGGTGCCGGCCCTGCGTTGCAGCCCGGCAGCGCCGGGGCGTCTCGGCGCGTCAACAAAGAAACGGGACCAGCCTGTGCGGACATCAGGCGGCACCGGATGGCGTTCACGGCCTGACCTGTTATCGTCGGTCCATGCAAACTCATCCTGCTTCAGCCTGCTGATGCGAGCCGCTTTCCCCTTCTCCGCGATCGTTGGCCAGGACGAGATGAAGCAGGCGCTGCTGATCGCCGCCGCCGACCCGGCGATCGGCGGCGTGCTGGTGTTCGGTGACCGCGGCACCGGCAAGAGTACCGCCGTGCGGGCGCTTGCGGCGCTGCTGCCGCCGATGCGTGCGGTTCAGGGCTGCCGCTACCATTGCGACCCGGATCGCCCGTCCACCTGGTGCGAGGACTGTGCAGCCCGCCCGGACCATCCCGCGCATGACGTACCGGTGCCGGTCGTGGACCTGCCGCTGGGCGCGACGGAGGACCGGGTGGTGGGCGCCCTGGACCTGGAGCGCGCGTTGACCCGTGGGGAGAAGGCGTTCGAGCCGGGGCTGCTGGCCCGGGCCAACCGGGGATTCCTTTATATAGACGAGGTCAACCTGTTGGAGGACCACTTGGTGGACCTGCTGATAGATGTGGCGGCGTCAGGCGAGAACGTGGTCGAGCGGGAGGGCTTGAGCGTGCGCCACCCCGCGCGTTTCGTGCTGGTGGGCAGCGGCAATCCGGAGGAGGGGGAACTGCGGCCGCAGTTGCTGGACCGGTTCGGATTGTCGGTGGAGGTACGGACCCCGAACGACGTGCCCTCCCGGATTGCCATCGTGCGCCGGCGGGACAGCTTCGACCGGGATCGCGCGGCCTTCCTGGCGGAGTGGGCTAGCGCAGAGGCCGAGGTGCGGGACAGCATCCTGGCCGCCCGCGACCGGCTACCCGGCGTGGCGGTGGACGATGCGGTCCTAGAGCAGGCGACCCGCCTATGCATGTCGCTCGGCACTGACGGGCTGCGGGCGGAATTGACGCTGCTGCGGGCTGCACGGGCGCTGGCTGCGCTGGACGGGGCGGAGGCGGTTGAGACTCGCCACCTGTTGCGGGTTGCTCCGAGCGCCCTGCGGCACCGTTTGCGCCGCGATCCTCTGGACGATGCCGGCAGCACCACCCGCGTGGCGCGTGCCATGGCGGAGCAGTTCGGCGCGTGATGGAGGACGTTGCCCTCCAGCCGCCCTTCCTCCCTCTCCCTCCGGGAGAGGGTTGGGGTGAGGGGGCCTTGGCCGCGGCGCGGAGCACGACGGGTTCTGTAGGAACGCAACCTATTGCGGCCGAAAACGGCCTTCCAGGTTCTGCTTCGCCCAATTCCCTTACGGACGGAAAAGAAGCACCCTCCCCCTGGCATGACGCCATCAGTGCGGCGGCGCTGCTGGCCGTGGATCCTCTTGGGTGCGGCGGGGCGTGCGTCCGGGCTGGGCATGGCCCCGTGAGAACACGCTGGCTTGCGCTGTTGCGCAGCCTGCTGCCGGACGGCACTCCTTGGCGCAAGGTGCCCCTGAACATCGCCGATGCCCGCCTGCTGGGCGGCCTGGACCTGGCGGCGACCCTGGAGGCCGGCCGGCCCGTAGCGGAGCAGGGTCTGTTGGCAGAAGCGTCCGGCGGCGTCGTGTTGCTGCCGATGGCGGAGCGAATGCCGGCCGGATTGGCTGGACGGCTCGCCCTGGCGCTGGATGCAGGTGAGATCACGCTTTTGGCCTTGGATGAGGGTGTGACGGAAGATGAACGTGCATCGCCCGCGCTATTGGACCGGCTAGTGTTTCACGTGAAACTATCCGAGGTCGGCGCGCGCGAGCCGGATGGGGACTGGCCGTCTTCCGCACAGGTCGTTGCCGCCCGGGTGCGGCTTCCGGCAGTGCGGGCCGGGGACGACACGATAGTGGCCCTATGCAACACTGCCGTGGCGCTAGGCGTGGAGTCCGTCCGTGCCCCGTTGCTGGCCCTGCGTGCTGCCCGGGCTGCTGCTGCGCTAGCCGGACGGGACGAGGTAGCCGCGGAGGATGCAATCCTAGCCAGCCGCCTCGTGCTGGCGCCCAGGGCGACCACGCTGCCAATTCAGGACGCCCCGCCCAGCAAGCCCGAGGAGGCGCCAGAAGCTGCCTCGGACGATGAACCTAAGCCGGATTCCAGCGCAAGCGACGGGAATGACGACGATGCCGCCCCCGGAGCGCTGAACGATGTATTGCTGCAAGCTGCTGCCGCCGCGATTCCGTCGGGGCTGCTCGCCATGCTGCAGGCCCGCGCCCAGCGCCAGTCGCCCCGGACGGCCGGCGTATCTGGCGCATCCCAGGTGGGCCGGCGTGGACGTCCCGCTGGCATCCGCATCGGCGACCCACGTGGTGCGGAGCGGCTGAACCTGGTCGAGACCCTGCGCGCTGCCGCTCCCTGGCAGCGCATCCGGGGAGCAACGGGCGGCCGCCTGCAAATCCGCCGGGCCGACTTCCGTGTAACTCGCAGCGTGCAGCGTGCGGAAACGACGACGATCTTCGTCGTGGACGCGTCCGGCAGCAGCGCCCTGAACCGGCTGGCCGAAGCGAAGGGTGCGGTCGAGCTATTGCTGGCCGAATGCTACGTCCGGCGTGACCGCGTGGCGGTGCTGGCTTTCCGCGGCATTGCCGCACAACTGCTTCTCCCGCCGACCCGCTCCCTCGTCCGGGCGAAGCGCGGCCTGGCAGCATTGCCTGGTGGTGGTGGCACGCCCCTGGCGGCCGGACTGGATGCAGGCTTGCTGCTGGCGGACGCAGTGTTGCGCCGGGGCGGCACGCCGAGCCTGGTGCTGCTGACGGATGGACGCGGCAACGTAGCCCGGGACGGCCGCGGTGGACGGGAGCGGGCCGAAGCCGACTCACTCCAGGCTGCCCGCGCCATCCGGCTGGCCGGAGTGGCGACGCTGCTGGTGGACACATCGCCGCGTCCGGCCCCTGCTGCGCGCAAGCTGGCCGAGGCCATGGCCGCCCGCTACCTGCCGCTGCCATATGCAAATGCCGCGGCGCTGTCGGCAGCCGTCAGCCAGGCAGGGCGAGGATGACGCGGATCGTTCTACCGGGAAAGATGGGAGAGGTGTCCTCGCGTCCATGCCCCGGCCCGGCGCAGCCTGGCCGCACCGGGCCGCCAGCCGCCCCGTCCGCGCAGCCGGTCTGGAGTGGCACGTCCAAGTCGCGGGTCATGGTCCCGTGCTGCTGCTGGTGCACGGCACCGGCGCTGCGACGCACTCCTGGCGAGGGCTGTTGCCGCTGCTGGCCCAGCACTTCACCATTGTCGCGCCGGACCTGCCCGGCCACGGCTTCACCCAGGCCCCGGCGGCGGCACGGTTGTCCCTGCCGGGGATGGCACATTCGCTGTACGGACTGTTGACGATGATGAATCTGCGGCCGGTGGCGGCGGTGGGCCATTCGGCCGGGGCGGCGATCCTGGCGCGCATGGCGCTGGACGGGACCCTGGCGCTGCACGCTCTCATCAGCCTGAATGGTGCCTTCATCCCTTTGCAGGGCGTGGCGGGCCAAATGTTTTCGCCCCTTGCGCGGTTGCTTGTGGGGCTGCCTGGGTTGCCGCAGGTGTTCGCCTGGCGGGCGCGAAATCCGGCTGTTGTGGAGCAGCTCCTGGCCGCCACGGGCTCCACCCTGGATGCCGAAGGCGTGCGTTGGTATGGCGAGGTGGTGCGTCGCCCGGACCACGCCGCGTCCGCCTTGGGCATGATGGCGCACTGGGACCTCCGCCCCCTGTTGTCCGATCTGCCGCGCCTAGACGTTCCGTTGCTGCTGATTGCCGGAGGCGGGGACCGCACCGTGCCGCCGTCGCAGTCCGCCGACGTCCAGCGCCTGGTGCCCGGCGCGGCCCTGGCAACCCTCCCCGGCCTGGGCCACCTCGCGCATGAAGAGCGCCCGGCGGAGGTCGCTGCCCTGATCCAGGAGTTCGCGCGCCAGCACGGAGTGCTGCCTTGAGTGCCTGGATCGCCAGCGGCAGGGTGCTGGACCTGATCCTGCTGTGCATGGCGCTCGAAGGGGCGTCGCTGACCCTGCTCTTCCGGACGCGGAGACAAGGGGTGCCGCCAGGGGCGTTATGGCCCAACCTGCTGTCTGGGATGTGCCTGCTGCTGGCAATGCGCGCCGGACTGGCCGAGGCCTGGTGGGGTTGGGTGTCGCTGCCGCTGTTGGCCGCGCTCGCCTTCCACGTTGCAGACCTCCGCCGGCTATGGAGTACCACTCCTGCTCCGCCCTTCCGCGAAGATGGGCCACGGTAAGACGGGCTGCCGTAAGCGAGGACATCCTGCTTGCTGTGGCGAAGGCTACGCTTGCCAGTCCTCAACACGGCTCTGAAAGAAAGTAGGACATCAGCACTCCAGGGCTGGTCCTAGGTGTCAACTCCTGGTTACAGTTGTGCCGACATGTCAGAAACGCTAGACAGGGTTCTTACCATACCGGCGACAAACCCTTGCCTTCGTACTCTCGGCTTCCGCAACGTGCGAGGTAGCATGCGCCTGATGCCGGTCAACCTAATCCTCTGCTTTGGCGACGGTTCGCACTTCGATAACGCCGGCGATGACCATGTCATGCAGGGGAAGACTGGCCGCTTCAACACGCTGCACGATGCTGGCGACATTCGCAGTATTGCTGCGGCAATGTCATCCTCCGCCATTGGCACGACCATCCCGGCGCCGGGCTGTCGGTAGTGCCGTTTTCCGCAAACATCCTCAATCAGGTAGGGCCGGATGCAAACTTCGCTTCAGGCGATGGCCTGGGATAACGCGCACCTCCTGACGGACCTGGCGGATTGCCGGGCCATGCTGCGCGGCGGGTCGCGTACCTTCCATGCCGCGGCGCGCGTGCTGCCGCGCCGGGTGCATCGCCCCGCGACAGCGGTTTATGCGTTCTGCCGTGTGGCGGACGACTTGATCGACGCGGGCGGTGGCCCGGCGGCATTGCAGCATCTGCAAGCCCGGCTGGACGACATCTACGCCGGCCGGCCCGCGCCGGTGCCTGCCGATCGGGCGTTGGCTGTCGTCGTGGAACGGCATGCCATCCCGCGGGCGCTGTTGGATGCGCTGCTGGAGGGCTTCGCCTGGGATGCCGCCGGGCGGCGCTACGACACGCTGGAGGAGCTGCACGCCTATGCCGCCCGGGTCGCCGGCACGGTCGGGGCGATCATGGCACTGCTGATGGGCGAACGCTCACCCGCCGGCGTGGCCAGGGCGTGCGACCTGGGTGTTGCCATGCAGCTCAGCAACATCGCACGGGACGTTGGAGAAGATGCGCGGGCCGGACGGCTTTACCTGCCGCTGACCTGGCTGGGCGAGGCCGGGGTGGATCCGGATATCTGGATGCAGGCGCCGGTGTTCTCACCCAACCTCGGACGCGTGACAGCCCGGCTGCTGGCGGAGGCGGAGTCACTGTATGCACGGGCGGATGCTGGGATCGCCGGCCTGCCGCTGGACTGCCGCCCCGGCATCGGCGCGGCGCGGCGCCTATATGCTGAGATTGGGGCAGAGGTGGCGCGCCAGGGCCATGACAGCGTGACGCGCCGGGCGGTAGTGCCGGGCCGGCGCAAGCTGGCGCTGCTGGCGCACAGCACGGCAGCGGCGTTTCGGCCCTGCGCCGCGGACCAGCGTCCGACGGTGACGGCGGCGCAGTTCCTGGTGGACATCGTGGCCGCGACGCCAAGCCCAGCAACCGGGGCGCACTGGCCGGCGCTGGACGATCGGGTGGCGTGGCTATGCGCGATGTGGAGCGTGCTGGACCAGCGGCAGGCGGTCGGGCGACGGGCGTAGGACCAGGGATGCCGGATAATCCGAGGGGCGGGGGCTGATCTCGCCGCAATTGTTAGCTGCTGCGCGATCATGGCAGGCGCTTGCGATGCTGGGTTACACCGTGTCGCAAGGGTTTTGACCGCCAGCTAAAGCGGTTTGCGTCCGGACTGGACGCAAACCGCTTTACGTTTTTCGTTTGCGAGCAGATACTTGCAGCTTCACGTCCGGCCGTTTCGCGCCGGACCCCGCCGCAAATTGCTCTAGTCTTGGGGAATGGATCGAGCAAAGGATGAGGCCCGGCCACCAAGAGTGGAGGGAACCCTTCAAGCAGGATCCGCCAGCATCAGGACGCCCCTAAGCAAACCTATGGAGGTTTGCGCACAGATAAAGAAACCAAGCAGGCTTGCGTGGACTGGCACGGCCGCAGGACATCTGCGTGACAGGCCGCGCAAGCCTGCTTAGGAAGGCAAGCGCCCCCAATCCAGGAGCAAACAAATGGTCGCCCAATGGGAGTGGATGATCCTCCTACTTCTCGTGCTGGCCCTGCTGATTGTGGAACTGCTCCGCACCCGCCGCGCTATACGCCAGGCTGAGGACAAGCCGCAGGCGCCGCTACCCACCCCACCGGCGCGGGATGCGGAACGGTAGCATCGCCTGCACCCACGGCGCCCGGAACCGGTCCAGGTTCAGGCTTTCATGCACGGCCGTCACCCGCTCCCCGAACAGCGCCGTGTCCACCACGCTCCGGTTGTAGAACGGTGCATCCTCCAGGGTCTGCCGCACCGCGGGCGCTGCCCCGGCGTCCGCCCGGGTCGGTCGTGCAACGCCCCACATGGTGCGCGGCAGCACGGCTGGCGGCGGCGGCTCCACCTCATCCACCATACCCGCCCTGTTGATCTGCAACGCCAGCGACTGCTCCCCTCTGACCCGGCGCTGCGCGTTATACAGGATCGCCGCCCCGTCCCGCGTCGGCGCCCGGCACCAGTCCCATTGCACGAAATCCGACTCCAGCGGTGCATCCCCGTCGTTGGTGTCGAGGTATCCCGGCCCAGACCAGCGCAGCGCCGGATGGCTCAGCTCCACTTCCACCCGCGACGCCGGCGCGATCGGTGACCAGCGGTGCCGCCCGGCGCCGTCCAGCAGGAACCGCCGCCCCGTCAACGCGCCCGGCCGCACCCGCACCGTCCCGCGCAGGCGGGAGGGCAGGGGCGCCGTCACTTCCTCGATGCCGATGGTCAGCACCTCCCCGTCCCAGTCCAGCCGGCTCGGCCCGATGGCTAGATGCCGGGGGCCGCGGTCCAGGGCGCCCCGCCCACGCTCCGTCATCGCCCAGCGGCGCGGGCGGCCATACAGCGCGACGTTCAGGCAGCAATGGTGCGCGGGGTCGCCACCGCCGCCCCGGCGGGCCCAGGCATAAAACGGTGAGAACACGCTGCCGATGAAGGCGATCAGCGTGATGCCGTGCCGCCCGTCGTCGCTGAGCGCGTCCACGTACCACCAGGCATAGCCGCCGGGCGGGACGGGCGCGTCGAAGCGAGGTCCTGCATCAGGCTCTCCGCCGCCAGCCCACCGGACAGCGCCGCCATCGGCACTCCCGCGCCTGGATGCGTCCCGCCCCCAGCCAGATACAGTCCCGGCACCCGCGTCCGCGATCCCGGGCGCTTGAACGTCGCCGTCGCTCCGTGCACCGCCGGGCCATACAGCGCCCCGCCCGTTCCAGGAAACAGGCTGTGGAACTCCGCCGGCCCCGTTGTCACCGCTTGCACGTCCATCAACTGCAAGCCGGCCTGTGTCAGATGGGAAAATGTCCGGTCCCGGCATTGGGCAATCTCCGTCTCGTTAAGGGGACGCGTGTCCCCGGTGGCTGGCGCATTGACCAGGATCAGCAGCCGCTCCGGCCCATCCGGCGCGGCGCAGCCGTCGTCGCGGTCCCCCGCGCAAACGTAGGTGGTGGGCTGGACGGGCAGGCTGCCCTGGCGCAGCGCCGCGAACTCCGCGGCGTAGTCGCCCGAGAAGAACACGGTGTGCCGGTGCAGCGGAAAGCCCTCCGCCCGCGCCACCGCCGCCCAGGTCAGCGCCGACAGCGACCGCTCGGTAGACGGCAGCGGCGGCACGGCGCCTCGGGCCGCGGCGCCCAGCAGTCCCGTGGACAGGGCGGCGGGATCGGCGTTGACGACGACGGCGCTGCCCTCGATCTGCTCGCCATTGCGCAGGCGCACCCCGGCGGCCCGGCCCCGGCTGACCAGCACTTCGGCCACGTCGGCGCCCATCCGGACCGTGACTCCCCGCGCCGCCGCGAGCGCTGCCGAGGCGGCGGCAACCCGGTGCATGCCGCCCTCGACCATCCAAACGCCCTCCCGCTCGACGTGCGCGACCAGCATCAGCGTCGCGGGCGCCAGAAAGGGGGAACTGCCGCAGTAGGTGGCATAGCGTCCGAACAACTGCCGCAGCCGCGGGTCCGCAAAGTGCTGCGACAGCGCCGACCACAGCGTGTCGAAGGGCCGGATGCGCCACATCTCGGCAAGCCCGGCGCTCCGCACCAGCCCCGCCATCGTCGGCCGCTGCCCGCGGATGAACGGCGCCTCCAGCGTCGCATAGATCGCGCGGGCCTGGGCGGTGAAGGCACGGAAGCCCGCGGCCTCCTTCGCGCCAGCGAAGGCTTGGACCGCATCCGCCGTGCGCTCCATGTCGGCGAACAGGTCCAGCCGGCTTCCGTCCGACCAGGCATGCCGGGCCAGGATGGCGGCGGGCTGCAAAGTAAGATGATCTTCCAAGTGCGCCCCGGCGGCGGCGAACACCGCATCCAGCACCCAACGCATCGTGAACACCGTCGGCCCGGCATCCAGCTGCCGGCCCGCAACCTCTACCTCACGCATCTTGCCGCCAGGCGCCCCGGCGCGGTCCAGCAAAGTCACGTCCAGCCCGCGGCATGCCAGCCCTAGCGCCGCCACCAGGCCGCCGATCCCCGCCCCTACCACGACAACCCGGTCCGCCATCGGCCCCTCAACGATTGTGCTTGACGTGTCTGTCAAGAACGCCTGACAGTATTGATCGACAACCCAGCCTGACACAAGGCCGGAGCAGGGAGCAAACCAATGGACGTCATGGGCCGGATCGAGCGTTCGCTGTATGCAGCCATCGGCCGCGCCGACGTCGAGTGCTGTCCACCCGGCCTAGCCGCCGCCATGCGGCACAGTGTCTTTCCGCGCGGCGCCCGCATCCGTCCCCGCCTGTGCCTGGCCGTTGCCGCCGCCTGCGGCGAGGACCGTCCGGCCGTCACCGACGCCGCCGCTGCCAGCATCGAGCTGCTGCACTGCGCGTCCCTCGTCCATGACGACCTGCCTTGCTTCGACGACGCCGCGACCCGGCGCGGCCGCCCGACCGTGCACCGCGAGTTCGGCACGCCCCTGGCCGTGCTGGCCGGCGATGCGCTGATCGTGCTGGCGTTCCAGACCCTGGCCCATGGCGCGGCGTCCGCGCCGGAGCGGCTGGTGCCCTTGGTGCTGACGGTCAGCCGCTCGGTCGGCGTGCCGTTCGGCATCGTGGCCGGGCAGGCCTGGGAGTGCGAGCCGGCGGCGGACCTGTCGCTCTATCAACAGGAAAAGACCGGCGCCCTGTTCGCCGCCGCCACCGTCGCCGGCGCCGCTGCGGCCGGCGCGGAGCATGAGCCATGGCGGGCATTGGGCATGAAGCTGGGGGAAGCGTTCCAGGTTGCCGACGACATCCTGGATGCCGCCGGCGATGCGGCGCGGATCGGCAAGCCGGTGGGCCAGGACGCCGCGCTGGACCGTCCCAGCGCCGTGCGCCGGCATGGGCTGGACGGTGCGATAGACCTGCTGGAGTCGCTGGCAGCTGACGCGGTGGCGGCAGTCCCTGCCTGCCCCGGCGCCGGGCCGCTGCGCAGCCACATCCTGTCGGAAACCCGCCGCCTGCTGCCGGCGGAACTGGCGCGGCACGCGGCTTGAGACAGGTGAGCACACGTTTTTCAATCGTCATTGCGAGGCGCGTTTGCGCCGTGGCAATGACGGCGCATCTTGAAGCAGCCGGCTGTTTACATCATGGCCAACCGGCGCAACGGCACCCTGTACGTCGGCGTCACCTCCGATCTGCTGCAACGTGTCAGCCAGCACCGTCTCGCCACTGGAGAGTGCTTCGCAGCGAGCCACGGCTGCAAGTTGCTGGTCTTCCATGAACTGCACGCGGACATGACCGCCGCGATCACCCGCGAGAAGCAGCTCAAGGCTGGGTCCCGTGCCCGCAAGCTGGCTTTGATCGAGTGTCTGCCAACCCAACCTGGCGCGACCTGTATGACAGCATTCTTTGACCGTCTTCCGTCGTTGCGGATGGCGAAGCGACGCGGCAATCCGAAGGTCGCAAGTGCGGTCCTGTCGATCCCTGGATTGCCGCGGCGCAGGAGCGCCTCGCAATGACGGTGGCACCGGGTGGCGCTGCCCTGACTGACATGGGTCCGTCAGCGTCCACGGCGTGGGACCGCCTGTTGGCCGTCCGAGACCGCTTGGTCGCCAGCCCGCGCTTCCGCGCCTGGGCCGTCGCAACACCCTTCACCCGTCCCATCGCCCGGCAGCGTACGCGCGCGCTGTTCGACCTGTGCGCCGGGTTCGTCTATTCGCAGGTCCTGTATGCCTGCGTCGAACTGCAGGTGTTCGACATCCTGGCGGAAGGCCCGCAATCCCTGCCGCCCCTCGCCGCCCGCCTAGGTCTTCCGCCGCCCGGCGCCGAGCGGCTGCTGCGAGCGGCGGTGTCGCTGCGCCTGGTGTCCCGCCGGGCCGGCGGCCGGTTCGGGCTGGGGCCGTTGGGCGCGGCGATGGTCGGCAACGCCGGGATTACCGAGATGGTGCGCCATCACCGGATGCTCTACGCCGACCTGACCGACCCGGTGGCGCTGCTGCGCGGCGAGGCCCGCGGCTCCGCGCTGTCCTCCTATTGGGCCTATTCCGGCAACCCCGGCGCCTCGGCGCTGGGCGGAGAGGTCGCCGCCTATACCGCCCTGATGGCCGCGTCGCAGCCGTTGGTCGCCGGCGAGATCCTGGCGGCTTATCCCGTGCGCCGGCATCAACTGCTGATGGATGTGGGCGGCGGCGACGGCAGCATCCTGCTGGCAGAGGCGGCGCAGGCTCCGGCGTTGCGGCTGCGCCTGTTCGACCTGCCGCCGGTTGCCAAGCGTGCGGCGGAGCGCTGCGCCGCGGCTGGCCTGGGCAACCGCGCCGAGGCAGAAGGCGGTGACTTTCTGGGTGGCGCGTTGCCCGAGGGCGCTGACTTAGTGAGCCTGGTCCGAGTCGTTCATGACCATGACGACGATGCGGCGCAACGCATCCTGCGCGCCGCCTATGCCGCCCTGCCGCCGGGCGGCACCCTGCTGCTAGCCGAACCCATGTCGGAAACCCCTGGGGCCGAGCCGGTGGGAGACGCTTATTTCGGCTTCTACCTGATGGCGATGGGCCAGGGCCGCACCCGGACTCCGGCGGAACTGACGGCCAAGCTGCACGCCGCCGGCTTTGGGTCCGTGCGCCGCCATCGCACGCACACCCCGCTGCTGGTCGGCGTGCTGTCGGCAGTGCGGTGAGGACTGTCCACTGCTCCCTCTCCCTCCGGGAGAGGGCTGGGGTGAGGGAAACGGCCAGCGCCGGCCTCGGCAGTTACGAGACCGTGCTGTCGCAGTCCAAGGCAGGGGCATGCGGCTTCCCTCACCCCAACCCTCTCCCGGAGGGAGAGGGAGCAGGCCGCCCAAACTGGTGGCTGTAAATGTTGATTGACACAAAAATCTGTCAGGATAATCTGACAATCGAACCTGTCCAGGGAGGGACGGAAATGAAAACCACAGCCGTCGTCCTGACCGCGCCAGAGGAACTGGCGCTGCATAGCCTAGACCTCGACCCACCCGGCCCCGCCGACGTCGTCGTGGACGTGGCATGGAGCGGCATCAGCACCGGCACCGAGCGCCTGCTGTGGACCGGACGCATGCCGCCCTTCCCAGGCATGGGCTACCCCCTCGTGCCCGGCTACGAATCCGTCGGCCGCGTCACCCAGGCCGGCGCAGACTCAGGCCAGCGTGAGGGCGCCCTGGTGTTCGTACCCGGCGCCCGCTGCTTCGGCCCGGTGCGCGGCCTGTTCGGCGGCGCGGCCTCCCGCCTGGTGGTGGCCGGCAGCCGCGTCGTCCCATTCCGCGAGTCCCTGGGCCAGCGCGGCGTGCTCCTGGCGCTAGCCGCCACGGCGCAACACGCCCTGGTTGGCGGCTTGCCGGACCTGATCGTCGGCCACGGTGTGCTGGGCCGGCTGCTGGCCCGCCTCGCAGTGCTGCGCGGCGGCGCACCGTCAGTATGGGAGACCAACCCGGTCCGCTCCGACGGCGCCGAAGGCTACACGGTCCTGCACCCCGATGCCGATACCCGCCGCGACTACAACTGCATCGTGGACGTGAGCGGCGACGCCGGGCTGCTGGACACCCTGATCTCGCGCCTGGCGCCCGGCGGTGAGGTCGTGCTGGCCGGCTTCTACTCGGACCGGCTGGGCTTCGCTTTCGCCCCTGCCTTCATGCGCGAAGCCCGGTTGCGGATCGCCGCCCAGTGGCAGCCCGCGGACCTGCAAGCCGTCGCCGAGTTGGCCGGGTCGGGCGCGTTGAGCCTGGACGGCCTGATCACCCACACGGAAGCCGCGCCGGACGCCGCCGGGGCTTACCGCACCGCCTTCGGCGACGCCGCATGCCTCAAGATGATCCTCGATTGGAGCCACGCCGCATGAACGCCATCACGAGCCCAGCGAACATGCCCTCGGACATGACATCCGCCCTGCGTGCGGAGGCGGCCGTGGAGCCGGACGCCGTCCACACCGCGCCGCCCAAGAAGGAAACGCAGGTGATCGCCATCTACGGCAAGGGCGGCATCGGCAAGAGCTTCACCCTCGCCAACCTCAGCTACATGATGGCCCAGCAGGGCAAGCGGGTGCTGCTGATCGGCTGCGACCCCAAGAGCGACACCACCAGCCTGCTGTTCGGCGGCCGCTCCTGCCCCACCATCATCGAAACCAGCAGCAAGAAGAAGCTGGCCGGCGAGAAGGTCACGATCTCCGACGTGTGCTTCATCCGCGATGGGGTGTTCGCGATGGAGCTGGGCGGCCCCGAGGTTGGGCGCGGCTGCGGCGGGCGCGGCATCATCCACGGCTTCGAGCTGCTGGAGAAGCTGGGCTTCCATGAGTGGGGTTTTGACTATGTGCTGCTCGACTTCCTGGGGGATGTCGTTTGCGGCGGCTTCGGGCTGCCGATTGCCCGGGACATGTGCCAGAAGGTGATCGTTGTCGGCAGCAACGACCTGCAATCGCTGTATGTCGCCAACAACGTCTGCTCGGCGGTGGATTACTTCCGCAAGATGGGCGGCAACGTCGGCGTCGCCGGCATGGTCATCAACAAGGACGACGGCACCGGCGAGGCGCAGGCCTTCGCGTCCGCCGCCGGCATCCCGGTGCTGTCCGCCATCCCCGCCAACGAGGATATCCGCCGCAAGTCCGCCAACTACGAGATCATCGGCAAGCCTGGCGGCGAGTGGGCCGGCGTGTTCGAGCTGCTGGCCGAGCAGGTCGCCACCGCGCCGCCGGTCCGGCCGACGCCGCTGAGCCATGACGCGCTGCTGGGGCTGTTCAAGGGCGACGCCGTGGGCCGCGGCGTGGTGCTGCAGCCGGCGACCGAGGCCGATATGTGCCCGGCGACCGTCAGCGGCCGCGCCTCCCTCGAAGTGATCTACGAGGGCGTTTGAGCATGGACGGCGGCGCCACCATTCCGCCGGTGACCGGGTCCGGCTGCCACGGCGGCCGCGACACGCTGGACGCCGCCGCCCGTGCCGCCGGAAAGGGCGCGGCGATGGACCGGCTGATGCAGGACTATCCTCGCGGACCCCACGACCAGCCGCAGAGCATGTGCCCGGCCTTCGGCGCGTTGCGTGTCGGGCTGCGGATGCGCCGGACTGCGACGATCCTGAGCGGCAGCGCCTGCTGCGTGTATGGGCTGACTTTTACGAGTCACTTCTACGGCGCGCGGCGCTCGGTCGGCTATGTGCCATTCAATTCGGAGACGCTCGTCAAGGGCCAGCTTTACGAGGATATCCGCGACGCCGTTTACGAGACGGCGAAGCCTGTAGACTACGACGCCGTGGTGGTCATCAACCTGTGCGTGCCGACTGCCTCCGGCGTGCCGCTGGACCGGTTGCCGAAGATGATTGATGGCGTGCGGGTGATCGGCATAGACGTGCCGGGCTTTGGCGTGCCGACCCATGCCGAGGCCAAGGACGTGCTGGCTGGCGCCATGCTGCGCTATGCCCGCACCGAGGCCGAGCATGGCCCCGTCGCCCGCCCGCGCCAGCAGGCGCAGATGCCGACCGTCGCGATGATCGGCGAGTTCTTTCCTGGCGATCCGCCGGGGCTGAGCGCGCTGCTGGCGCCGATGGGCCTGACGGTGGCGCCGCCGCTACCTTCGCGGGAATGGCGGGACCTTTATGCGGCGCTGGACTGCCGGGTCGCGGCGGCGGCGCACCCGTTCTATACCGCGACGGTGCGGGAGTTCCGGGCCGCCGGGCGTCCCGTGGTGGGCAGCGGACCTGTGGGGGTGGACGGCACGGCGGCCTGGCTGGAGGCGATCGGCGCCGCGGCGAACGTGTCCGCGGACCTGGTTGATGCTGCCAAGGCGCGGGCGCTGCCGGCAATCCGCGCGGCGCTGGAGGCGAACCCGATCCGGGCGCGCATCACCGTGTCGGGCTACGAGGGGTCCGAGCTGCTGGTGGCCCGGCTGTTGATCGAGGCTGGTGCCGAAGTACCGTATGTCGGCACCGCCTGCCCTCGTACGGAGTGGTCGGACGGCGACCGCGAGTGGCTGCAGGCTCGCGGCACGCACATCCAGTATCGCGCCAGCCTGGAACAGGACCTGGCCGCCATGCGCGATGTGCGGCCGGACCTGGCGGTGGGCACGACGCCGCTGGTGCAGGCGGCTAAGGAGCTGGGCATCCCGGCGCTGTACTTCACCAACATGGTGTCGGCTCGGCCGCTGTTCGGTGCGGCCGGCGCCGGGTCGATGGCGGCCATCGTGGCGGCGCAGGTCGGCGGGGCTGGGCGGTTCAACCGGATGGTGGAGTTCTTCGACGGCGTCGGGACCGGCACGACCGCAGGCTACGGCAGCCGTGGCAAGCCGGTGGAGCCGGCCGGCGCACGCGACCGGTATCGCCGCGCCCGCGAGGCCAAGGCGAAGGCCACCGAAGCGATGGGGAGCTAGCGATGGCCGCCATGAGCCGCAGCGAGAAAACGATAGGACCCGCTGCCTTCTCCCTCTCCCTCCGGGAGAGGGTCGGGGTGAGGGA
>CAXTOB010000063.1:4092-20471 GCA_964245505.1 uncultured Acetobacteraceae bacterium | reverse complement strand
CAGATACACCGGACGTTCCGCCGCCACGTCCCGGAACTCCGCCATCGCCTGCGCGAAGCCGCGGCGCAGCAGGTCCTCCGCCGTGACCACGCGGAAGCCCAATCCCCGCGCATGGCCAAGCACGCCCGGCCGGTACACGAAGCCATGTACGCCGACGTGCCAGGAACAGCCGGCATCCACCCACCCCTCCTCCGCCGCGAGGGTGAATTGGGTGGAGGCGTTGAGGCGGTCCTCCGGCGTGTAGGGGTAGGCGTCGGTATGGCTGTCCACATGAAGCGCCACCAGGCCAGGATGGCGCCGCCCTGCAGCCCGCATCAGCGGCAGCGACACCGAGCCGTCCCCGCCGATGCCGACCGGCACCGCGCCCGCATCCAGGATGCTCCCCGCGGCAGCCTCGATCCGCGGCAGGGCATCCTCGATCCGGCCCGGCGTCAGCGCCACATCGCCGCAATCCACCACGCCCAGCAGCGCCGGCACGTCCACATCAGCCAGGGTCGGGTGATACCGCCGGATCAGCCGGGACTCATATCGCACCGCCGCCGGCCCGTCCCGCGCGCCGACCCGGAAGGGATGCGTGCCGCAGTCGAAGGGCACGCCCAGCACCGCGGCACGGCAGCCCGGCCCCGGCAGGCCAGCCGGCACGCCCATGAAGGTCTGCGGCGGATGGAACAGGCCCTCGGTCACGAAGCGTCCCCTAGCAGCAGGCCGGACGCGGTCACGGCATGGCCGCGCGCCACCTGGTCCAGCTCGTGCGGAACGTTCGCGTCACCGTGACCGCATCCAAAACTGCTTGCCCGGCCGCATGGCCTCATTACGGCCGGCACTTGAATGGCGACGTTGGCCGCCACCATGATACCGAGCCCGTTGACACTGCCGTGCACGGCGTAGATCCGTCGCGCCCGCTGATCACACCCAGTGCTGATCACATCCAGTCCTGATCACACCCAGTCCGGACGCCGGTCCGCAACCCCCCATGCCGCTTCCAGCGCACGGCCCAGCGTCAGCGCCGCGGCCTCCTGGAACAGCGGCGCCACGACCGTGATGGCATAGGGCACGGTATGCGCCGAGCCATCCGTCTCCTTGATTTCCGCATGCAAGAAGGCCGGCATCTGCCGCGTCCGCATCGTGGTGAAGCCGGCGCGCAGCGTCAGGCAGGGATAGCCGGTCATGTTGCCGATCACCGTCATCGGTCCCGTCATCGCCGGCGCCAGCAGCACGTCCACACGCCGGAACAGCGCGTCCATGTCCTGCATCACCCGGCGGCGCAGCCGGTCAAGCTGGATGTGGCCAACAGCCGATAGGAAGCGTGCCTTGCGGAAGCTGTTGGGCCAGGCGCCCGGGTCCTGCCGGGACAGCGTATCGTCGGTGCCGTCCAGCGTCAGCTCCTCGAACGCCGCAGCCGCCTCGGCAAACAGCAGATGCCGCAGCGCATCATACGGCAGGTCCGGCAACTCCAGCGGGATCACCGCCGCGCCCAGGCCGCGCACCGCATCCAACGCCGCCATATCGAGCGCGTCATTGAAACCGGCGGCGACGTAGCCCACGCGCATGCCCGTGGCCGGCAGCGTCGCGTCCCAGCCGAACGGCGCCGCGATGCTGCCGCTGTCCTCCCCATCGAACCCGTTGATGGCGGCCAGCACCAGCGCCGTGTCGTCCACCGCCCGGCAGATCGGACCAATCTTGTCGAGCGACCAGCACAGCGCCATCGCCCCGGCGCGGGACACCCGGCCGAACGTAGGGCGCAGCCCGGTGGCGCCGCAGCGGGCAGCCGGGGAAACGATCGAGCCCAGCGTTTCCGTGCCGATCGCAAACCCCGCCAAACCAGCAGCAGTGGCAGAGGCCGACCCGGCGCTCGACCCGCTCGACCCTTCCTCGGTGTTCCAGGGGTTGCGGGTCCGCCCGCCATACCAGATGTCCCCGTAGGCAAGCGCGCCGACGCTGGTCTTCCCCAGCAGCACCGCGCCCGCCGCGGCCAGGCGGCGCACGACCTCAGCATCCCTCTCCGGCACCCGGCCGGCAAACGGCTCGGCCCCCCAGCCCGTCGCGACGCCGGCGGTGTCCAGGATGTCCTTCACACCATAC
Source organism: uncultured Acetobacteraceae bacterium (assembly GCA_964245505.1). Taxonomy (GTDB): domain Bacteria; phylum Pseudomonadota; class Alphaproteobacteria; order Acetobacterales; family Acetobacteraceae; genus DASWOJ01. The sequence continues at coordinate 18,389 of CAXTOB010000063.1, read as the reverse complement.
GGGATGCCGTGCAGCGGGCCGAGCCAAGTGCTGGCGGCAAGCAGCGCGTCCGCCCGCTCCGCCTGCGCCAAGGCCAGCGCCTCCGTGACAACGGCAAAGCTGAACAGCGAGGGATCATGGCGGCGGATGCGGTCGAGGTAGATCCGTGTGAGGCGAACGGAGCTGATCTGTCCGCCGGCGATCCAGGCAGACAGGTGCCGAACCGGCGAGAAGGCAATGTCCTCATCCGTCTCAGGCAATGCAGGGGCGTTACGCGGGATGTTCAGGGCGGATTGGGCCGGCATGACAAAGCCCGGCAGCCGCGGGTCGAACAGAGTCGCCGGCGGCAGCGCATTCGGCAGCCGCACGGCCCGGCGCTTCACCGCCAGCTCGACCTGGCCACCCAGGTTGTCGCGCATCTGCGCACGCTCCGCATCGGTATAGCGCACGCCGAACAGGCGCTCCGCCGCATCCAGGGTGGCATCGTCGATCGTGAGGTCGGTCATGCTGCAACCGTTATCCCGGTCCGCACCGGACCTCAATCCGGCGTGGACCGTCGCAGCCCCGCTTCAATCCCGGACATATCCCTACCAGCGGGTTTTCAGGACCCCCGGTGGAAAACGGTTCCGCCAATGCCGCGCGATATCAGCCCGGGTTGCGGTCCAGACACGCTCATGCGCCGCCACATGATCGAGGAAGCGCGCCAGGCCGGCGGTCCGGCCCGGCCGCCCGGCAAGCCGGCCGTGCAGCCCAACGCTCATCATCCGCGGCCGGCCCCCCAAGCCGTCCTGATAAAGCACGTCGAAGGTATCCCGGAGATAAGCGAAGAACTGGTCGCCATCCCCGAAGTTCATCGGCACCGCAAACCGCATGTCGTTCGCCTCAAGCGTATAAGGCACGAACAGCTCCGCCCGGCCCGCGACATCGGCCCAGAACGGCAGGTCATCGGCATAGTTATCCGCGAAGTACAGCAGCCCGCCATACTCGCTCAGCAGGCGGTAGGTGGTCGGCGAGGACCGGTTATACCAACCGGACGCGGGCGCGCCGCACAGGGCCTCATGCAGCGCCAGCGTCGCCTTGATCTCCTCCCACTCCGCCGCTTCGTCGGCCGGAGCCGCCACGTTCCAGCGCATGCCATGTGTCGCGATCTCCCAGCCAGCCTCACGCATGGCCGCCACCGCCTCGGGATTGCGACCCAGGGCCATGGTCACCCCGAAGCAGGTCACCGGCAGCCCCCGCCCGGACAGCAGCCGCCAAAGCCGCCAGAAGCCGACGCGGCTGCCATACTCCCACAGGCTCTCAACGGTCGGATTGCGCTGGCCCGGCGATGCGCTGACGATATGCTCGGTCAGGAATGTCTCGCTGCCGGCGTCCCCGTGCAGCACGCTGTTCTCGCCGCCTTCCTCGTAGTTCACGACGATCTGGAGCGCCAGGACGGCGCCGCCGGGCCATTGCGGATCAGGCGGGTTGCGGCCGTAGCCCACCATGTCGCGCGGATAGGCGGCCGTCGCGGGATCGAATGGGTTGACGCTGGGATCGGTGGTGTTCGGCATCCCCAAACAGGACCACAGCCAGCCGAAGCCTGCCACCCCCTTTGAAGGGCATTGCGTCGGGTATCATCCAAGCAACGCGACGGGTGAACGGGTCAGGAATTTCACCATCTGCAAAGCGCAACCTGTCCACGACGCTAAGACGTGTTTTCGGTCGGTTCAGCCTTGCCGGTCTGGCTCGGGTTGATCCATGCGGCGGTGGGTTTCTGGGGTGGCGCCCGCGAGAAAAGTGACACCCGCCTGCACTTGAACGCTTGGTGCCGGATGCTGGACCAGGAGGAACCGGAGTATCAGACTTATACCAAACGCCGTTCGCTCTGACCGTTTTCGTCATTGCGAGGAGCGCAGCGACGCGGCAATCCAGAGCGACAAGCACAAATGCTGGCGGCCTTGGATTGCCGCGCCGCAAGCGCGGCTCGCAATGACGGCTCGGCAACGCCTGGGTCAGTGCGAAAGGCCGTTGGTATTAGTTTTACACCGAAGTGACGACCCGCCGTGGATGAAAGATGCCCCATGCTGGGAGGCGGATCACGACCTTCGCAACGCTTTCTATTTAGAGTACGCTTGGTTCAGGCAGAAACACCAAACATGCTTCAACCGTACGTTTTGCCTGCATCTTCCAGCTCGAATAAAGCTGTCTCGACCGGACACGCCCCAATCTCCGCCTACGCGAACACCGCATCCACAGCCTCGCCCAACCGGTCCACGATCTCCGTCAGCTCCGCATCCGTCACGGCATAGGGCGGAGCCACGATCACATGATCCCCGCGCACCCCATCCAACGTGCCGACGCAGGGATAGATGCCCAACCCGCGGTCCAGCGCCGCCTGCTTCACCGCCTCGGCAATGCCGCGCGCCGGATCGAACGGGCTACGGCCGGCGCGGTCGGCCACGAACTCCAGCGCCTGGAACAGCCCGCGCCCGCGTATGTCGCCGACCGCACGGTGGTTGCCGAACCGCTCCACCAGCAGGCGCTCCAGCCGCGCGCCTTGCCGGGCAGCGTCCGCCACCAGCCCGTCCTCCGCCACGATGCGCTGCACCTCCAGCGCAGCAGCGCAGGCGACAGGGTGAGCCTGGTAGGTTTGCCCATGCATGAACCCGCCGGAGCCGTCGCGCAGCGCCGCGACCACCCGCCCCGCCGCCAGGATGCCGCCGATCGGCGCATAGCCCCCACCCCGGCCCTTGGCGACCGCCTGGATGTCCGGCGCGACACCCTCCTGCTCCCAGGCATGCAGGCTGCCGGTACGGCCCATGCCGCACATCACCTCGTCCAGGATCAGCAGCGCGCCATACCGGTCGCATACCGCACGCATCGCCGCGAAGTAGCCCGGCACCGCCGTCACGCACCCCGCCGCAGCACCCACCACGGTCTCGGCGCAGAACGCGGCAACGGTGTCCGGCCCAAGCCGCTGGAACTCCGCATCCAGCTCCGCCGCCAGCCGCCCGGCATAAGCGGCATCGTCCTCGTCCCGGCCCTGGCCATGATAGGCAAAACAGGGCGACACGCGGCTGAACCCCTGGCTCAGCATGGGTTCGTAGGGCGCCCGCCGTGCCACGTGGCCCCCCGCCGACAAGGCGCCCAGCGTGGTACCATGGTAGCTTTGCCGCCGCGCGATGAAGCGGCTACGCCCGGGCTGCCCGCGCTCGATATGGTATTGCCGGGCCAGCTTCAGCGCGGCCTCCATCGCCTCCGAGCCGGAGCTGACGAAGAACGCATGGGTCAGGCCGCCAGGCTCATCGTCCAGCAGCAGGTCGGCCAGCGCCTCGGCAGGTTCGCTGGTGAAAAATCCGGTGTGAGCATAGGCCATCCGCCCGGCCTGCGCCGCCATCGCCGCGGCCACCCGCGCGTTGCCGTGCCCGATGCTGGCCACCGCCGCCCCGCCGGAGCCGTCGATCACCACCTTGCCGCTCGCCAAAAACAGCCGGATGCCCTCACCCCGGACCGCCGTATCGGGTGCCGCCGCCAGGTTGCGTTGGATGATGCGGGTCATGGCAGGTCCTTTTCGGTCCGGCAGAGGTCAGGAGGCAAACCGTGGGACCACGTTGCCCAGCATACGCGGCCCCAGGTTGCCATAGCCATCGTGCAACAGGCTGCCGCAAAAATCATGGACCCCGTCGCGAACACCGCCCCGCCTGCCGCCGTGTCGAAGTGGACGATCTCCGCCCGGATCAGGCCGCCCGGCGCCGCGCCAAACACGGTGTTCCCCATGCCGCGGTTGGAAGCCTGCCGCAGCAGCCCTACTCTCCCCGCATGACGAGCAAGGGACCATAGGTCTGGGCCGGCCAGCCAGCAGCGCGCCATCGCCGCCGGTCGAGACGTTGTCCGGCCTGGTCGAGCGCGTGACCTACCACAACCCCGACAACGGCTTCTGCGTCCTGCGGGTGAAGGCACGCGGGCAGCGCGACCTCGTGGCGGTGGTCGGGCATGCCGCCGCCATCAACGCCGGCGAGTTCATCAGCGCCACCGGCTGGTGGACCACCGACCGCGATCACGGCCTGCAGTTCAAGGCGGCCACCGTCACCACCACGCAGCCGACCACCCTGGAGGGGATCGAGAGGTACCTGGGCTCCGGCATGATCCGCGGCATCGGCCCGGTCTATGCCCACGCCCTGGTCACCGGCTTCGGCGAGCGCGTGTTCGACCTGATCGAGCAGGAGCCGCACCGCCTGCGCGAGGTGACCGGCATCGGCAAGAAACGCGCCGCGCGCATCGTCGCCGGCTGGGCCGACCAGAAGGCGATCCGCGAGATCATGCTGTTCCTGCACGCCCACGGCGTCGGCACGTCGCGGGCGGTGCGCATCTACAAGACCTACGGCCAGGACGCCATCGCGATCATCACCGAGAACCCCTACCGGCTGGCACGCGACATCCGCGGCATCGGCTTCCGCACCGCCGACCAGGTCGCGGCCAAGCTGGGCATCGAGAAGGAGGCGATGATCCGGGTGCGCGCCGGCCTGTCGTTCGGGCTGGCCGAGGCAACGGGCCAGGGCCACTGCGGCCTGCCCACCGCCGAGCTGACCCGCAGCACGTCCGAGCTGATCGAGGTCGGACCCGGCCTGATCGAAGACGCCCTTGCCCTTGAGCTTGGCGACGGCGAGCTGGTGGCCGACACGGTGGACGGCGAGGCCTGCGTGTTCCTGGCCGGGCTCTACCACTCCGAGCAGGCCATCGCCGGGCGGCTGCGCCTGTTGTCCCACGGCCGGCCGCCATGGCCCGAGATCAACGCCGCGCGTGCGATCCCCTGGGTGGAGGCCAGGACAGAGCTGGCCCTGGCGCCGAGCCAGCGGGACGCACTGACCCTGGCCATACGATCCAAGGTGCTGGTCATCACCGGCGGCCCCGGCGTGGGCAAGACCACCCTGGTGCGCTCGGTCCTGCAGGTGCTCGGCGCCAAGGGGGTCCGGGTTGCGCTCTGCGCGCCCACCGGCCGGGCCGCCAAGCGCCTGAGCGAAAGCACCAGGCTAGAAGCCCGCACCATCCACCGCCTGCTGGAGGCCGACCCGAAATCGGGCGGCTTCAAGCGCGGGGAGGCGCACCCGCTCGACTGCGACCTGCTGGTGGTGGACGAGGCCAGCATGGTGGACGTGCCGCTCATGCGGGCGCTGCTCATGGCGCTGCCGGACGCGGCGGCGCTGCTGCTGGTGGGCGACGTGGACCAGTTGCCGAGCGTCGGTCCCGGCCAGGTGCTGGCAGACGTGATCGCCTCCGCCGCCATACCGGTGGTACGCCTCACGGAGGTGTTCCGCCAGGCGGCGCAAAGCCGGATCATCACCAACGCCCACCGCATCAACCAGGGGCAGCTACCCGAGCTGACGTCGCCGGACGGCTCGGACTTCTACTTCGTCGAGGCCGCCGAGCCCGAGGACGCCACCCGCAAGCTGCTCGCCGTGGTGCGCGACCGCGTGCCGGCCCGGTTCGGGCTGGACCCCGTGCGCGACGTGCAGGTGCTATGCCCGATGAACCGCGGCAGCCTAGGCGCCCGGACGCTGAACATCGAGCTGCAGCAAGTGCTGAACCCGCCCGGCGAGCAACGGGTGGAGCGGTTCGGCTGGACCTACGGCCCCGGCGACAAGGTCATGCAGGTGACCAACGACTACGAGCGCGACGTGTTCAACGGCGACCTCGGCATCGTCACCACCCTGGACATGGAGGACGGCGCGCTGACGGTCAGCTTCGAGGGGCGCGAGGTGGAGTACGGCTTCGGCGAGCTCGACGAGCTGGCGCTCGCCTACGCGACCACGATCCACAAGGCGCAGGGCTCCGAGTATCCGGTGGTGGTGATCCCTCTCATGACCCAGCACTACGCCATGCTGGCGCGCAACCTGCTCTACACCGGCGTGACCCGGGGCAAGCGGCTGGTGGTGCTCGTCGGCCAACGCAAGGCGCTTGCCATGGCGGTCCGCAACGCCGGCGCACGCCGCCGGTGGTCCAAGCTGCGGGAATGGCTCAAGCCGGTGGCTGCTGACGCCGGCACGGTGGGGCGCCGCAAGACCCACGCGTGACACGGGGACCACTCGTCGGCAGCAAGCAGCCCGGCCTGTTCGGCGCCGTCCCCCTGCCTGATCTTGGCCTCGGCGGCGCGAAATGATCCATGCCAACTTGGACCCAAGACATGCCTTTGGGGCAGCCTGTCATGCTAATGGCTCTGCAACTCACCCATACAGCATCGCCTCATACTTCTAAAAGCGGGCTGTCAGGCGTTCTGTGGGAACACAGCCATCCCGCCCAGAACGACAAGGGCGGCTCCGAGCAACCACAAGCTTGGCGCCTCGGGCACCGGGCTGGGCACGGCAGAAACGACGATGTTGTCGATCCCATATGGGTTGCTGCCAATCCCGCCGATCGAGACGGTGGTGAGTGTCACCTGAAGCCGATCGATGACGGCCGTTGCGTAGGTGCTGGGCACAGTGGCGAAGTTGCCGAACGTATTCGGCACCGTGCCCGAGACGCTGAACACTGTTTGCCCCCCTAGCGTGCCAAGAAGCGTGTAGGGGATGGGCGTAATGCTGGAGTAGAGATCGATGGCGCCAAGTGTGAAATCCTCACCGGCTTCGGTCACGGCGACGCTGGACATCTGTCCGCCCACGCCCTGGTTGTCCACGAAGATGATGGACGGGCCTGGGTTGCCGTAGCCGCTGACGATCCAGGCCCCCAATATCGGAGCAACCGTGAAGTCGTTCTGGGCGTATCCCGTGAATGGAGCGCCTACCGTCAACCCATTGAAGCCTACCGTGGTTGCCGATGCGGCCGTGGTCACCAAACAGCCCAGGCCGAGCGTGGCCAGAGCCATACGCCAAACATAGCTGGGCATGTTTGTCTCCTCAGCGCGATCGTTATTGCCCCGACCTCACCTGCACAGAGGTGCCGTATGCGCAATGATCCGATATCTCCGCGCTGCTTGCAACTAGGTTTTGTCACTCCCTTGCAACTGACGCAGCGCAACAGAGCCTAGGGCGACCACCGCGGCCCCGGCGAGCAGGATCGTGCGCACGGAAGCAGTCTCCCAGTTGGGGTGCCGGTTGGGATGGATGCTCTGCTTGCGTGCCGTCATCACCGCGCCCCGGCCTGCAGCACCACTACGCGGACGGTGGCCAGCACGATCCTGAAGTCCAGCAGCAGGCTGCGGTTAGTCACGTAATACAGGTCGTACAACAGCTTCTACCGGAAGCTGCGGCGTTGGGACCGGGCCCGGTCAGCGCGTGATCCCGGCCATGGTCCTGGCCCGTGCAACACGGCGTTTCCGGGCCAAACTGGGCTGCACGAGCGAGAGGCAGCCTGAAGCGAGAGGCAGCCTGAGTAGAATCCGGCCCTCCCGCCGTCACGGCCTGTCCAGGTAAACTGCATCCCATGAAGATCAAGCACTGCCGCCCAGCGATGAGCCGCCAGTTGAGCCGGCACCCTTGATGGCCGACGAGATAAAAACCACGCTCAGCCCCGATCCCACCATCGCTCCTGAGTCCACCATCGCTCCCGTGCCGGGCACCACGGCCATGACCGCGCCCACGCCCACGCCGAACCTGCCGGCGATCATCCCGCAAAAGGCAGCCGTGCCGCAGAAACATCGGTGGCGCAGGGTCGCGCTGTCGCTCGCGGCGATCCTGATCCTCTCGGCTGGAGGCTCGTACTGGTGGCTGCACCGCCCCCCGGGGCTACCCGCGGGTATCGCATCGGGCAACGGACGGCTTGAGGCGGATGAGATCGACATCGACACGAAGTTTGCCGGCCGGATCACCGTGCTCAACGTTGACGAGGGCTACGAAGTCGCGCCTGCACAGGTCGTGGCCTTGATGGACAGCCAAGATCTCGAAGCCTCGCTCGCCAAATCGCAGGCTCTCGTGCTGCAGGCACAGCAAACCATCCGCCAGTCGATGGCGGCCCTGGCGCAAGAAAGAACCCAGGTGGTGTTCGCACAGCAGGAGCTATCCCGGGCCACAACGTTGGAAAAATCAGAGTTCGCAACCCGGGAACTCGTCGATCAAAGACAGCAGGCGCTGAACGGCGCCAACGACGCCGTCAATGCCGATGTCGCGCAGGCTGCGGCGGCAGCGCAGGCCCTTGCGGCCGCCCAGCAGGTCGTGGCGCTCGACCAGGTCAACATCTCATACAACACGCTGGTGGCGCCGCGCGCCGGCACGATCGAATACCGCATCGCCAACATCGGCGAAGTCCTCCCCGCCGGCGGCAAAGTCTTCACGATGCTCGATAGAAACGACATCTACATGGACGTCTATCTGCCAACCGCCGCAGCCGGCCGCACCAAGATCGGCTCGGAGGCGCGCATCGTGCTGGACGCCTACCCCGGCCATCCCATCCCCGCGGCGGTGACCTTCGTCGCGGCACAGGCGCAGTTCACCCCCAAGACCGTCGAAACCAAGGACGAGCGCGACAGCCTGATGTTCCGCGTCCGCGTGCGCATCGACCCGGCCCGCCTGCAAACCCGGACCACCCCGGTGAAAAGCGGGCTGCCCGGCCTGGCCTATGTTCTCACCGATCCCAAAACGGCCTGGCCGGCGACGCTGCAAGCCGCCGCACCGAGATGACGCCGGACAATCTCCCGGCTGCCCGCCTGGACGGCGTCACGCTCCGTTACGGGAAGGTGCTCGCCCTGGATGACGTGAGCCTGGTGATCCCCGCGGGCGGCATGATCGGGCTGATCGGGCCGGACGGCGTCGGCAAATCCTCCGTCCTCAGCCTGGTCGCCGGCGCCCGGCGCATCCAGGCCGGCTCCGTCCAGGTCCTGGGCGGCGACATGGCAAGCGTCCGCTATCGAACCCTGCTGTGCCCACGCGTGGCCTACATGCCGCAGGGGCTGGGCCGCAACCTCTACCCCGACCTCAGCGTGCGCGAGAACATCGCCTTCTTCAGCCGCCTGTTCGGCCAGGAAGCAGCCGAACGCGCCTGGCGCACCGCAGAGCTGCTCGAAGCCACCGGGCTCACCCCGTTCTCCGATCGCCCGGCAAAGAAACTCTCGGGCGGCATGCGCCAGAAGCTCGGCCTGTGCTGCGCGCTGATCCACGACCCGGACCTGCTGATCCTGGACGAACCCACCACGGGGGTGGACCCCCTATCCCGCCGGCAGTTCTGGACCCTAATCGACCTGATGCGCGCCCGCCGTGCGTCGATGAGCGTCGTCGTCGCGACCGCCTACATGGAGGAGGCGGAGCAGTTCGATTGGCTGATCGCGATGAACGCTGGCCGCGTGCTCGCCAGCGGCGCGCCAGCCGCCCTGAAGGCCTCGACCCACACCGCAACCGTGGAGAATGCCTTCATCGCCGTGCTGCCGGAGGCCCAGCGCCGCGGCCATGTGGCGCTGGTCGTTCCGCCCCGGGTTGCCACGGCCGCGGCACCGGTGATCGTCGCGCGCAACCTCACCGTCCGGTTCGGCGACTTCACCGCCGTCCACGACGTCAGCTTCACCATCCAGCGCGGCGAGATCTTCGGCTTCCTCGGCTCCAACGGCTGCGGCAAGAGCACCACCATGAAGGTGCTGACCGGCCTGCTGCCCGCCACCAGCGGTGACGTGCTGCTGTTCGGTCATCCGGTGAACGTCGGCGACATGCAGACGCGGGCCCAGGTCGGCTACATGTCGCAGTCGTTCTCGCTCTACACCGAATTGACGGTGCAGCAGAACCTCGACCTGCACGCCCATCTGTTCCATCTGCAGCCCGGCCCGGCCAAGACCCGCATCGCCGACCTGGTTGCCCGCTTCGGGCTTGCCTCCTACCTCGACCAGCGCACGTTGGACCTGCCGCTCGGCATCCGCCAGCGTTTGTCGCTGGCGGTGGCCATCGTGCACGACCCTGCAATCCTGATCCTCGACGAGCCAACCTCCGGCGTGGACCCGCTTGAGCGCGACCGTTTCTGGTCGCTGCTGATCGACCTGTCCCGCAACCAGGGTGTGACGATCTTCGTCTCGACGCACTTCATGAACGAAGCGGCCCGCTGCGACCGCATCTCGCTGATGGACTCGGGCCGCGTCCTGGCAACCAACACGCCAGCCGGACTGGTGGCCGCGCGCGGCGCCAAATCGCTCGAGGACGCGTTCATCGGCTATCTGGAGGAAACGATCCAGGCACGGACGGCCAAAGCTGCCCCAGGAGCCGCGGCGCCCCCGCCCACCCCGGCCCACACCACTCCGCAAGCCAGCCGGCACAGCCCATTCAGCCTGCGCCGCCTGATGGCCTACACGATCCGCGAGAGCCTAGAGCTAGTACGCGATCCGATCCGGCTCGGGTTTGGCCTGTTCGGCACGGCGTTGCTGATGATCGTGTTCGGGTTCGGGGTTACGACCGACGTCGATAACCTTTCCTTCGCCGTCCTCGACCGCGATCAGACGAATGCCAGCCGCGCCTACCTCGAAGAGCTGCGCGGCTCAAGCTACTTCAGCGAGCAGCCGCCGCTCTCCAGCTACGCCGAACGCGACCGCCAGATGCAGAGCGGCGCCGTGTCGGCCGCCATCGAGATTCCGCCGGGCTTCGGCCGCGACATCAAGCGCGGGCGTCCGGCATTCGTCTCGGCCACCATCGACGGCGCCATGCCATTCCGGGCGCAGACCATCCGCGGCTACCTGCAGGGCATCCAAACGCTCTACCTCGCCGACCCGGCCATTACGACCACGCTGCCTGCAGTACGGCCGCCCGCGAACCTCGTCATCCGCTACAAGTACAACCAGAACTTCGACAGCATCTACGCAATGGTCCCGTCCACCATCTGCATGATGCTCGCCCTGTTCCCAGCCATTCTCATGGCGCTCGCCATCGTGCGGGAAAAGGAGCTCGGCTCGATCACCAACCTCTATGTCACCCCGGTCAGCCGCCTCGAATTCCTGATCGGCAAGCAGCTCCCCTACATCGCAATCGCCATGGCCACCTTCACCCTGCTGTTCCTGATGGCGCTGTTCCTGTTCCACGTGCCGCTGAAGGGCAGCTTCCCGGCCCTGCTGCTCGGCGCCCTGATCGACGTTTCGGCGACGACGGCGTATGGCATGCTGATCTCGGCCTTCACCAAGACGCAGATCGCCGCCCTGTTCGGCACCGCCATCCTGACGGTGCTGCCGGCGACCCAGTTCTCCGGCATGCTGAGCCCGGTCTCCTCGCTCACCGGAGCCGCGAAGTACATCGGCCTCGGCTTTCCAATGACCTACTTCGTTCCGATCAGCGTCGGCACATTCACCAAGGGCCTCGGCTTCCACGAACTTTCGCTCGACCTCGTCGAACTCAGCCTGTTCGTACCGGTGCTGATCGGCCTGAGCGCGCTGCTGCTCCACAAGCAGGAACGCTGATGCTCAACCGCGCCCTACGCAGCGTAGGGACCATCTTCTGGCTCGGAACCAAGGAGCTGCGCAGCTTCCTGCATGACACGGTGCTGATCGTGCTGGTGATCTACGCCTTCTCGTTTGCCGTGATCAGCCAGGCGCAGAGCAACTCGCAGGAGCTGAACAAGGCGTCCATCGCCTATGCCGACGAGGACAACTCGCCGCTGTCCCGCCGCATCATGCATGCGTTCCTGCCGCCGCTGTTCCTACCGCCGCAGCCGATCGCGGTCGCCGACATCGTGCCCGACCTGAACGCCGGCCGCTACACGTTCGTGATCGACATCCCGACCTACTTCGAGCGCGACGTTCTGGCCGGCAGATCGCCCGCGCTGCAGATCGACGTCGATGCCACCGCCATGGTCCAGGCCGGTCTAGGCTCCGGCTATGCCACGCAGATCATCAACACCGAAATCGCCGATTATCTCTCCAACGCCGAGGGCATACCGCTATCACCGGTCAATCTCATCGTGCGGATCGCGTTCAATCCCAACGTCACCACCGCTTGGTTCTCCAGCGTCATGGCCATCATCAACAACGTGACCATGCTGGCCATCATCATGTCCGGCGCCGCCGTTATCCGTGAGCGCGAGCACGGCACGATGGATCATCTGCTCGCGATGCCGATCTCGCCGTTCCAGATCGCGATGTCGAAAATCTGGGCGAACGGTCTGATCATCACCCTGGCCGTCGGCTTCTCGCTCTATGTGGTAGTGCGCGCCATCCTGGCCGTGCCGATTGCCGGGTCCATCCCGCTGTTCATGGTGGGCGTTGTCATCTACCTGTTTTTCGCAACCTCGATCGGCATCTTCCTGGGCACTATAACAAACTCGATGCCGCAGCTCGGCCTGTTGTTCATGCTGGTATATTTGCCGATGAACATGCTTTCGGGCAGCAACACGCCGCTGGAAAGCATGCCGCACTGGCTTTCGACCATCATGGAGGTCTCGCCCTCAACTCACTTCGTCTCGTTTGCTCAATCCATCCTCTACCGCGGCGCCGGCTTGGGTATCGTATGGCCGCAATTCGTTGCGGTCGCGGTCGTCGCTGCGTTTTTCCTGACCCTGGCGCTCTGGCGCTTCCGCTCGGTCGCCGCCCAAACGAACTGAAGCCGGCCAGCCGCACGGGCTGGCCGGCTCAGCCTCGGTTCGAGACTAATTGGTGTCTTTGACGGTGATCGCGTCCAGCGAATAGATCAGGCCGTTGGACGTCTGCAACGGCGGCATCTGCATATTTGCCGAACTTCTGCTGGGGGATACCCCGAACTGAGACACCGGCGTCGAACCGCTGGTGATCGTCACGATCCCCGGCGTCCTGCCATCGATATGCAGGATATCTCCACCAACCGTGCGTACGTCCTGAAGTTTGCCGATAAAATCCGAAGGAGGATGAACGCCTGCGATTTCAGCCGTTTTGATGAGCACCTGCCTTTTATACGTGCTGGCATTGTTCCCGCCTTGGACCGAAAACTGCGGCAGCATGTTTCCGCGCCAACCGGGGTCACTGTGATCGAACGCCGCGTTGGTCGGTGCGAGGATCGTCAGGCCCTGCGAGGTGTCCAGGCTGTTCCAAAGTCCAGCCAACTTGACGACATTCCTGAAGTCGCTGAATTCAGGTCTGCCCTGCAATGTCTGCGTCATCGAGAGATTGGATGGCGCGCCTGGACTGCTCGCGTCAGAAAGCCCAGAGCCGCCCGCAGGCGCCCCTTGCGTGCAGCTCGCCGCCACGAGTGCGGTGGCCGCCAAGCAAGCCGCACGCATGATCAAAAGAGGAGATTTCAAACTCATGGTGGTTTTCCCCAGATGCCGCCAGTTTAGCGGCACATATTAGTTGACGTTGCGAAATATGACAGCTTTATTACTGGCGCAGTCGCCGAAGAAAGATGGCGCCACACCAATTACTGCATGGGCGCTCAGGTAACGCTTCGGTAGGATCGGCTTATACCTACACCCGAAAAGTATGATCGCTGTCCGCGGTGATACATCGACCTGTATTGCATCAGGGGACGAGGACGGCGACACCGTCGAAGCGGCCCGCAGGGAAAGCAGCCGATGCTGGATGGGCGTTTTCGAGCGGGAAGTCGTGCCCTGATGCACGCCTTCGTGCTGGATGGTTGCAAAAACCGGTTTTGCCGGATGCTCGGCGTGAGCTGACCTTCAATCTTCGTTGCAGGGCGCTGCCCTGCACCCGCAAGGGGACAGTCGTCCCCTTGACCCCTAATTTACGCACCCAAACGAGGATCGTCTTCTGGCCGGGTTCGGGGCGGAACCCCGGCCTTCTGAGTAGTTTCCGATCCTGTCCGCATCGGGAGTTCACCCGCTAACGTCCAAGTCCACTTTATGTGCCGGCCATCGCTGCCACAGCCTGGAGACTTGATCGTGACCTGCATGGCGACACGAAACGCGGTCGATGACGAAATCCGCGCCGTCGGCGCGGATCGCTCCCGGCTGCTGGACATCGTCGAGCAGGTTCAGCAGCGCTTCGGGTATCTCAGCAACGATGCCGTGGCCGCAATCGCCAGCGGCCTTGGCATCCACCCCGTCGAAGTCGAGGACATGGTGTCCTTCTACTCCTTTCTCGACCGCGATAAGCGTGGGCGCTTCCGCATCCGCCTTTCCAAGACGCCGGTCTCCCTCATGAAGGGCGCACAAGCGGTTGCAGAAGCCTTCGAACAGACGCTCGGCCTCTCAATCGGCGAAACGTCGCCGGATCAGATGTTCACCCTTGAGTGGACAAGCGACATCGGCATGGCCGATCAAGAACCGGCCGCCCTGATCAACCGGACGGTGCTGACGGCGCTCACGCCCGCAGATGTGCCGGGCATCGTCGCAGCGCTGCGGCGACACGGTGAGGATAACGACCTGCCGCCGCTCCCAAACGCAACGGTGCGGCCAAGCCTCGTGCAAGCTGGCCCGCTCCTATCAGGCCCGCGCGAGCGGGACGCAGGCACCCGCGC